>CAMLEO010000105.1 GCA_946478975.1 uncultured Steroidobacter sp.
ACACCGGGCCGCGGCACGTCGGTGCGAATTTATTTGCCCCGCACCGAGGCGGTGCCCGCGAGCAGCGGCGTTGCCGGCGAAGATCTTTCGCTGTCCGGTCGGGATCGCACGATTCTGTTGGTGGAAGACGATGCCGGCGTGCGTGCCGTCACGGCGGCAATGCTCAAAGAGTTGCAGTTCAACGTCATCGAAGCCGACAACGGCGCGCGTGCGCTCGATATCGTCGATCGCGAGTCGGCCATCGATTTGTTATTTACCGATATCGTGATGCCCGGCGGCATGAATGGATTCGAGCTCGGTCGTCTCGCTCGCGAACGTCGGCCGCAGCTGCCGGTGCTTTATGCGACTGGTTATTCGGCGTCTTACGCCGCGCCCGAGAAGGGCGCGGATATGTTGGCGAAGCCGTATCGAGAGGCCGACCTTCGCAGCAAGCTGCGCGGCTTGTTACAGCCGCGTCGCCTTGGTCTCAACTAAACTGGGTCTCAACTAAAGATCAGCTGCCCTTCAGTTCCAGCGTTCGCAACTCCGGATCCGCCGAGATCTCCTGTTCGGTGAACGGCAGCTTCAACCATTGCTTTTGCGAGTACAGCAGCGTCTGGTCGACCACGTACGGCGAGTCCGCTTCTTCTGATTGCGAATAGGACAGGATGCCGTGTGCATCTACATTGCCGCCGTCGTCCCAGGTGACCACTTGCATCCAGCTGTTGCCGGTGAGAATCGGCGTATAGCCTTTTCCAGGTGTGAACTGCGCCTGGATGTTGCTGAACGTGCTGGGATGCGTGCCGCCGGGGATCGCGATCTTTTGCCCGTTCTTCTCCACGAATTGCACTTCGCCCCACGGCGCGTCCAGCGGGATCTGCGCGTCGTTGAGCTTCTTGGTGGCGGCGGCGAGTGATTCCATCACTGCCGCGCGAACCTTCGCGTCGGCGCCGTTGATGCCGCGTGGCGTGTGCACCGGATCTTTGACGTCGAACGGCACGGTCCAGAGATTCGGCGTGTCATCGACGACCGGCCAGAACTCCGTCCAGATCTGCGCGCCGCGACTGTTCACATCGTTCTTGCGATCCCACGCCGCCAGCACGTCGCAGGTCTTGCTCACATCGACAGTGTCCTTATCGAGGCGCACTTGTTTCGGATTGCGCTTGCAGATCGCGAGTACGTCATCGAGCAGCAGCTCGGCCGCGTAGTTGCGATGACTGAACAGCAGATCTTGCAGGCGTTGCGCATCGAAACGATTCGCTTCCTTCGCTTGCAGCACTTCCTCGACCATCACAATGCCGGCGCGGGTGCGCAGCGAGCGCGCAGTACGCTCCGGCCCGATGATGGGCGAGTAGCCTTCCAGAGGACGAGCGGGATTCGACAGCCAGTAACTGTCGTTGGAATTGGTGACAAAGTCTTCGCGGATGAGGTGCGGCAGCTCTTCGGGAGGAACGATGCCCGACTGATGTGCGCGAGTATCCACGTGCCACTCGCAATCCGGCGCACCTCGCAGAGTGACGACGGGATAACGTCCCCAGCGTTCCACATTCGAGCTGGCGCACGCTTTGAGCATGTTCTCATCGACGTTCGGCACCACCGACAAATCTGCGTACAGAGCTTTGCCGTGACGATCGGCGGCGATGGTGTTGACCCAGGCGATGCCTTGAGTCGATTCCAGCGCCCGCAGTATTTCATCCACCGTCTTGGCGCGGCCGAGCTGTAAATATTGTTCGGGCGCGCGGTTGTTATCGAGATTGGAATCGCGAATCGCATAGGCGCGCTGGCGAGTCCACGGCAATGTTTCATCTTCGAGCACCGGGCCGAAGTGGCTGTCGTAGGTCGTGCGTTGCTCGGTGGCGATCGAGCCGTCGGGCTGTCGAATCTCTACGGTCACCGATTTCGGCGTGAGCTTGCGAATCTCATTGCCGTATCGATAGGCCAGCGGATCGTTGGGATCGAGCGTCAATTCATACAAAGTGAAACGCAGCGCGGTCGAGACCGTGTGCGACCAGGCCACGTCGTGATTGAAACCGATGGCCAGGAACGGCGTGGCGATCAGGCCGACGCCCATCACGTCGAACTCGCCGGGAATGGTGAGGTGAGCGATGTGAAAACGACTGGAGCCTGACCAGGGATAATGCGGGTTGCCGAGCATCAGGCCCCGGCCGTTGACGGTGGCGACTCTGCCGAGCGCGATGGCATTGGAGCCGAACATCGATGTATCGAAATGCGCCGGCTCCCGCGCCACGCTCAAGGCTTCTTCGTCCTTGGTCGGCGGGCTGGCATTCGCAATCGCCGCGGGCGAGCGGCCGATGCCATAGCGAATGCCCACGCCAATATTCATTCGTGCGATGTCGGCGCCGACGATGGGACGCACCCAAGCTTGATTGCGACAGCTCGCGGGCAGTTTGTCGCCGGGATGATCGGCGAGATAACGATTGTAGCCGGCGACATAACCTTCCTGCATGGCCGTCATCTGTTGCGGCATGCGAGCGGTGGCGTGCGCGAGCGCCTGCTCAGTGATCACCGATTTGTAAAAGATGTCGGCTTCGAGCCGGCCTTCTTCGGGGCCGAAGAATTTGGCTTGTTCACCACGAACGTTGACGAATTCGCGCGCCAGCGTGCACACCGCGTCCGTTGCCACTGCGTATGCGAAGCCATAGCCCAGGCTGCCCCAATCTTTGGCACGCACGTGAGGCACGCCGTGCGCAGTCCAGCGGACTGTGACGTTGTACCGTTCCCTGGCGGCTACGGCATTGGATGAAGGCTTGCTGCAGCCAACGATGCCGGTAGTCAGCACGGCGCAAGTCACCAGCAGCGCCGAGCCCACAGCTCGAGAAGTCATGTCGATCCCTCCACTTCCATACGCGCAAAGCTACAACGGACCGGACCTTGAAGTCGCGAAAACTGTCGCCACCTGGGGACAATCGTTGTTCTGCAGAACGTCTGTCGTGCAAATCGACCGCGATCCCTGTAGAGTGCGCGCCATCAGCCGCCGTCCGGTCGGCTCGTTCACCCCTCGCAGTCTTTCCGACTCGAACCTAGTCTCCCGCCTCACTGGACCGGCAAACGCAAGTTTCCGCAGGCTGGTTGAGGAATATCGTCTCCATGCCTTTTTCCGCCCTCGGGTTGATTCCCGAACTTACGCGTGCGCTCGCCGATCGTGGTTACAGCGCGCCCACTCCCGTGCAAGCGCGAGTGATTCCCGAAATTCTCACCGGCCGCGATGTGCTCGCCGGCGCCCAGACCGGTACAGGTAAGACCGCCGGATTCACGCTGCCCATCCTGCAACGTTTGCAAACTGGCGCTGCTTCCAAGTCGCCTCGCGTGCTGATTCTCGTGCCGACGCGCGAGCTCGCCGCGCAGGTGAATGAAAGCATCCAGAGCTACGGCAAATATCTGCGCCAGCGCAGCCTGGTGATCTTTGGCGGCGTGAGCATCAATCCGCAGATCGATGCGCTCCGCCGCGGCACCGACATCCTGGTCGCAACGCCGGGTCGTTTGCTCGATCACGCCCAGCAAGGCACGGTCGATCTGTCGCGTATCGAAATCTTCGTGCTCGACGAAGCCGATCGCATGCTGGACATGGGCTTCATCGCCGACATCCGCCGCGTCATCAAACAATTGCCGAAGAAGCGCCAGAACCTGCTGTTCTCGGCCACCTACTCGGAAGAGATGCGGCGCCTGGCGCAGACCTTGCTGCATGATCCGGCCGAAATCGAAGTGGCCCGTCGCAACGCCGCTGTCGAAGCCGTGGAGCAGCGTGCTTATATGGTCGCGAAAGACCAGAAGCGCGCGCTGCTGTCGCATTTGATTCATGACGGCGACTGGTCGCAGGTGCTGGTGTTCACGCGCACCAAGCACGGCGCCAACCGGCTCACCAAACAATTGCAGCAGGACGGCATCGAAGCTTCCGCCATTCACGGCAACAAGAGCCAGTCGGCTCGCATCGCCGCGCTCGGCGACTTCAAGAACTATCGCATTCGTGCGCTGGTCGCGACGGAAGTCGCCTCGCGCGGATTGGATATCAAAGAGCTGCCGTATGTTGTGAACTACGAGCTGCCGAACGTTCCGGAAGATTACGTTCATCGCATCGGCCGCACCGGCCGTGCGGGCGCGACCGGCGTCGCTGTGTCGCTGGTCTCACCCGACGAGAACGGCTTGCTCAAAGACATCGAAAAGGTGACTCGCAAACCGGTGCCGAAAGCTGCTGTGCCTCACTTCAAGCCGGCGCCGCCGCCGATGCGTGAGGAGCCTCGCGAGCGTCCCGCTCAGGCTCAGCATCAGCAGCCTCGTTCTGCTCAGGCGCCTCGCCCCGCCGGTGAAGGCGGACCTCGTCGTCGCAAACGTCGCGGCGGCGGTGGTGGTCAGCAGCAGCAGTCCCAGCAAGGCCAGCAGAGCGCACGTCCCAACAACAATGCTCGACCGCAGGCTGGTCAGCATCACGGCCGTCCGCAGCAGGGTCAGCATCGCTCGCGACGCCCGCACTCCAATCAACAGCGCGGGAACTCGGGAAATAAAGCCTGGTAGCTCGCTGCGAAGCCTTCAGTCCTGCACCCGGGCTGAAGGCTTCGCGTCATCGGCGGCGAGCGCATCGAGCTCCCGCTGATACTGCGCGGCCTTGTAACGTTCGTAGAGCAACGCTCCCACGAACCACGCGCCCATCACCACGGTGACGGCCCAGGGCACCGGCGTTCCTCTGCTCCGCGAGTCGCCAAACCAATTCCATAGCACCAGCGCCACACTGCCCGGCAGCATCGGCAGCAGATACCAGCGCCACAATGTTTTATGCAGGTTGCGCTTGTACTCCAGCTCCCGCACATAGAACGCGAGCCCGGTATCAGCCGCCGCAACATTCGGGCGCTCGCGTGTGCGACGTCGCCATTGAAACATTGCAACGCCGATGCCCGCGATCAACAGCAGCAGGGTCGCTCTGAGCCCGTTGTCCGGAGCAAAGAGCAGCGAGATCGACGAGCTGAGAATCGCCAGCACACACGATCCCTGCTCCAGCCAGTTGCGCCGTCGAAAGGCACGATCGAGCTCGGTCGCGCGGTAACGCAGATATACGGTCGACATGGGTGGAATCTCCGAGGGTTGCGATTGCCAGAGGCGCTTGGCCCCGGTGTCGTGCGAATCATTCATGGTGGGTTCCTGCATACATGCGGGCCAGCAGGCGCTTGATCCGATGCACTTTGACCGCGACATGGCTCGCGGCAAGACCAGTGATCTCGCCGATCTGAGCGGCGTCGAGATCGTCGAGGTACAGCAGCATCACCTGCCGGTCGAGCGGCTTCAGTCGACCGATGAGGTCGTTGAGCAACGCGAGTTTCTGCTCGTCAGCAACCGCGCCGTCGGTATCGTTAGGTGCGGAGGGTTCGGCGATTTCTTCGAGGTTTTGCAGTTCGCGCTGAGTAACGCGCCGTTGGCGGTGAACATGGCGCGCAGCCATGTTCAGGGCGACTCGATAAATCCACGTTCCCAGGGAACATCTGCCATCGAACACGGCCAGGCTGCGCCACAGCTCGAAGTAGATCTCCTGCTGCAGATCGGCGCGTCGTGCTGGATCGGCTTCGTTGGCACGGGCGATGCGCGAGATGGCCGGACCGAAGTCCGCGAGCACGCGCTCGAACAGCCGATCAATGTCGCGGTCCGTCGCTTCGGGCAAGGTGTCGAGGGGGATGCCTTCCATGCTCGATTAGTTCCTGCCCGCCCGGCTTTCTTACAGGCGCTTCACCCCAAAATTGCCTCGCGCTGGTACAGCTTGATCGCCAGGCCGACCAGCACGGCTCCGAGGGCCAGCGTGGTCCCGGCGCAAATTAAAACGTGCAGCGCCGGGATCGCGTCACCGCGCATCAGGCTGGTCGCGAGCAGATGCTGGCTCAGGCTAGGCACCGCCATCAGCGTTGCGCTCGGCTTCGTGCCGCTGACGACAGCAAACATGATCGGCGCGATCGGCAGCATCATCACGACGGACAACCACGACTGAGCTTCTCGATTGCTCCGCGTGAACGACGCGACCACCGTCATCAGTCCCGCGCCCATCGGAACGAACGTGAGCATGATGGCGAAGATCGCCAGCACCACTCGCGGCCCGAAGTTCGCGGACATTCCCAACGCTTCGAGCGGAATAAACGTCAGCACCACACCAAACGCTGCCAGCGTGAGCAGCAGCGACACCGACATATAAGCTGAAGTCGCGAGCATCTTGCCGACGATCAGCTCCGAGCGCCGGATCGGCAGCGTCAGCAGCGGCTCCAGCGAATGACGTTCGCGCTCGCCCGCGGTGGTGTCGATCGCGAGATAGAACCCGCCGACCAGCATCGACATGAAACAAAAGTACGTCATCATGCCGAGGATGAGCAGCGAGCGGCCGGCCGGCGTCGCCACATCTAACGTGTGAACGCCGATCGGATCGATCACCACTGGATTGATGCCTCGAACCATCAGCCGCAATGCCGCCAGCTGATGACCGTACGCACCTAACAATTGCCTGGCGCGCTCGGCACTCGGCGATGTGTTGCTGTTCGATGTATCGACCACCAGCGACAACGGCGCCGACTCGCCCGCTTGCAGCGCCTTGCCGTATTCATCGCCGATGAGCAGCACCAGGTCGCGCTCGCCCGACCTCACCGCGTTCATCGCTTCGTCGGATGTGAGTTGCACGTCCTCGATCTGCGCCCCGTTCTCACGCAGGAACTGCACGAGATTGGGCGCATGATCGCCGCCCGCGACCGGCAGCTTGAGCGGCTTGTCCTGATTCGCGACGGCGCGCTTCGACACCATCGTGGTCGTGAGGCCGAAGATCACCGGCGCCAGCAACACGCCAAAAAAGAACGCCGACAGGATCACGCGACGATCGCGCAGATTCTCCAGCACCTCTTTGCGGAATACAGTCCAGACAGCGCTCATCACGCCACCTCGCCAGTGCCGGCTTCATCGGCGGCGCGTACGAAGGCTTCTTCCAGGTCGCTTGTCCCGGTCGCTGCCAGAATTTGCGCCGGCGTGCCGCGCACGACGACCCGGCCGTGCGAAATGATCACGATATCGTCACAGAGCGCTGCGACCTCCTGCATCACGTGGCTGGAGAACAGCACACATCGGCCCGACTCTCGCAGCCCGCGAATCAGCTCGCGCAACATGCGGACCGCATTTACATCGAGACCGTTGGTCGGCTCGTCGAGAATGATGGTTTGCGGCCGATGAATCAGCGCCCTCGCGAGGCCGACCTTCAAACGTTCGCCTTGTGAGTAGCCCTTCGCGCGCCGTTCCGCGACCGAGCCCAGGTTCAAGCGTTCGATCATCTCGTCGACCGCTCGTTTCAAATCGGCGCCTCGCATTCCATGCAGCTCGCCGTAGTAAGCAATGTTCTCTCGGCCGCTCAGGTGTGCATACAAGCCACTGGCATGCGGCAACACTCCGAGCGATCGGCGCACATGCAAAGGTTCAGTCGCACAGTCGTGTCCATCGATCAGCGCGCGACCTTCGTTCGCGCGAATTACGGTGCTCAGCACACGCAGCGTCGTCGATTTGCCAGCGCCGTTGTGGCCGAGCAGGCCGGTGATGCGGCCGTCGCCAGCGCTGAAAGAAACATCCTGCAGCGCCTGCACCGTGCCGAAACGTTTTTTCAGACCTTCGACTTGGATCATGGCGCAGGTGCCGAGCGAGACAGCAGGAAAGGAGCGGGCACGACGGTTTTGGTGCAAGCGTCGTCGATCTTCTCCGCATCGCCGGTGGCGATGAACTCGGCCACCAGCCGCGGCACGCAGCCGACGCCGATCTGGCCGTGACCCTGGCCGGCGAGCACCAGGTGTTTCGATTTCGACAGGCTGCGATGAACTTGCTCGCCATAGCGCGCCGGTGTCACGGGATCGTTGCCGCCAGAGAGAATCAATGTTGGCAGGGCGCTCACGACCGGCTTGCTGAACTCCGGATCCACCGGGCCGCGCGGCCATTGCTCACAAACGGTTTTCATCGCGGCCATGAACGATCCGCCGATATATGTCGCTGCCACTGCTGCTTCGGAGACATTCGCCTGATCCCAGCGTGGTGCGTCCTCGCTGCACACGACAGCGAAGTGCATGCCGTTGGCGATTTGTTTGTCCAGGCTGCGTTTGATCATCAGGTACTGGGCCGCCAGGCCCTGCGGCTGGCCGGCCTGCGCCTCGTGAATCAACAAAGGCACCGTCGACATTGTTTCATCGGAATAGCTCAGCAACCGCACGGCAGCGCTGAGCTCTGCCGCACCCAATTGCGTTGCCGTCGGCTCGGCACTCAGAGGATCGGGCACCGACAGAAAGACGGGTTGCGACTGCAGTTTGGCACGCAGGGTCGTGAAGCTGTCGGCGACGTTCGGAAATGCGCGATTGCATTGCGCGTCTTCGGTACAGCGAGCGAAGGCCGAATCAATCGCTGCTTGCGCATCGAGCGCGACCGTCGGCCCCAGCGGGAGCTCGGGTGGCACGACGCCATCCAATACAACGGTACGCACGCGCTCGGGATAACGGCGCATGTAATGCTGAGCGACTCGGGTGCCGTACGAGACGCCATACAAATCGATTTGTTGATAACCGAGCGCGGCGCGCACGTCATCGAGATCGCGAACGGCGACGCTGGTGGTGTAATAACGCGGATCGCCCGGCAGACTCGCGAGACAGGAGTGGACGATGCCACGCAGCTTCTGCGTATCGCTGAACGCAGCGTCGCTTTCGTCGGGGAAGCTGCAGTCGAGACGGTTCGACCGCCCCGTGCCGCGCTGATCAACCACCACGATGTCACGATCGCGTCGAATGCGCGCCAGCGCCGGCGCGATGGAAATATACAAATCGGCAGCCGCCTGGCCCGGCCCGCCGCTCAATATAAACAAAGGATCGCCCGCCGGCTCCAGCCGCAACGACGGCAGCACCGCCACGTGCAGGCGCAGCTGCTGGCCCTTGGGCTGGTCGCGATTTTCCGGCACCGACAGCCAGCCGCAGCGAGCCGCGACACTGCCGCCGCTGAGCTCGCTTCGCAGGCGGCACTCTTCCAGCGCCAGCGGCGCGGCCTCAATTGCGTTGCAAAAGGCCAGTGTGGCCAGGCCCGCGAGCACCACACGCTCTGATTTCGCCGACATCCGGATCCTTGTTGCTGAACGAAAGCGGCCAATGGTAGTCGAGCCGGGGGCCGGCGCGGGAACCTGTGTGTGGCCCAACCGGTCTGTTACATTCGCACGCCCAGCAAAGACCACCGATGCCGAAGATAAGGAGTCAGCTCATGCGCGCATCCTCGTTGCTTACCGCCCTGGCCACCGCCGCCGCGTGCGTCGCCCCGCTCGCGGGTGCCGTCGCGAAGGACGAGGCCCTCGCCAAGGCGATCTCCGCTGAACACCGTTCGGCGAATTTCGTGGCACGCGACGCGGCCCGCAAGCCGCAGGAAGTGCTGGAGTTCATCGGCATCAAGCCGAACATGACCGTGGTCGAAATCTCGCCGGGCGGCGGCTACTGGACCGAGATCCTCGCTCCCTACCTGCGCGATAAAGGCACGTATTACACCGCCGTCTCCCCGCGTGCGGCCGAAGGCTGGCAGAAGAAGCTGGACAGCAACAAGGAGCTGTACGGCAAGGTGAAGGTCACCGACATGAGCAAGGGCGAGGTCGCGCCGCCCAACTCCGCCGATGTCGTGGTCACATTCCGTAACGTGCACAACTGGATGAGCCAGGGCAAAGAAGCGGCCGACGAGGTGTTCGCAACTTTCTATCGCGCACTCAAGCCGGGCGGCATTCTGGGTGTCGAAGAGCATCGCGCTCCGAACGACAAGCCGCAGGATCCGAAGGCCGCGAACGGCTACGTGCGCGAGGACTACACCATCGCGCTGGCGGAACGGCTCGGGTTCAAGCTGGTCGGCCGCTCGGAGCTGCTCGCCAATCCCAAGGATACGAAGGATTATCCGAAGGGCGTGTGGACGCTGCCGCCGACCCTGGCGCTGGGCGATCAAGATCGCGCCAAGTATGAGGCGATCGGCGAGGCGGATAACTTCCTGCTCAAGTTCCAGAAGCCCCAATAACGCGTAGACAGTGAGTCGGACCCAGGAGGCGTCGTGGAAGAAGACACGAAGAAATGGCTGTATTGGGCGATCCCAGTCGTCGTGGCAGTGGGCATCGGTGCCGCGTTGTACTACGGACGTGCGCACCGGCAGGCCGAGCAGGCGAAACAAACGCCGGCGGTGACGCAACCGCAGACGCCGCCGCCGTCGACGGAGCCGCCGATCAAGAATCCAGTCGACGAAACGCCGCCGCCCAAGCCGCTGCCGAACCTCGCCGAGAGCGATCCGACCACGCAGGAAGCGCTCGGCGGTGTATTCGGACGTGCGCTCGATCCGTTCCTGGTGCCGAAAGACATCATTCGCCACGCCGTCGTCACCATCGACAATCTGCCGCGCAAGAAAACAGCGGTGCAGATGTGGCCGGTGAAGCCGATCGGCGGCGAGCTCACGACCAGCGGCAATGGCGATGAAGTGACGCTGACGGCTGCCAACTCGGCGCGTTACGAGCCGCTGATCAAGATCGTCCAGAACACGGACACGGCGCAGCTCGTGGCCATGTACAAACAGTTGTACCCGTTGTTTCAGCAGGCTTACGTCGACCTGGGTTATCCCGACGGTTATTTCAACGACCGACTGGTCGAGGTCATCGATCATCTGCTCGCGACCCCGGATCCGAGCGGCCCGGTGCTGCTGCGGCGGCCGAGCGTCAACTATGAATTTGTCGATCCGGAGCTGGAAAATCGCTCGGCCGGGCAGAAAATGCTGATCCGCATCGGGCCGCAGAACGCCGCCATCGTGAAGGCCAAGCTGCGTGAGCTGCGCAAGGCGATTGCGAAGCAGGGGTCCGCCGCCGGCTGATCGCGAGGTTCGGCCGGCCTGGTGATGAAGACAGGAGTGTCGTCATGAACAAAGCCGTGCTGATCCTGTTCGCCGCCTGCGTGGGCCTGAGCCTGCTCAGCCTGCATCTCGTCAAACAAATGCGCACCGGCCAGGCGCGCATCGACGAGCTGCAGGCGCAGGTCGCCAAGCTCGAACAGCAACAACAAACTCCGCCGGCCCCGGCGCCCGATCCTGCGCCAGTCGTCCAATCCACTCCGGTCAGTGCGCCCCTGGTGGCGCAGTTGGTGGAACTGAGGGCCCCGCAGAAGGCGGCGCCTGCAGACGCGACGCGTGCTAACACGCCCTCGCGCGAAGAGCGCATGAACTTCATGCGCGAAGCTCGCGAACGCCAGCATCAATTGATGCAGGACCCCGACTATCGCGAGGCGATTCGCGTCCAACAACGCAGCAACATGGCGCGCACGTATCCCGGTGTCGCTCAGGAATTGGGGCTCACCGCGGAGCAGACGGAACAGTTGTTCGATCTGCTCGCCGAGCAGCAGCTGCGTAACAGCGATCAGGCGGATTTGCTGTGGGATACGGAAGGGCTCGATCCGGCAGCGTTGCAACAGCGCCAGCAGAAAATGCAGCAGCGCTGGACCGAGATGCAACAGAAGAACGACGCCGAACTCGCCGCGCAGATCGGGTCCGACAAGTTGCAAGCCTGGAAGGAATATCAATCCACGCTCGGTGCCCGGCACCAGGCCGAACAATTGCGCGCGACCCTCGTCAATCGCGGCGTGCCGCTCAGCGACGACGCCAATCGTGCTGTCGTGAAGGCGTACGCCGAGGCACAGAAAGCCGAGATGCAGGAGTACGCCAACATGGCTCGCGCCAACGCCAACGCGGACTCGACGCCCAAGGCGGCGCTCACATCGCGGCTTTATGCGGTGGAGCCGTCGGCAGATATGTACGAGAAACAGGTCGAGTACACCAAGAAACGCAACCAGCGCGTACTGGACGCACTCTCGCCGTACCTCACTTACGAGCAGCGCGATGCGTTACAGAAAGAGCAGGATGCGGAGCTGAAGATGCAGGAAGCTCAGATACGCATCATGCGCGCGCAATCAAAAGCCAGCGGCAACAGCAGCAACGACTGGGTGAGCAACTCAGCCCAGGCGATCATCGTGCCGGAGCAGTAACCTCAGCGCTTCGGGCACGGCGGCGGCCAGTCCTCCGTGCCTTGGCGATGCCATACAAACAACTCGCCGCTCAGCGGCGCTTTGGTATCGCGAGCAAACAGCAAGGATTTACCGCTGGGCGAAAACAACGCGCCGATCTCGCTGCCATTGACGTTGATCGGTGCCGGCAGCTTCTCGCGCGGTGCCCAGCCGTCCGCCGTATGTTTGCTTTGATACAGCCCGTCCGCGGCCATCAGGATCATCAGCTGTCCATCGGGCGAAGGCAGCGGCTCGTATTCGTCCGCAGCGGTGTTCAACGCGGGCCCCGCATTCTCGACCTTCCATTGCCCGTCATTCGTTGGTCGTGCGCGCCAGATATCTGTGCGTCCCAGGCCGCCGGGACGATCCGATCCGAAATACAGCGATCCGTCCGGCGCCGGGCGCGGAAACCATTCCTGGCCGGTGGAGTTGATCGGCTCCGGCAAACGCTGCGGCGTGAGCCATTTGCCGTCTTCGCCGCGATCCACTCGCCATAGATCCAGATCGCGCCGGTGGATGCCGTCGGTCGAGCGACTGGAAATGAAATACAAACTGCGGCCGTCGTTGAAAAAGAACGGATCGGCTTCGACGCCGTCGCCGGCGAACGGCGCCGACACCGGCTCCGACCAGCCTTGCGCCGTGCAGCTGCTGACGAAAATGCGCCAGCCTTTGAACTCGGGCGAGCTGCGCACGAAATACAAATCGCCGCTCCGCGGATCGAACGCGGGATGCGATTCAAACTGCGCGCTGGAGATTGGCTTCGGTGACCACTGCGTGACGAGGGGCTCCGCCTGAGCGCCCATCGCCACCAGACACATCAGCAACGAGCAACCATTGACCAATCGCATGAGCGCCTCCTGGCAAGTGGAGGCGCATTGTAGTGCGCGCGCACGTAGCACCTGTTGAGTAATATGGGCGCCAGGTACGGATTACAGAGGTCAAAAACGCCCATGGGTAACCTCGCTCGATGGACCATCGTCGCGGCGTTCGCTTTGAATGCCGCCTGCAGCAAGTCACAACCCCCTGCGCCGCCTCCGCCGCCGGCGGCGAAGCCGGCAGTGGAAGCGTCGAACTCATCGGAGGTCGGTCAGCCCGACGATCCGCGCTTCATCGGCAAGATCTGGATCTCGACGACGCAAGGCCATGCGCGCGGCACGATGCTGATCTTCCTTCCTGATCGCACGCTGCTGATGGACTCGTGCTTCGAGACCTATCGCATTTCCAAGTGGGGCGCCGAAGGCAATCGCATTCGCTGGATCGAAGAGGCGATTCCGATCGAGGCCACTTTGTCGATGCCGAACGACAACGAGCTGCGGCTGCAACTGGCGGGACAGGATCGCGTCCAGTCGTATGTGACGGCGACCGTGCCGTACGTCTGCCCCGACATGCCTCGCTGATTCAAGTAGTGCGAGACGCGCAGCTCCGCGTTCTTGCGCAGGTTCATTGCGAACAAGTGGTAGTCGAACACGTGGTAGTTGTCGCGCCCCATCGGCCGCGCCGAGTAGTTCGTCGAGTTGATTTCGCGAACTAGCAGCATGCCGCCAATGCACTGAGCATCCGCGACGCCAGGTTCGACCACGGGCCTGGCGTCGATGTAATCCTGCGGCAGCTCTTTGAAGTCGGCCAGCGTGCCGGCAAATCGACCCGGATAAGCGACACCGCCCAGGTTCAATGACGCGTCCGCGTGCTCGCCGTCGGTCTTCCATGTGAGCGGGTTGACGCAGATGTTGTGGGTCGTATCCACGAACTTGGTGACTTCCGGGCCCACCGCGTTCCAGGACACGATGCATCCGGTCTGCTCGGCGCTTTGACAGACCGGCACGTCAGGCGCGGACTTCGCGAACTCCTCGGCATTGATGCTGAAGCCGATCGCATACGCCGCGACCAGTCGGTCCCGCAGCGGCGTGCCGGTAATGTGCTTTTCGATCAATGTGCGCAGATGCACCGTGCCCTGGCTGTGCGAAGCGAGGATGAAAGGCCGGTCTTTGCTGTAGTTTTGTAAGAAATATTCGAATGCGCGCTCGACATCGCCGTACGCCACCTGCAGCGCCTGCGGCCCGCTGCCGGATTTGTCGAAGAAAGAATAGATCGTCGCCTGCCGGTAACGCGGCGCGTAGATGCGGCAACAACTGTTGAACACCGCCGCCTGCCCGCGCATCACGAACATATCGGTGAGCTGGTTGACCTGTTTGTTGTCGAGCGGCTGATTCCAGTGGTCGGTGCCGAAGTAGGTGGTCGGATGGATGAAGAACACATCGACCGCGGCGCTTGCTTGTTGATCCAGAACACCAATCGCGGGTAAGGCATCCGCTGAATCTTCGCGATCGGGCAGTGCGGCCCAGCTCTCGCGCTGCGAGTAGTCGGGCGACGCGGGCGTGCTCGCAGCACTGAAAGGTTGTGCAGGTTTCAGCTCATTGAAAGCCAGCAGCAGCGCAATTTCGTCGCGATACACAAAGCTCGTCACGCCGATCAGTGCGACGGCGATCAACACACCGAACAGAAATTTTTTCATGCTCACGTTCCGCTGATTTTTTACAAACACATTCGAAGTGATCGCATTTGACGACAGTGTCTCGTCGTTACGACATTTTGCATAAGACTGTTTGTTTGTTTTAACTGCCCGCGCCCACGAGCGAAGACTCCGTCGCATCGATCCCGCCTCATGCAGGCGATGGCCGACCAGGATGAGTCAGGCAGAACGGCAGATTGCTGACGTGGGTGAGTGCCGCTTCGCATGCGTAGCGAGTCGGCTCCCGTGTCATACCCGCGAGGATTGTCAATGCGCACTTCACAACTGCGCGCGCCCATTTCGGGGGGCGCGCTAGCAACCTTTTTTGCTTTGATTTGTGGCCTCATGTTGCTCAGTAGTGCGGTTGAGGCCGCGCCGTCGATCTCGGGCACGCCCAAAACTTTAATTCGAATCAATTCCTGGTACTCGTGGGTGCCGACGGCGAGTGATCCGCAGGTGCCGAATTCGCAGCTGCGCTTCTCCATCGTCAACAAACCTTCGTGGGCGCAATTCTCCGTGTACACGGGCCGTCTCGAGGGCGTGACGCCGTCGACTGCAGGCACGTGGTCGAACATTCGTATTACGGTGAGAAGCAGTACGGGCACAGCGACTCTGCCTGCGTTCTCGATTCAAGTCGCCACCGGCACGGCGGGCTCGACCAATCGCGCGCCCGTGCTCAGCGGCACGCCATCGACGTCCGTGGTTGCCGGCAATGCATATGCATTCCGTCCCACCGGCTCCGATCCCGAAGGCCGCACGCTCACGTGGTCGATCAGCAATCGACCGAGCTGGGCGACCTTCAGCACTGCCAGCGGCGCGTTGACCGGCACACCGACCGCCTCCAACGTGGGCACGTATTCGAACATCGTCATCAGCGCCAGCGACGGCACCAATCGCACTTCGCTGCCGGCGTTCAACGTCGCAGTCAACAGCGTCGGTACGAGCAGCGGTTCGGCGACGTTGAGCTGGACTCCGCCAACGCGCAATTCGAACGGCACCGCGCTCACCAATCTCGCGGGCTATCGCATCTACTACGGTACCAGCCCGAGCAGCCTGACGCGCACGGTGACGCTGAGCAACGCGGGCCTGACTCGCTACGTGGTCAGCGATCTGTCCGCCGCAACCTGGTACTTCTCGATTCGCGCCTACACGTCGTCGGGCGTGGAGAGCACGAACTCGAACACCGTTTCCAAAGTCGTTCGCTGACGATCAACCCACCGCTCTCTCGCAATCAACGCGAGAGAGCGGCGGCTGGCGATCTCATCTTCGAACTCTGCGCGCCAGCCAGTCCACCATCGTATTGCTGACCATCTCGGCCGCGTCCTGCTGCACGAAATGGTTCGCACCAGGAATGGTCACGATCGTCAGATCTTTCTCGACCCATTGCCACGTGCCATTGAGCGCTCCCGGCAGCAGCGCCTGGTCGTCCAAGCCGTGAAACATCAGCACCGGCGCCTTGACCTTAGGAAAGGTGAAGTTCGCGGGCGGCGGCGGTGCGTCGGGCTTGGGATAGTTGGCTTTGTAGTAATTCAACATCGCTTCCGGGTCCGATTTCTCGAACGCTTCCAGATAGCGCGGCCTCGCTGCGGGATCGGTGACCCATTGCGTGAGCCGTTCCAGCGAGATCTCCTTGTGCGCGTCCGGCTGCTGGAATTTAAACGCGTACGCGCTGTTCTTTTTCTGTTCCGGATTGGTCGCGACCTCGCGCGCGATACCGGCGGGGTGCGGCAGATTGCAAATGATCAGCAGCTCGGTGATGTCGGGCTTGCGCATGGCGACGTTCCACGCGACCGAGCCGCCCCAATCGTGACCGACGATCACGGCTCGCTCGACGCCTTCCGCCTTCACGACCGCAGCGATGTCGGAGACGAGCAGCGGCATCGCGTAGTTCTCGACGCCCTTGGGCTTATCCGAAAGGTTATAACCGCGCAGGTCGACGGCGACGGCGCGGTAGCCGTTGTCCGCGAGCGCCCGCATTTGTTTGCGCCAGGAATACCAGAAGTCCGGAAAGCCGTGGATCATCACGACCAGCGGCGCGGCCGCGCTGCCTTTCGGGCTCAGTGCCGCATAGTGGATCTTCACGCCGTTCGAATCGGCGTACTTGTGCTCGACGTCGTTCCACACGTCGCCGCTCGTGCTCTGTGTCATCGCGCGCCTCCTGCCTGCAGCTGCAGCGACTATATAACGAAGCAGCGCTCCGCAAGGCCGATTGCCCAACTGTCGGACCGTAACGAGCCGCGCGGCGTGTACTCCTATGCTCGCCGCGCAGTTCGCGCATATGATTCGACGCAGGCTCATTGGAGGACGATTCATGTCACTTCGCGGCAAGACTCTTTTCATCTCTGGGGCGTCGCGCGGGATTGGGTTGGCGATTGCCGTGCGGGCGGCGAGGGATGGGGCGAACGTGGCGATCGCGGCCAAGAGCGATCAGCCGAATCCTCGCCTGCCCGGCACGATTCACACCGCTGCGGAAGCGATCGAAGCGGCGGGCGGCAAAGCGTTGCCGATGCAAGTCGACATTCGCGACGAAAACGCGGTGGCCGAGGCAACGAAGAAGTGCGCGGAGCATTTCGGCAGCCTCGACATCCTGGTCAACAACGCCAGCGCCATCTCGCTCACCAGCACGCTGGAAACGCCGATGAAGCGGTTCGACTTGATGTTCGGCGTCAACGTGCGCGGCACGTTTGTTTGCTCGCAAGCGTGCATTCCGTATTTGAAACAATCCGCGCAGGCCGGCCGCAATCCTCACATTCTCAATCTCTCTCCGCCGCTGAGCATGAAGCCGCGTTGGTTCGGCCCGCACGTCGCGTACACGATGGCGAAGTACGGCATGAGCATGTGCGTGCTCGGGATGGCCGAGGAATTCAAAGGCGACGGCATCGGCGTGAACGCGCTGTGGCCGCGCACGGTAATCGCAACTGCCGCGTTGAATGTGATCCCGCTCGCCGACCCGAAGCGCGGCCGCAAGCCTGAGATCATGGCGGACGCTGCGTACACGATCCTCACGCGCGATCCGAAGACCTGCACCGGCAACTTCTTTATCGACGACGAAGTCCTGGCGAGCGCGGGTGTGACCGATCTGGATCAGTACGCCGTCACCCCCGGCAACAAGACCTTCCAACCGGATTTCTTCGTCGACTGATTGTCATGACGGCGCGTTACTCTTCAGCTCATGTGGCGAGCAATCCTGTTGTGTGCGGCGATGGCAGCGAGCGGTCTGGCGCAGGCCGAATCTCCTCTTATGAATAAGAAGTGGCCCACCCTGGACGGCACGCCGCCCATCGTCATCGCGCATCGAGGCGCTTCGGGCTATCGGCCCGAGCACACGATCGCCTCATATACGCTCGCGATCGAATTCGGTGCGGATTACATCGAGCCCGACCTGGTCGCAACTCGCGACGGCCATTTGATCGCGCGCCACGAGCCTCTGCTCGACGACACCACCGACGTGAAGTCGCATCCGGAGTTCGCGTCCCGCCGCAGCACCAAGACGCTCGACGGCAAAGAAGTCACCGGCTTCTACGCCAGCGACTTCACGCTGGCCGAGATCAAGAAGCTGCGAGCGGTGCAGGCAAATCCGGCGCGCTCCAAAGAGTTCGACGGTCAATACACCATTCCGACGTTCGAAGAGATTCTCGAACTGGTACGTCACGAGTAGCCTAAGCGGGGCCGGAGCATCCGCATCTATCCGGAGACCAAACATCCGGCGTTTCACCTGGCGCTCGGGCTGCCGTTGGAAGATCGCCTGCTCGAAGCTCTGGAGCGCAACGATTTGAACCAGCCGCGCGCGCTGGTCTTCATTCAGTCTTTCGAGAGCGCCAACCTGCAGTACCTGCGGCCGAAGACGCCGCTGCCGCTGGTTCAGCTCATGGATGACGGCGCGCTGATCTACGACTCGACCGGCACGCGAGTCGTGGGTGTGAACATTCCCGATTACGGTGATCGACGCGGCGGCCAGCGGCCGAGCAGTTTTGTGGACATCGCGAAGTATGCGAACGCGATCGGGCCGTGGAAGCGCCAGATCGTGCGCGATGTGGGGCAGCACACGCTGCTGCAGACGACGGTGATCGAGCAGGCGCATGCCGCGGGCCTGCGCGTCCACACTTATACATTTCGTAATGAGCCGGCAACGCTCGCGCCGGAGTACGGCAACGATCCGCTGCGGGAATACCGGCAGTTTTTCGAGCTCGGCATCGACGGCGTGTTCTCGGATTTTGCCGATACGGCGTTGCTGGCCAGAACGCACGCGACCGGCCGCTGAACATATTCATGAATCACACCGTTTATTGAATCGGCTGCGGCAACCAATACGAACTGCACCGCCGAGCCGCCGTTTCACGATCCGCGAATGTGACGCACGTCACAACGTAATCCGATCTCCGCAGCCACAGTTCTGACTCGACCGCTGATTGACCAGCGGAAAGTCAGGGAAAGAGCCCAGCCGTGACTTCGTGTCCGCTGTGGCCGCGCGATCGACGGTTGACATAAGCGCGGCCTCACCACTGGCGATGTTTCTGGCGAGCTCGATGACGATAACGCTTAGGGAGAGCCGACAATGAAGTTGACGATGCGCGGCCGATCCGGGTGCGCTCTTTTATCTTGGATCGGCGCAATGGCGCTGCTGGCGATGGCGCCGGAGGCCATGGCGGCGCCGCCCGTCGTCGAGGTCGGGCCCGATCGCACCATGCGCGACACCGATCATTCGGACGGCGAATATCTCGACCTCCGCGTCGTCTCCGCCTCCGACCCCGACGGCGACCCGTTGACCTACGAGTGGTACCTGACGCCTCCCGGCGGCAGCGAGTTCTTTGTCGGCTCCGGGCCGACGCCTGCGACCATCCACACGATCGACGGCGTTTCCATCATCCGCGTCATCGTCCGGGACAATCACAGCGAATCGGCGACCGATTCATATCGAGTCAACATTCTCGCGCCGGGCGCCACGACCGCACCGGTTGCGAACGCCGGCGTCGACCGCACCATCACCGATACCGATCGGATTGCGGGCGAACTCGTCACGCTCGACGCCTCCGCGTCCAGAGACGCCGATGGCGACATCGTCAGCTATCGATGGGGGCGCAACAACGGTGAATTCAGCGAAGAGCTGGGCACCAGCATGACCCCGACCCTCCAGATACGCTTGCGCGATGGCATCAACGTCATCGACCTGACCGTCACCGACAGCACGGGTGCGACCGATACGGACTCGGTGATGATCACCGTTATCGAGCCCATTGTGGGCTCATCTCCGCCGGCTGCCAATGCCGGTGCCGATCGCGTCGTGAACGATACGGATAACACCGCCGGTGAGAGCGTCCTGCTCGACGGCCGTGCGTCCACCGATCCGGACAACAACATCGTCAGCTACTTCTGGGAGCGTTCGAACGGCGAAGGTTACGAGCAACTCGGCAGCGGCGCGACACTTCAGGCGCGGTTGCCGGATGGCGAAAACACCATTCGTCTGACCGTGAGCGACGCTTCCGAAAACAGCAGCTCGGACACCGTGCTTATCACGGTCAACGCGCCGTCTGCTAATGGACTGCCGACCGCGAACGCCGGCGCCGATCGCACCGTCGACGACACGGATCATCAGGAGGGCGAAGACGTCGTGCTCGATGGCTCCTGGTCGGTCGATGCCGACGGCACCATCGTCGACTATGCGTGGTCGCGAGTCGCTGGCGAAACCACGGAAAATCTCGGCCACGGCATGAGCCCGACGCTGCGAACCCGCTTGCACGACGGCGACAGCGTCATTCAGCTGGTAGTCACCGACGACCAGGGCAACACCGCGTCGGACACGGTGCTCATCACCGTCAATGAAGGCACCGTCACCATCACGACGCTCGGCGATCTGCCCGGTTTGACGCCGAATCAAAAGCGCATGGCGCAAGCGCTCGATCGTGTGTGCGGACAACTGCGCAGTGCGTCCGGCGGCGAAGGCCCGCAACTCAGCGCCGATCAGCAAAAC
>CAMLEO010000106.1 GCA_946478975.1 uncultured Steroidobacter sp.
GGGCGGCAGCGATCGACAGTGCCAAGAACCGCTCCGCGACCGTGCTTCCCAGCGTATACGTGCCGTCGCCGTTCAGCGTGTCGTCGCTGCGTATCGACCGAAAATATTCGAG
This sequence comes from uncultured Steroidobacter sp., assembly GCA_946478975.1. Next base: position 113 of record CAMLEO010000106.1, read on the forward strand.
TCATTTTTCAGCACCAAGCAGGAAGGCCTCGGACTCGGGCTCGCGATCGCACGTACCATCGTGCATGCACACGGCGGCAAAATTTGGCAAGAGGGAACCTCCACGGGGGGCGCGGCCTTCAAGTTCACGATTCCGCTGCAGGCGGTGTAGCGCGGCGTTTTAAAGGGGAGAGGGGAAACTTGGCATGGACACAGGGGGTGGCCGCGACAGCGGTCAGCAGTGCGGTGCGTCGCATGAGTTCGTCATTCACGTCGTCGACGATGACGACAGCTTTCGTCACAGTCTGCTGCGGCTGTTCAAGGCCAAGGGCCTGGCAGCGCTCGGCTACGCGACGCTGGCGGAATTCAAACATGCGGATATTCGAGCCACGCCCGGCTGCGTGCTGCTCGACATCTGCATGCCGGACGGCGATGGCCTGGAACTGTTCGAGGGCTTCGGCAGCGATGCATCGATCCTGCCGGTGATCTTCGTCAGCGCCTATGCCGATATTCCCGGCAGCGTGCGGGCGATGAAATCGGGCGCGTTGGATATTCTGCTCAAGCCGGTGCTGACCGAACGACTGTTGCAAACAGTCCTGCACGCCAGGGACGTCGCAGTACAACGTTTCTCCGCACACCGCGAGGAGCGCGAGCTATTGGAGCGTTACGAGACGCTCACAGCGCGCGAGAAGGCGGTGTTTGCCGGAGTGGCCGAAGGCAAGCTCAACAAACAAGTCGCGGTCGAGGTCGGCGCCTGCGAACGAACCATCAAGTCCGAGCGCGCCAAGATGATGAAGAAGCTGCGGCTCACTCGCCTGGTCGATGTGGTGCGCGCCGCCGAGATGGTCGGGCTGAAGCTGTCGTTCGAGCACGGGCCGGCTACAACTGAAAGGCAACCGTAAGCAGCACGCCTTCGGCGATGTCGCGCAACAGACTGGGCGGCACAGCGCGATATTTCTCGCCCTGCTCCGCCTTGGCTGCAATCCATTGCGCGAGCCAGTCGATCTGTTCGCGGCCATAGAACACCACTGCGGCTTCGTGGTTCAACAGCAGGCTGCGCAGGTCCAGGTTGATGGAGCCGCACAGCGCCAATGTTTCATCGATGACGACGCCCTTGGCGTGAATCATCGTCGGCAGCAACCGAAATTCCACGCCCGCAGCCGCGAGGTCTCGCATCGGCCGGGAACGCACGAAGTCGGCGAGCAGGTGATTCGAGCGCTGAGGCAGCACGATCGTGACTTTCACACCTCGCCTCGCGGCCAGTCGCATGGCCGCTCGCAAGCTGTCATCGGGGACGAAATAGGGAGTGACGATCAGCAGGCGGCGACGCGCTCGATAACAACCATCGATGAGCAGGGACTGCGCAGTATCCTCGACCTGATCGGGGCCGCTCGGCAGGAACTGCGCGAGCGTGCCGCCATCGATGGGCAAAGACTCGCGAGCGCGAATCGGCGTTCGCAGCTGGGTCGTATTCCAATCGAGATCGAACTGATGTCCGGCCGCCGCAGCCACCGGCCCGCGCAAATCGAAAGAAAGATCGGACCAGACTGCGCCGGCGGAATCGCCGAGGAAATATTCGCCGGCCAGATTGCGACCGCCGCTCCAGAGACAGCAGTCGTCGGCGACGACGAGCTTGCGATGATTGCGCAGGTTCCGTGGCCCCAGGCGACGCAGGCTCAAGAAAGGTCGAAAGACGGCGACCTGCACGCCGGCGCTGTTCAATTCGCGAATGTATTTGCCAGGCACCAATAACGCGAAGAAGCCATCGAGCAGCAGACGAACCTTCACGCCGTCGGCGGCTTTACGCACCAGGCGAGCGACGACGTCACGACCGAACTCGTCGCTGCCGATGATGAACGTGCTGATGTCGAGCGTGCGTTGCGCGCCGTCGATGACTCGATACAACGCCTCGCGGGCCTGCTCGCCGTCGGCGTGCATTTGAACCGTGCATGTCGAAGGCGGTGCGAGCCCGAAACTCTCGATCAACTCCGCCGCCCAATGCGGCCCTTCGACCACGACGCCCGAATAGGGGATGGCAACGGGCTGCAACTTCCGCTGCCCGAACAACAAATACAGCGGCAGCATCACGTAAGGAACGAGCGCGAGGCCCAGTACCCAGGCGATCGCCGCCGTCGGCGCCCGACGCTGGTCGCGAGCGCGGCTGGTCAGGATGTAGACGAGAAGCGCGATGGCACTGACGAGGAAGTGCTGCGATGGAGTGGGCAGCCAATCGACGATCATTACCTGCGCTCTCGCCCGACCAAGGGGGCCGGCAGGTTAGCAGAATCTGCTGGTTCGGCCGGTTGTGGCCGAGCGCAGTCGCTCGCTACGGCGGCGAATCGTTAGTTTGTTTTGGCTGGCGGATTCGAGTCGGCGCTCGGGGCCTTCGCAGCGTCTTGGGCCGGCGCGGGCTCCTGCGGATTCAGCGGCTGGAGCATGACGACACCGGGCTGATTCGACGGCGCCTGCGCCTCAGCTTCCGCTGCCTGCGACTGCGCCTGTTCCTGCTCCTGCTGCGAGATGGTGCTGAGGTAGCGATGGAACACGCGCAGGAAGCCATCGACCATGAACAGCGTCGCCGCGATCGGCACAGCGGCGATCAGCGAAATGATCAGCCACTTGAGCGGCTTCGGCCGGCGCGCTTCGCGATCCAGCGCCGCTTCACGCTCCACCGACTCCTGCGCGCGCTGCTGAATAGCTCGCTGCAAGTCATAGTGCGTTGACTTCATGTGCAAAATGCGCGCGCCCTGCTGGGCATCGTCTGGTGTCGGCGTCGACTCGGGCGCGCGTTCTTCGGACTGTTGACTCATGAGGAGGACACTTCGCTGACAGTCGCAGAATGCGAGGACACTCGCAGCATAACCCGGGCGCCCGGCCGATCAACTAGTAGCATCCTGGAACGCCTACGGAATGGCACGGCCATGGAAAAAGACCGGCGCCGACGCTCACGGTTCCGCAACGATGCACCGACAACCTAGTACCTATGTCCGGGGACCGCCGACAATGCTTGACGGGTGCCGGCGCGGCTGGCGACGATGACCGCCGGTCCAAACCACTCCTAGAAACAGGCCAGCAAAATGAACGGCAAAGCCGTGCTGTGGGCGGGATGTATATGCGCGATGTTGTCGTTGCTCGGCGCCAGCCGTGCCGACGAGAGCAGCAGGCAAGTCGAACAGCCGACCAGCGCTGCCGCGTCCGAAGCCGATCGCCCCAAGAAAGCAACACCTGCAGAGCTGGCTCATCAGGCGTGCATCAACCAGTGCAACGTCGCCAATGGCCAATGCAACAGCGAAGTCCGCCGGGCTCGGCAGGAATGCTCACGCAAAGCCGCCAACAGCGGCCGCGATCCGATGACGATGCGCAACGACGACTACACGTATTTCTGCAGCTACTTCCACAATCCCGGCCGCCAGGGTCCGGGCAATTTCCGGGCGCGCTTCACTCAGCACTACAACGTGTGCATCGATGTCATGCAACAGAACATCGCGTCGATGCGCTACGACTGCTTCCGCAACGAGCGCGACGCGCAGAACATCTGTCGCGGCGAACTGCGCGAGTGCCAGTCCGAGTGCAATTGAGCAAGCGGATATCCGTGTATCCGACAACCTCGTCACACGCGCTCGATCACCATCGCGATGCCCTGCCCCACGCCGATGCACATGGTGCACAGGGCGTAACGTCCTGACGTTTTCTCCAGCTGATTCACCGCGGTCGTCACCAATCGCGCGCCGCTCGCGCCGAGCGGATGGCCGATCGCGATCGCGCCGCCATTGGGATTCACGTGTTCGGCAGCGTCGGGCAGGCCGAGTTGACGCGTCACCGCCAGGCCTTGCGCGGCGAACGCCTCGTTGAGCTCGATCACATCCATCTGACCGATCTGCAGCTTCGCCAGCGCCAGCACTTTTCGCGTCGCCGGCGCGGGGCCGATGCCCATGATTCGTGGCGGCACGCCGGCCGTTGCAGTCGCAATCACACGCGCTCGAACTCTCAAACCCAGCTTTGCCACCGCCTCTTCGCTTGCCAGCAAGAGCGCGCAGCTGCCGTCGTTCACACCCGACGCGTTGCCCGCGGTCACCGTGCCATCGGCTTTGACGACGCCTTTCAACTTCGCGAGCGCTTCCAGACTGGTCTCGCGTGGATGCTCATCGGCGATGAACTTGATCGGCTCGCCTTTCTTCTGCGGAATCTCCACCGGCGTGATCTCCGCTTCGAAAAACTTCGCCGCGAGAGCGCGTGCATAACGCTGCTGACTGCGCAAGGCGAACGCATCCTGGTCGGCGCGAGCGACGTTGAATTCAGCGGCAACGTTTTCCGCCGTCTCCGGCATCGAGTCGATGCCGTACTTCGCTTTCATCAACGGATTGACGAAGCGCCAGCCGATCGTCGTGTCTTCGATCTTCGCCGTGCGTGAGAACGCGCTGTCGGCCTTCGCCATCACGAACGGCGCGCGAGTCATGCTTTCCACGCCGCCGGCGATCACGAGCTCGGCTTCGCCACAGCGAATCGCGCGAGCCGCGAGGTTCACCGCATCCAGGCCCGAGCCGCACAAACGATTGATGGTCGCGCCGGGCACAGCATCGGGCAGCCCCGCCAGCAAAGCCGCCATGCGCGCAACGTTGCGATTGTCTTCGCCTGCCTGATTGGCACAGCCGTAATAAACATCGTCGACCGCCGCCCAATCGACATTCCGATTGCGCTCCATCAATGCCTTGATGGGAATGGCGCCGAGATCGTCGGTACGCACGTTCGCGAGCACACCGCCATATCGACCGATGGGAGTGCGGATGGCGTCGCAGATGAAAGCGTGGCGCATGGCTGCCCTCGAAGTGACAAATGACGTTGCAAGGAATGCGTTATTCTGACCGTTGCGAAGGATGAGCAAAAGGGAATCCCGCGGGATAGCCGCCTCACCGGCCACGCGTTAGCATGTCGCATGCACACAAATAACTTACGCGGCATCCTCTGCATGCTGGCTGCCGTCGCAACGTTCAGCGTGCTGGATGTTTGCATGAAGCGGCTGGCCGAAACGTATCCCGCCATGCAGGTGACATTCATCCGTGGTGCCGCGTCGCTGCCTTTCATCCTGATCGTCGCCGGCTGGTTCGGCCGCTGGCAGGACCTGGTTCCCAACCGCTGGGGCTTGCACCTGCTGCGCGGACTGCTCCAGGTGACGACGCTGTATTTCTTTGTGTATGCGGTGAAGCGCCTGTCACTCGCGAATGCGTACACGATTTTCATGTCCGCGCCGCTGATGATCACCGCGCTGTCGGTGCCGTTCTTCGGTGAGCGCGTCGGCTGGCATCGCTGGGTGGCGATCGTGGTGGGAATGATCGGTGTCATCGTCGTGGTGCGCCCTGGCGCACAGAGCGTTGAGCTCGACAGCATCGCAATCATGGGCAGCCTGGCTGCGATCGGCGCGGCCATCTCCTATGCACTCGGTGTGCTGCTCATTCGCGTGCTCTCGCCGTCGGAGACGAGTGCTGCGACGTTGTTCTGGGCCCTGACGCTGACGGCAGTGTTCGCGGGCGTGCTATCGATCGCCGGCTGGGTGCCAGTGCGATGGGATCATTGGGGATGGATTGCCGTTGCTGGCTTCAGCGGCGCGCTCGGCCAACATTTTCTCACCGAAGCGTTTCGACTCGCGCTGCCGCCGGTCGTCGCGCCGCTCGAATACACGGCGCTCGCCTGGGGAATGACGTTCGACTGGCTGCTGTGGACGACGGTGCCGAGTTCACGAATGCTGACCGGCGCCGCCATCATCGTTGCCAGCGGCCTCTATCTCATTCACCGCGAACGGCTGCTTGCGCATGCTCCCGCCTGAGGCACTTCGCGACGGCGCAGATTCTTGAGCCACTGCGCGTCCTGGAACAACACCAGGCCAACGCCTGCCAGCACCATCGCAGCTGCAATCAGCGCGAGTGCTGTGAGCCGCTCGCTCAACACCAACGTGCCGAGGAACAGCGCGACCACAGGATTCACGAGCGCATACGTCGCAACCTTCGCGGCGGACACTCGCGTCAGCAGCCACAAGTAACAATTCAGGCCGATGATGCTGCCGGCGACGACCAGGTAGCCCACCGCGAGCACCGACTTCCAGCTCACCGCCGCGACATCGAAGTGCGCCCACTCGCCGTCTGGGAACGACAGCAGCAGCTGGGTCAGGCCGCCGAACAACATCTGCACGCAGGTGAAGCTCAGCACGGTCTCCGGCTTGGCAGAGCGCTTCTGAATCAGCGTGCCGAAGCTCCATGCCACCGTGGATGCAATCAACGCGATCAGATACAACGGCTGCGCATCTCCGGACAGCGAGCGCGTATGCGTGACGATCGCCACGACGCCGCTGAACGCGATGGCCGTGCCGATCAACGCCGGGCGCGACGGCGGACGTTTGCTGAAGAACGCCCAATCCAACAACAACACGATCACAGGCACGGCAGTCACGACGAGCGCAGCGATACCCGACGGAATTCCCTGCTGCGACCAGGTGACGAGCCCGTTGCCCATCCCTGACAACAGCACGCCTGCGAGCGCAGCGACCGGCACATTCACATCCGCGAACGGACGCGGACTACGCCAGCGCAGCCACACGTACATGACGAGGCCAGCGAGCAGGAAGCGCGACGCGCCGGTGATGAACGGCGGAATCGTCTGAATGGCGAGCGCGATACCGAGGTAAGTCGTGCCCCAGAAGAAATAAATGGCGGCGAACGCGGCGATCATGCCCGCGGACAACCGCGTCACGGTATTGGCTGAAGTCATCGAAGGATCCTTTGGGACGAGCGTCACTATAGCGCACGCTGGCAAGCAGTACAGATTCAGGTAGACTGATCCACGACCAATACAGTTGAAGTCCCACCGAGGGATCTGCCAGCATGTCGACCGAGGAACCGCTGCTCTACGAACGTGTCGCGCGCATGGTCGAAGCGCAGATTGCCAACGGCACGTTGCGGGGGAATGAACGCATTCCCTCGGTGCGCTCCATGAGCCGGACGGCCAAAGTCAGCATCTCCACGGTCGTGCAGGCCTACCTGCATCTCGAAAACATCGGCTTGATCGAAGCGCGGCCGCAGTCGGGCTTCTACGTGCGCCCGCCGCTGCGTGCGAATCTGCCGGCGCCGCGACCGAAGATCAGCCGCTCGCGTCGTCCGGTCTCGATCGCCACCGAAACATTGGACACCTGTCGTGAAGCGCTGGCACGACCGGACATCCTGCAACTCAACGGCGCGTTCACCTCGCCGTCGCTGTACCCGAATCAACGGCTGAACAATTTGATCCGCGAAGTGCTGCGCGATCATCCCGCACACGCCGGCGAATGTTTGCTGCCGCCGGGCCACGAAGAACTGCGACGACAAATCGCCAAGCGCATGACGTTTGGCGGCGCGCCCGCAGATCCTTCGCACGTCGTCATCACCAGCGGCGCGATGGATGCGATCACCATGTCGCTGCAGGTGTTGTGCAAGGCCGGCGAGACCGTGCTGGTGGAATCGCCGACGTACTTCGGCCTGTTGCAAGTCGTCGAGTATCTCGGACTGAAGGTCGTCGAAGTGCCGAATCACACCGTGACCGGCATCGATGTCGACGTGGTTAGAAACATCGCGCGCAGTACGCGCTTGGCCGCGGCAGTGTTGATGCCCAACTTCAACAATCCCACCGGCAGCGTCACGCCCGACGACGCGAAACGCGAGATCGTTTCCATTCTGACGGCGCACGAAGTGCCCATCATCGAAGACGACATCTACGGCGACCTGCATTACGGCAACGTGCGCCCCACCTCCATGCGCGCGTACGACGAAGCCGGCATGGTGATTCATTGCGGCTCGGTCTCGAAGACCATCGCGCTCGGCTATCGCATCGGCTGGGCGGTCACGCCGACGTTTCATTCCGAAATCGCCCGCGCCAAGTTCTTCTCGTCCGTCGCCTCGCCGACCTTGCAACAGCTGGTGCTCGCACGTTACTACGCCAGCGGTGGATACGATCGATACTTGCGCCGCGTGCGCACTACCCTCGCGGGAAATTCGCAGAGCGTCGTCGATGCGATCGTTCGTTACTTTCCGAGCGGCACACGCGTCGTGCGCCCGTCGGGCGGCATCGTGCTGTGGGTCGAATTGCCCCGCGGCGTCGACAGCGTCGAGCTGTTTCGTACCGCGCTCGCCAGCCGCATCGGCATCGCGCCCGGCCTGGTGTTCTCCGCCAAGGCCGAGTACCGCAACTACATTCGCATCAGCTGCGGCATGCCGTGGGGACCGACGATCGAACGCGCCATCGAAAAGCTCGGCCGCCTCGTCGCCGCAGCGGCGAGGACGGGGAATTAGCACGGCTGGTGATTGCCCCAGCGGCGACCACACCCGGTGCGGTTGTTACGCAAGCCCACTTTCAGTGCTGCAAACACCGCGAGGTTGACGACGAGCGACGCCGCCAAAGTCAGTAATACGTTCGTCATGGCTGCTGCCTCCATCGTTGCTGCTGCTCAAGCCGCGGCGGCCCGCGGGTTTTCGACCGGTTCCTTCCGAGGCTCCGGCACTTCGTCTTTGGCGCGCTGTTCGCGCTCCCGGCGCAGGCGGTCGGACTTCAATTTCGCCATGCTGATGAACAGGTACTCGTCCATGGCCGGCTCCTTTGAGATATGCATCTCGGTAATGGGCGAGTAGAGTAGATCTGGCCTTGGAGCCCGAAAAGCGATAGTTTGTGCCCCCGATCTATGATCTATAGTCATAGCTGAGCCATGAAGCGCATTCCGGTCGGCCCGTTGCGGGCCTTCGATGTCGCCGCCCGCAACCTCAATCTCAGCGCCGCGGCCGAGGAGCTGAACGTCACGCACGCGGCAGTGAGCCGGCAGGTGAAGCAGCTGGAGGAACGGCTGGGCGTGAAGTTGTTCGAGCGCCTGCCGAGAGGCTTGCGGCTCACCGCTCAAGGCGCGTTGCTTGCGGAAGGCACGCGAGCAGCATTCGATCGTCTCGCAGCGGCGCTGGAGGATGTGTCGACGCCGACGGCTCGACGCAAGCTCACGATCTCGACGTTTTCTTCCTTCAACGCACGCTGGGTGATGCCGAGGCTGCGGGCGTTTTCAATCGCGTTCCCCGACGTGGACTTGCAAGTCATCACGACGGCGCAGCTGGTGGACTTTGCGCGTGAGGATGTGGATATCGCGATTCGCTTTGGCGGCGGCAACTATCCAGGGCTGCACGTCGTACCGCTGTTCAATCTCAAAGAGATTCTGGTGGCGTCGCCGGCGCTGCTGAAACACGGGCCGCCGTTGAAGGTCATCACGGACCTGCGTCATCACACATTGCTTCACGATGACTCGCATCGCTCGTGGATCCGCTGGCTCGATGCAGTTGGCGCCAAAGGCATCAATGCCAGGCGAGGCATCATCTGCGGCGATCGCAACTCGATGTTACAAGCGGCTCTTGCGGGTCAGGGGATTGCGATTGCCTCCGAGGTGTTCGCAGCAGTGGAACTGGCAGCCGGACGGCTGGTGAAGGTGTTCGATCACGAAGTGCCGTCGGAGTTTGCGATCTTCGCTGTTTGTCTGCCCCGGCGGTTGAATGATCCGGTCGTCGCCGGGGTGATCGATTGGCTGAAGAACGAGGCTCGAACATCGCTCGATAGCGTGCCGCCGCCGGCGCAGTGACTTCTCAGTTCTTTTTCCCGAACAAAGCTTCCAGCTCCGCGCGAGCCTTGGAAGCTGCATCCAGATTCGTCGCCGAATACGCGCCCGGCTTCGGCTTGAAGTAATCGCAGAAATTCGCCCGCTCCTTGTCCCTCACTTCCTCCGCCACCGTCTCACGGCAATGTTTCGCCACGCTGAGGCTGTACCACTCGCACATCTTGCAGACGTGCAGCTCGGCGTGACATTGGCGGCATTCGTCGAGACGGCGCAGCGGCAGGCTCAGGCCGGCGAGCGAGGCTCCGCATTTCCAGCAGACGAGTGACATGGCGATCTCATCGATGCGAGGACTTGGCCGGCTTCGAGTCGTTGCTGGTGGCGATTTCGTCGTAGCCTTTGCCGACGAATTCGATCAGGCAGATGCCGTGGCCGAACGGGTCGGCGAGCATCGCAATCTTGCCCCAGTTGTTGGTCTTGATGTTCGCTTCCAGCCGGGCGCCGGCGTTGCGGGCCCGATCGAGCGCACCTTCGATTTCATCGACGACGAAGTCCAGGTGCACCGGCGTCCAGTGCCTCGCGTACGAGCGCAGGTGACGACTGGTCGCGGACGCGACGGTGCCGTTGGGCTTCACCAGCAGATAGATGGGCGAGGTGGCGCCGAGCAGCTCGACTGCATCGGTGCCGAAGCGACGGCCGACGTGCAGGTTGAACGCCTTGCAATAGAACTCGATGGCTTTGGCCAGGTCGTCAACGTCGATGTTGACCAGCATCGTTGCGGTCATCGGATGGCTCGCTCCTATGCCAACGGGCATTGGGAAAGGAGCGAGATTAACGCGTTATGTCCGCAAACACAGCAGCCATCACACCGGCCCGTCGCAAGCCGCCGACTCACGCGGCGGCGGCGAGATCCGGGCGACCGTACTTCGCGTACAAGCGGGCGCGCTTGGCAGGATCGATATTGATCTTGGTGATGTCGCCGCCCGCCCACGCCAGCAGCTTCGGATCCATCACCTTGAACCACAGCCACGGAATCGCGGCGAGCCCGAAGCTGCCGGGATAACCGCTCGGCAACTTCGGCACGTCGTCGAAATCGCGCAACGCCTGGTACGGCCGCAGCGCGTTGGCGTGATGATCCGAGTGACGCTGCAGATGGAACGAAATCAGGTTCGAATACAGATGATTGGTGTTCCAGGAATGGCGCGGCTCCGGCAGTTCGTAGCGGCCGTTCGGCAGCTTCTGCCGCAGCAGGCCATAGTGCTCGACGTAGTTCGCCTGCGTGAGCCCGTACCACGCGTACAGATGATGGATCAGCAGGAACGGCACCATGATCCAGCCGAACGTTGCTATCAACGCCGCAGCCATCACCGCCGTCAGCAGCCAAGACGTAAGAATTTCATTACTCCACGACCAGGTGCGCTGGCCCGCCTTCGCCAGCCGATCTTTTTCCAACGCCCAGCCCCGGCGCAGCGCGCCCGGAATCTCACGCAGCGCAAATTTGTAAATCGATTCGCCCATGCGCGCGCTGACACAATCTTCCGGCGTCGCGACGTTCACGTGATGGCCGCGATTGTGCTCGATACAAAAGTGCCCGTAGCCGACCAGGCCGAGGATCACTTGTGCCGCAGTTCGATCGGCCCGGTCCGACTTGTGGCCGAGCTCATGACCGAGCAAGAGTGAGATTGCGCTCGCGAAGCCGGTGCCCAGCGTGAGCGCGAGGAAAGACCACCAGGGCAGCGGATGCGTGCCGATGAACCAGGCGACGGCAAAGAACTGCACATACGTGAGCGCGATGGCGACGTACAGCAGTGCGCGGTAGTAGTTGTCTTTTGCCATCTGCGGCACCACTTCTTCCGGTGGGTTGTGACGATCCTCGCCGAACACCGCGTCGGCGAGCGGAATGAAGATGAAGGTGTACGCCAGCGGAAAGAAGGTTGTGAGCAGGTTGCCGCCGCTCCAGAAGTACAGCCCGAGCGCCACCAGCGGGACCAGCGGGCCGCTCAGCGAGGCGAACCATAGATAACGCTTGCCGTCGGAATACTGGATGGTGCGACCATCGGCCATCTGGGCGACGAACATCTGCGACTCCCCCTGCGCAATCGGTGCGAAAAGTCTACGCGCGCGCACGCCTCCGGGGAACTCACAAAAGAGGGGGCATTTGCAAATATACGGTCCGACAGTTGGACACATGCGCGCCCGATCCGTGCCGCTGTGTGATAAATGTCATGCCTTGCGGCCCGCAGATCCGCCGCCATAACGGTGGCAGGATGCACACCATGAACACCAATCCTTCAGCTTCCAGTATTCGCCCGGTCGCACGGCTGGTGCAGTCCCTCAGCACCGTCGAAGGCGGCGGCTTTCCGGTGCGCCGGCCGTTTCCGATTCAGGGCTTCAGTCACTTCGATCCGTTTTTGCTGATCGATCACCTGGGCCCGGTGACCTGGCCGGCCGGCGGCCCCATCGGCGCGCCCGATCATCCGCATCGCGGGTTCGAGACGGTCACCTATGTGCTGGCCGGTGAGAACGAGCATCGCGATTCGTTCGGCAATGCCGATGTGCTGCGTCCGGGTGACGTGCAGTGGATGACGGCCGGTGGCGGCGTGATTCATTCGGAGATGCCGACGAATGCATTCAAGCGCAGCGGCGGTTTGCAGGAAGGTTTCCAGATTTGGGTGAACCTGCCGGCGGCCGACAAGATGATGACGCCGCGATATCAAACATTGCGGGCGACGGATATTCCGCAGGTCACTGCGGATGACGGCCGCGTGCACGTGCGGGTCATCGCGGGTGAGTCGCTAGGCAAGTCGGCGAGGATCGATACGCGAGTGCCGATTCAGATGCTTCACTTCACCGTGAAGCCGGGCGGATCGCTCGTGCAGTCGGTGCCTGCGGAGCAGAGTGGGCTCATGTATGTGTTCCGAGGCACGGCTACGATCGGTAGCGATGAGCGCGCTGTTTCTGAGGGCCAGGCGGCGCTGCTCGGCTCGGGTAATGCGGTGAGCATTCGCGTCACTGAGAATGCGACGACGCCGGCGGAGATTCTGCTGCTGTCGGGCAAGCCGTTGCACGAGCCGGTCGCGAGATACGGGCCGTTCGTGATGAACACCCGGGAGGAGATCGAGCAGGCGTTCCGGGATTATCAGAGCGGAAGGTTTGGGTTGATTCCGCCCCGTGTTTGAAGACTGCGCGATCGTTAGTTCAGTGGCTCGCGAAGGCCAGTGCGGGGTGTGCGCTTTCCGGCACCGCGCACGGGCCTTGTCCACGCTAAACGCGTGGACCGTATTCCGTCCGTCCCTGGAGCGCTGCTGGAGAAAGGTCCCTCTTTCTCAAGCTGCCGAAAGCGCACACCCCTCCCTGGCCTTCGCCGAAGCGGCGTGGAACGTTTAACGCAGCCTCGCGGCAGCGCTGAACCTACGTCTTGGCGCTCGATTCTTCTTCCATGTCGACCGTCTTCCGGTTGTCATCAGGCATACGGTCGATGAGCTTGTTGTACGGATCGAAGCCCACGTCGTACGGCGGCTCGTCGACAGTGACCTTGATCGTGCCGTGGGCTTGCGTGATGTGCTGGCGCTCCAGGTAGAGGGGCTTTTCACTGCGCTCCTCTTCATCCGCACCTCGCGCGAACACGCCGACTTCGATCCAATCGTCGACCGGAAGATCCGTCTCGCGGCCCAGCCCGTCGCTCTCACGCTTGGCAGCCGCGTACTCAATCGTCACATCGTACTTTCCATCGTGCGGCGTCACCGTCGTCGCGACGACGCGGTTGTCGTAGAAGATGATCTTGGCAAACAGCTCATCGATGAGCTTGAGCTTGTCCGGCTGCGTCTGCGCGCGGATGTAATCGAGCAGTTCAACAGTCGTCGTATACGGCGGCTGTTGATACGCCTTGTCGCGAATGTAATTCGCCAGCGCACGATTCAAATTCTCCTCGCCGATCTCATCGCGCAGCCGATACAACACGAGCGAGCCCTTGGAGTAATGAATGTACCCCTGATCCTCCACTCGCATCAGCGGCAGCTCCTCCACCAGCTCGCCGCCGCGGCCTCGCAGGTAACGATCGAGCTCATAGCGCAGGAAGCGGCGCATGTGCTCGCGGCCGTACTCCTTCTCCATGACCATCAACGCCGAGTACTGCGAGAGCGATTCCATGATCAGGTTCTGACCCTGCACGCCCGCACCGACGACCTGGTGACCCCACCACTGGTGCGCCATCTCATGCGCAGTGACATAGAAAACATAGTCGACGTCGTTCTTCGGATTGCGCACGTCGGCGATGAAGCCGATGCCCTCCGAGTACGGAATCGTGTTCGCAAAGCTCTGCGCGAAGCGGGCGTAGCGCGGAAACTCCAGGATGCGCACCTGCCGATGCTGGTACGGCGAGAAGTTGGCGCTGTAGTAGTCGAGCGACTTGCGGGTCGCTTCGATCATGCGAGCGACGTTATATGCGTGCTTCGGATCGTGATAGATCTCGATGGGCAGGCCGTGCCACTCACCACGCGTCACCTGCCAGCGCGCCGACAGGAAGCAGTAGAACGGCAGCATCGGCCGATCCATCTTGTAATGGAAATAGTGCCGGCCGTTCTCGGTCCACTCGCGCTGCAGATATCCGGGCGCGAGCGCGATCTGATCGTCGCTGGTGCTCACCGTCGCTTCGAAATTGATCCAATCGGAGTCGACCATGCCCATGTCATAGCGCGCCTTCTCATCTTCGAGCTTGGGCATGCGCGGCACATCGCCCAGATCGCGTTTGCGGCGTTCGTTACGATCGATGATCTGCCGCGACTGGTCGTAGCCGAAGCGGGGTAATTCGCCGTTGTTGAAGAACGTGCCGTTATGATTCAGCGTCGAACGCATCAATTCGACGCCCGTGGATGGAGGCATGCCGGTGTTGGTGAAGCCGCGCTGCTCACGCTCCCAAGTAAAGTCGAAATCCATCGACGCGCCCGGCGCCAGCGGCTCACGCAGCTTATAAATATGCAGCCCGGCTAGCGGATCATGCAGACGAAGCTCCATGCCCGCCGGCGCGACGACATCCAACTGCGCCGCGGGGTGCGTGTAAACATGCAGCTCCGGAATCGGCACGTCGTGCGTGTTCTCGATTCGGTAGTGGCCACGGATCACCGCGCGACGCTGCTCGGGGAAGATGTCGACATCGGTCCGTACATCGCGGATGCGAGGCTGCGGCAGGTCGATGAACTTGCGATATTCCTTTTCCAGATGCGCCTGACGATCGAGCATCACATCCTTGGGCACATACTCATTGATCACATTGGTGTTGTAGAAGATCCAGACGCCGACGGCGATGAACGCGATCGCGAGCGTGCCGAGCATCGCGGCTTGCGGGCCACGCAAGCTGCGCATTGCATGCTTCCAGCGCTGTTTCCAACGCGATGAGGTGCCACGGACCCAGAACGCACCGGCCAGCACAACCAGCATCGCCGAGAACAGCGACCAATAGATATTGAACCAGACCCACGGCGCGAGGCGCGGGCCGAAGCCGTCCATGTCCGAAATTCTCATGTCGGGCGAGCCGCCGAAGATGTACAGGTTGTGCTCGTAGCCCATCGCGGCGTGCGTGATCTGCGCCAGCAATCCGACGATCAACAGCAGGTAACCAACAAACTTTTGGTTGCTGATGACCTGCAGGAACAACGCCAGCACGCCCATCAGGATGTAGAACACCGAATCGGCCAGCGCCGCGCGCAGATACAGCCCGAGTTCGAGATTGGTGTAGCCCTGCGTCAGCTGATTTCCTATTGCTGCTACGACGCCGACGCCCATGAACACGAGCACGACAGCGGTGACCGCGCCGACTTTCGCCAGCATCGGCACCCAGTTCGGCACCGGCGAGGAATCCGTCACCTCGGCAAGCTTCGCATCGCGCTCCCGCCACAACAGGTCGCCGGCGTAAAAGCCGATCACAAACACCAGCAGGAACTGATAAGTGCCCTGCATGGCCTGCATCATCAGCGCCGTCACGGGATAGATCGGCGTACCGAACGAGGAGGTGTCGATGGTGCGCGAGCTGACGATGAAATTCAGCAGACCGAACGCCAGCAACACCAGGAATGGCAGGCTCTTCAATACATACCTGGTGTCGAACCAGAGCAGATGCGTCAACTGCCGCAGGGCGGCGCTCACATCAAACGTTCGATTGCCAGCAACGACCGGACGCGCAGTCGTCGTGCGAACCGGCTGTGCGACCGTGTCAACTACGAGCGCCGCACCTTTGCGATGCCACCAACGTTTCTTGGTCCGCTGCCGCTGCGACTGAAACATCAGCTGCGCAGCGACCAGCATGACGACGCCCGAGCCCATCCAGATCGCCCGGTTCGTCAACACCAGGCCGCTGATCTCCGGCAGTCGGGTGTTACGTTCCGTCACCGACCAATAGCGCATCACGCGAGTCGCGGCTTCGATTCCGAACGGATCGATCACCGAGGCGACCGTGTCGTATTTGATATCCACCATCAGCGACTGCGCGACCGCATACAAAACAAAGAACGCGATCACACCGAGGAACACCATCAGCAGCCGTCGCGTCGTCACTGCGAGCAGGCTCAGCAGCGCGCCGACGAACAGCAGGTTGGGAATGATGATGATCCCGAAGCCCCACAGGTACGGGCCCCACGAGAACGGCCCGAGCCGCTGCGGATCCAGCCAGGGCATGAACGAGCCGAGGATCATGCCACCGGCCGTGAGCACGAACACCATCAATCCGATCACGATGCCGGCCAGGAACCGGCCCCACAAATAACTGGCCTTGCTCATCGGCGTGCTGAAGAACAACTCTTCGGTGCGCAGTTCGAAGTCTCGCAGCAGCGGCTGCGCCGAGAATGCGAGCGCCACGAGCATGCCGAGCGTGGAGAACACGCCCAAGAATTGCAGAATCACGGAGGGCGCATTGCGGTTGACGTTACCGATGCCTTCACCGACGGTGATGATGTCCGTCGTGGTCGCGGCGAATGCAAACAATGCGAAGGCAAATGCGAGCACCCAGACCAGCGGGCTACGCAGTTGATAACGCAGTTCGAAGCTGAAGAATTCCCGAAACATGGGTTGGCTCCTCGCTTCGTGAGTTACGCGACGTGAGCCGAAGCCGCACCGTGCTGGCGCAGCCGATGGAAATAAACATCCTCGAGATCCGGATCGATCGCGGCGAAGCCGTCTTCGGGCCGCGAATCGCTATAGATATGAATCAGCGGCTGACCGCCGATCAATCGTGTCGACAGCACCGTGTAGCGCGACTGGTACTCCGGCAGCGCTGCCTTGTTGACCAGCTTGCTCCACACTCGTTCGCGCATGGCCGCGATTGCTTCACGCGGCTCGCCGCTCATGAGCACCTGGCCGCGACAGATCATCGCCATGCGGGGACACAAATCGGTGACATCCTCGACGATGTGCGTCGACAGGATCACGACCACCTGGCTGCCGATGTCCGCCAGCAGATTCAGGAAACGATTGCGCTCTTCCGGATCGAGGCCGGCGGTGGGCTCGTCGACGATCACGAGCTTGGGATTGCCGATCAACGCCTGCGCGATGCCGAAGCGCTGGCGCATGCCGCCGGAGAAGGTGCCGAGCTTGCGCTTGCGCACGTCCCAAAGGTTCACTTGTTTGAGCAGCGCTTCGACCGCATCGACACGCTCGCCTTTATTCACATAGCCTTTGAGCACGGCCAGGTGATCGAGCATGTCGAGCGCGCTCACTTTCGGATACACGCCGAAGTCCTGCGGCAGATAGCCGAGCGTGCGGCGAATGGCGGATTTGTTTGCAACCACATCGATGTCGTTGAACACGATCGTGCCGGAGTCCGGATCCTGCAAGGTCGCGATGGTGCGCATCAGCGACGATTTGCCGGCGCCGTTCGGGCCCAGCAGACCAAACATTCCGGCCGGAATCTGCAGCGACACGTCGCGCAGCGCCTGCACGTTTCCATAAGACTTCGACAAGTTGCGAATCGTAAGCACAGCACAGCCCCTTTGCGCCGAGGTCCGTCGGCGCATGCAGTCGTTTTGGAATTATTGGAAGAACTCGCTCTGCGGCGAGTTGTTACAACTTTTTCTACAGAGGCGCGGGGCCCTGCGAGTAACGGGTGCCGCCGCCATTACGCTCGCGCAACTCCTGCTCCAGCTGCAGCTTCTCGGTGTGTCGTCCCTCGACACCGTAATAGATGAGATAGGCGAGGCCGATACCGAGGGGAATCAAACCGCCGATGACCGGCAGGTCGTCGTTGAAGCCGGTGATCAGCCAGCCGGCGAACACCGCCAGGCCGATGAAGAACCAGACCAGGCCCGGCAGCAGCGACGTGCGGCGGCACTTGGAACGGCCGTCGATCAGGTCGAGCGGCAGCGGCGGCAGCTCCATGCCGCGCTCGATCGCAGCCATGCGCTCGGTGTGATACAGCTCCATCAGCCGGCGCCGCTTACGGTAATTCAGCACGATCCAGATGATGGGGATCGAGAACACGATGCCCGTGGAGAAGATCGGGACCAGCAGCGGGACCAATTCGGCAGCCATACAAGCCTCTACTTATGAACCGTCTTGGCCGGCGATCGAGCACCGGCGAACTGCGATTTGGGACGCAACAGCCCGTCACAAGGTTGCAGCCAACGCATGTCGGTGAACTGCGGCCTGTAACCGGCCGACGGCGGCGGTGTTAGGACCAAGAAACCACGCACATTGTTAAAGTGCGCCCCACTGCAACCTTCTGGCCACCTCACACGTCCCAACCGCCAATGACGTCCTCGTCAGCTTCTCAGGCAGACGCCGACATTCTCGAGCGGCTGCAGGCCAAGCAATATCGCGAGGCGTTCGCGATCTTGTTGCCACGTTATCGGGACAAAGTTTTTCGCTTGACGTTCAGTATGTTACGCGATCGAGCCATGGCCGAAGACACCACCCAGGACGTATTCCTGCGGATCTGGCGCGCCCTGCCGGGGTTCGCCGGCCAGTCGCAGCTGTCGACCTGGATCTACGCCATCGCCAAGAACGGCAGCCTGTCGGAGCTGCGCAAGCGCCGGCCGACGGTCTCGATCGACCAGAACGACGATGACGAAAGCTACAACCCCGCCGTCGCGGCCCTCGCCGCGCCGGAGGCGGATGACTCCGCGACCGTCAGCGTCGGCCAGATGCTGGACCAGCTGCCCGAGCGTTATCGCCAGGCCGTGGTGCTGTTCTATATGGAAGATAAATCCTACGAGCAGACCGCCGCCAGCCTGGGCTTGCCGCTCGGGACGGTCAAAGCCTTGCTTCATCGCGCCCGCAAGCGCTTAATCGAGCTGACTAAGGAGGCCGAAGCCGCTACGGCTGCTGCGTAAACCTGATGAATCAGCGCTCGTCACTACCGCCGCCGACGCATTCCGAGCAATGGGATGGCCAGCTGCAGGATTGGCTGGATGGTGAATTGAACACCGCCGAAAGCGCTGTGTTCGAGGCTCACCTGGCCGGCTGCGGTGAATGCCAGCAGACGCTGGAGGTGTTGGAGAAGCTCGATGAGGCGCTGGTCGAAGCCACGCCACCGATGGAGTTGAACCAGGCGTTCGACCAGCGGCTGTTCGCGCAGATCGAGGCGTTCGACGAGACCAAGCGCATCGAAGCCCGGCGCCGGCTGGAGCAGGAATGGCAGCAGCAGCTGCATGCTTTGTCCCGCAACTGGAAGCGCACACTCGCCTTCGTGATTCCCGGCGTGATTGCCGGCATCGCTCTCGCCTTCGCCGTGCTGGCATGGCTGGACAGCTCCGGCATCACCAGCAACCTGGTCGCCCAAGGCAGTGCCGAGCTGGGCGGCGGCTCGACCGACCTGCTGCGCGTGGGCCTCACCGGCTTCATTGGCGCCGCTTTGGGAATGGCAGTGGCGCCCTGGCTGGCCCGACTGGCCGACTGACCCATTCAGCCTCGCCGCCGCACCGTTTTGGCGCTTCCAAGCGACAGAACCGGCGGAAACCTCACAGCTTCACTACCCGTTACGGCGGAATCCTCTAGAATCCCGCGCCTTTCGCCGCTTTCGTGCGGGTCATTCCTGCCGGTAACAAGAACACAGCCATGAGTCTTCGCTCATCCGATTGCACCGACGAGGATCACGGCGGTGCGGATCGCAAACTCGTCCTGACGGCGCTCGGCGTGGTGTTCGGTGACATCGGCACCAGCCCGCTGTACGCATTTCGCGAATGCTTGAACCCCGAGCACGGCGCGGCCGTGAACGAAGCAAACATTCTCGGCATCCTGTCGCTGATCCTGTGGTCGCTGGTCCTGGTGATCTCGATCAAATACGTCGGCATCGTGCTGCGCGCGGACAATCGCGGCGAAGGCGGCGTGCTGGCGCTGAGCACGTTGCTGTCCACCGCCAGCACCAATTGGAAATTGTGGGCGCCGGTGAGCGCGGTCGGTTTGTTTGGCGCGGCGCTGTTCTTCGGCGACGGCTTCGTGACGCCGGCGATCTCGGTGTTGAGCGCCATGGAAGGACTCACCGTCGCGGCCCCACAGCTGGAACGTTTCGTTTTGCCCGGCGCCGTGATGGTGCTGACTGCATTGTTTCTGATCCAGCGGCACGGCACGGCCACCGTGGGCAAGTTCTTCGGCCCGATCATGACGCTGTGGTTCGCGACGCTCGGCGCGCTGGGCATCTACAACCTGATCCAGGCGCCTGGCATCCTGGCGGCGGT
>CAMLEO010000107.1 GCA_946478975.1 uncultured Steroidobacter sp.
CGTCGGTCGATGAGACCGGCGCCGCCTTTTTTTTGCGCTACCATTCGCCGCGATGGCAGACACAACAACCACTTCCTCCCTTCCCCGCGTCTCGTTTTTGGAAGCCCTGCGCGTGTGGGCGAAGATCGGCTTGTTGAGCTTCGGCGGGCCCGCCGGACAAATCGCCCTCATGCACCGCGAACTGGTCGAACGACGCCGCTGGATCAGCGAGTCGCGCTATCTGCACGCACTCAATTACTGCATGCTGCTGCCCGGGCCGGAAGCGACCCAGCTCGCGACTTACATCGGCTGGCTGCTACATCGTAAGTGGGGCGGCATCGTCGCCGGCGCACTGTTTGTGTTGCCCGGCATCGTGGCGATGCTGCTGCTCAGTTGGTTATATGTTCGTTACACCCACGTTACCGCCGTCACCGCATTGTTCTTCGGCTTGAAAGCCGCGGTGCTGGCAATTGTCGTCGAAGCCGTGCTGCGGATCGGGCGACGCGCGCTCAAGAACGCCTTCATGGTTGGCCTCGGGGCGGCGGCGTTCATTGCAATTTATCTGTTCAAAGTGCCCTTTCCCTGGATCGTGATTGGCGCCGCGCTGATCGGAGCGGCGGCTCAGCGCATGCGTCCCGCAATGTTTCCTGCCAACGAGGTTGCGGACGCGCACACTGAACGTGAGTTCATCGTCGATGGAATGTACGCGAATGGTGAGCTCGATCACGCTCGCCCCAACGCCGCCCGCACTCTGAGAACAACGCTCGTGTGCCTCGGACTGTGGTTTGCTCCGGTGGCCGTCGTTGCGGCGTGGCTCGGTGCGGATCATGTGATCACGCGTGAAGGCGTGATCTTCAGCCAGACGGCAGTTGTGACATTCGGCGGCGCTTACGCCGTGCTTGCATACATCGCGCAACGAGCCGTCGAAGATTTCCATTGGCTCAAACCGGGCGAGATGATCGATGGCCTGGCGCTTGCCGAAACCACGCCGGGGCCGCTCATCATGGTGCTGCAGTTCGTCGGCTTCCTCGCCGCACATCGATACGCGGGGCCGCTCGATCCGTGGCTCGCCGCTGTATTGGGCGCTCTCATGACCACGTGGGTCACATTTCTGCCGAGCTTCCTGTTTATTTTCGTTGGCGCGCCCTATGTTGAATCGCTGCGCCGGCAACGCGCGTTGAATGCAGCGCTGTCGTGCGTGACGGCAGCAGTCGTCGGCGTGATCTTGAATTTATCTGTCTGGTTCGCGCTACACACAATATTCCGACACACCGACACCATGTCGGTCGGTCCTTTGCAACTCGACGTTCCGGTGTGGGCATCGCTCGAACCCGGAGCATTGTTACTTGGCACGGCTGCACTGATTGCAACCGTAAAATTTAGAATCGGCATGGGGTGGACCCTGATCGGGACCGCAATCGTAGGCGCGGCTTACTGGCTGCTTCGCTATGGTGCCGGCTGAGTCGTGTATACTCCGCCGACCTATGTGGCGTCGCCCGCGCTTTAACCCCCTGCTTCTCTGGACCGTCGTGCTCGCGGTCCTGGCGGTGCGCCTGGCCGACACACATCTGCACCTGTGTTTCGATGGGCAGGAAGCCCCCGCCAGCGTGCACCTCGCCGACGCCTCCGTTCATCATGATGGCGATCATGACCAAGGCCAGGCGCATGCCGACCAGGATGTCGATCCGTTCGTCGGCACGTTGGTAAAGAGCGACGACTCGCAGCCTTTGCTGGCATTTATCGTCGGCACGCTGCTGACGATCGACCTGCTCCCGCCCGATCACGCCGTTCCGGCGTTCTCTCTCGACACACCGCTCGCAACGGATCCGCCGTTCCATCTACGTCCGCCGCTGCGCGGACCTCCTGCTTAAACCTCCCGCAGAAAACATTCTCGTAGCCATTCACATGGCGTATCGGCTGCGCAATCGCATGCGCTCAGCCGCGGAGGCTTTGTATGAAAATTCGATCGTGCGCCTGTCGTGCGCGCGTTCTGCTGCTTGTCGTGTTGATGAGCACGGCCACAAGTGCAGCGAACGCGGCGGATCAGCGCGAGTCTTTGACGCTCGCCAGAGCGATAGAACTTGCTAACACTCGCAGTCCATCGGTCGCCGCGTTCGGTGCCGAGACCGAAGCTGCGACCCATCGCAGCGAGGCAGAGGCACTGCCTCCCAACCTGGTGCTCGAAAGCGAATTCGAAAACTTCGCTGGCAGTGGTCAAACCTCGGGCACCCAGGCGCTCGAATCCACAGTGCGCGTCACCAAGGTGTTCGAGCTAGGTGATAAAGCAGCGCTGCGTCGAAACGTCGGTTCAGCCGAACTCGAACGTTTAGCGGCCGATCAACACACTCGCCAACTCGACTTCGCGGCCGAAGTCGCGCGACGGTTCGTTCATGTACTGTCGGATCAAGCAATGCTCACGACGGCCGAGCGAGCGACTGCTCTTGCGAAGCAGGCCCGGGATGCAGCTCAGCAGCGAGTGACCATCGGCGCCTCCTCGCCTGCCGCTGTAGGCCGCGCTGAAATTGCGCTCGCACGCGCCGAGATCGAGCAGGAACACGCCGAACATGAGCTCGCGTCATCGCGAGTCAAACTGGCCGTGCTGTGGGGCGAGCAAACACCTTCGTTCGGCAAGGTCGAAGGCAACTTGTTTGAGCTGGGCCCGCAACGAGCTTTCGAGAGCTATCGAGCGCGCCTCGACGCCAGCCCTGACCTCGCCCGATTCTCATCACAGCTGCAGATGGAAGACGCGCGAGTGCGGCTCGCTCAGACGCAGCGCAAACCCGATGTGTCTGTGTCGGCCGGTGTGCGTCGGTTGGAAACATTCGACGAGCAGGCCCTGGTCGCGGGATTCTCGATTCCATTGGGCACGCGCCGTCGTGCGGATCATCAGGAACGAGCTGCCCGAGCCAGTCGTACGGCGATTGAATCCGAACGCGAAGCTCGCCGCCTGGAGCTGCATGCAACGTTGTTCGATTTGTATCAAGAGCTCCTGCACGCGCGCACTGAAACGCAGTCGTTGCACGAAAGAGTTCGTCCGCAGGCCGAAGCGATGATGAAGACCACGGCCGATGGCTATCAGGCCGGCCGTTTCTCATTGCTGGAACTGGCCGACGCGCAGATTCAACTGATCGAGCTGGAACGCGAGTCCATCCGCGCCGCCGCTCAATTTCACACCCTGATGATCGACATCAAACGGATGACGGGTGAACCCATCACCGCCAGCGAGACGTGGAGCACGCCATGAACAAATTCCTTTCTCTCCTTCTTGCGCTCACGCTGCTCGCCGGCTGCGGCGCCAATCACGAAACTGCGGATGAGCACGAGCACGGCCAAGCGTCGGCCGAGGAATCGGAACGAGGCCCTCACAACGGCCGCTTGTTGCGAGAAGGCGATTTCGCGCTCGAACTGGCGATCTACGAAGCAGGCATTCCGCCGGAGTACCGGGTCTGGATGTATGAGAACGGCAAGGCGTTGCCGCCGAATGCGGCGAGCGTCGAAGTCGATCTGGAACGCCTGGGCGGCAAGCGCGATCAGTTCACGTTTCGCCCCGAAGGGGATTATCTGCGCGGCAGCGGTGAAGTCAGCGAGCCGCACTCGTTCGATGTGACTGTCCGAGCCGTTCGCGACGGCAAGCGATTCGAGTGGAAGTTCGATTCCTACGAGGGCCGCTCGACGATCGCTGCCCAAACCGCGCAGTCGATGGGAATCGCCACTGCCGAAGCCGGCCCCGCCGAGCTCAAGTTGCAATTGTCACTCTCCGGCGTGATTCAAGCAGATCCGGCGCGCGTCTCTCGCGTGCGGGCTCGTTATCCAGGCATCGTGCGCGAAGTGGCCGTGCAGCCTTGGACCACGGTGGCGAAGGGCGCGTTGCTCGCCAGCGTTCAGAGCAACGAGAGCTTGCAGAACTATTCGGTCACCGCGCCCATCGGCGGCGTGATCGTCGAGCACCGAGCGCAAGTCGGCGAAGCAACCGGCGAAGAAATGTTGTTCACCATCGTCGACCTGTCGCGCGTCTGGGTCGAGCTCGACGTGTTTCAAAACGATCTGGCTCGCATCGCGGACAATCAACCGGTCGAGGTGTTCGATCTGGATGGTCGCAAGCTGGCGGACGGCCGCGTGTCGCGGATCGCGCCACTCGCAGTTCACGGCAGCCAAAGCGTGCGGGCGCGAGTGGTCCTCGACAACGCGACCGGAACATTGCGCCCGGGGCAGTTCGTGAGCGGACGCGTGACGGTGAACCAGTTTCAATCGACCCTCGCGGTGGAAAAAGCAGCCCTGCAGCGCTTCCGTGATGCCGATGTCGTGTTCGAGCAAGTCGGCGACACCTACGAGGTCCGCATGCTGGAGCTGGGCCGCGCCGATGCAACTCACGTCGAAGTACTGGCGGGCCTCGATCCCGGCGCCCGCTACGTGACGCGCAACAGTTACCTGATCAAGGCGGACATCGAGAAGTCCGGCGCGAGCCACGATCACTAGGAGGCGCCATGTTGAACAAGATCATCGATTTCTCGCTGCGCCAACGGTGGTTCATCCTCGGCGTCGTGGTGTTGCTGTCCGCGATCGGCATCTATAACTATCAGCGGCTGCCCATCGACGCCGTGCCCGATATCACCAACGTGCAGGTGCAGATCAACACGCAGGCGCCCGGCTTCTCACCGCTCGAATCGGAACAGCGCATTACCTTTCCGGTGGAGACCGCGATGGCCGGCTTGCCTCGGCTGGCATACACGCGGTCGCTGTCCCGCTACGGCTTGTCGCAAGTCACGGTCGTGTTCGAAGACGGCACGGATATTTATTTCGCGCGCCAGCTCGTCGCCGAGCGCGTCGCTGAAGTGCGCTCGCAATTGCCACGTGGCGTGGAACCGGCACTCGGCCCGATCGCAACCGGCCTGGGCGAGATCTTCATGTACACCGTGACCGCCGATGAAGGTTCGAGCTGGACGCCCACGGATCTACGCACAGCCCAGGACTGGATCATTCGGCCACAGCTGCGCCAGACGCCTGGCGCTGTCGAGGTCAACACCATCGGCGGTTACGAAAAGGCATTCGTCGTTGCGCCTCGTCCTGAGCAATTGCTGGCGTACGATTTGAGCTTCGAAGACCTGATGGCCGCGATCGCCAACAACAACGAAAATGTCGGCGCGGGTTATATCGAACGCAACGGCGCGCAATACCTGATCCGCTCGCCGGGGCAGATCACGAGCATCGAGGACTTGCAAAGCATCGTCGTCGCGCAACGCGCTGGTGTCGCGGTTCGGCTCGCTCAGGTCGCCGACATCAAGACCGGCCATGAGCTGAGGGCCGGCGCCGCGACCCAGGATGGAAAAGAGATCGTCCTCGGTACGGTCTTCATGCTGGTCGGTGAGAACAGCCGCGAAGTGGCACGCGCGGCCGCAGAGCGCCTGGAGCAAATACAAACATCGCTCCCCGCCGGCATTCGTGCCCAGCCGATCTACGATCGCACCACGCTGGTGAACGCCACGGTCCAGACAGTCACAAAGAACCTGGTCGAAGGCGCCCTGCTGGTGATCGCTGTGCTGTTCGCCCTGCTCGGCAACATACGTGCAGCCATCGTCACTGCAGCTGTCATTCCCATCGCGATGCTGCTGACCATCACCGGCATGGTCGGCTCTCGCGTGTCGGGCAACCTGATGAGTCTCGGCGCGCTGGATTTCGGCCTGATCGTCGACGGCGCGGTCATCATCGTCGAGAACTGCCTCAGGCGCCTGGGCGAAGAACAGGAACGATTGCAGCGAGCCCAGACCTTGCAAGAACGCCTGAACGTCGTGCGGACGGCGACGCGCGAAGTGGTTCAGCCGAGCGTCTTCGGCGTGATCATCATCCTGGTCGTATACGTGCCGATCTTCACGCTGACCGGCATCGAGGGAAAGATGTTTCATCCCATGGCGCTCACTGTCGTGATCGCCCTCACCGCGGCACTAGCGCTGTCGCTGACGTTTGTTCCCGCCGCGGTAGCACTCGTTGTGCGCGGACAAATGCACACAGGTGAAAACAAGCTCATGGCGGGCGTGCGACGCTTCTATGAGCCACTGCTCCGGCGCTCGATCGAACAGCGCTGGATCGTTGTCGGCGCGGCAACGGTATTAGTGCTGCTTGCCGTGCTGATGACATCGCGAATGGGCCGCGAGTTCATTCCCAATCTGGACGAAGGCGACGTAGCACTTCATGCGCTGCGCACGCCGGGCACCAGCCTGACCCAGGCCATCGAAATGCAAACGGCGCTCGAAGCCAATCTCAAGCGCCTGCCGGAGGTGTCGCACGTCTTCGCCAAGCTTGGCACCGCTGAAGTCGCCAACGATCCGATGCCGCCGTCGGTGGCCGATACGTTCGTGATGATGAAGCCCCGCTCCGAGTGGCCGAATCCGCGCAAGGCCAAGGAAGAACTGCTCGCCGAGCTGGAAAAAGCTGCGGCTGAGATTCCAGGCAGCAGCTACGAGTTCACGCAACCGATTCAGATGCGCTTCAACGAGCTCATCTCCGGCGTGCGTTCCGATGTTGCGGTCAAAGTGTATGGCGACGACCTGGAGCAGCTGCTCGAAATCGGCGAACGGATCGAACGCGTGTTGAGCTCGGTCGATGGCGCCGCCGATGCCAAGACCGAACAGATCACCGGCCTGCCCTTGCTGTCGATCACCCCCGATCGCGAGCGCCTCGCGCGTTACGGTGTGCCGCTCGGAGATTTGCAACGAGTCGTGCGCACTGCATTGGGCGGCGAACCCGTCGGCCAGTTGTTCGAAGGCGATCGTCGGTTCGACATCATCGTGCGTCTCGACGACGCTTCGCGCGCCGATCCCGACGTGCTCGCACGACTGCCGGTGCCGTTGCCGCAAACCAGTCGTGAGATCGAAGGCGATGCGGACAGCCTCGGCGGGCCTATGAAACCCGCGGAATACGTGCCGCTCGGCGAGCTGGCACGCATCGAAGTGACGATCGGGCCGAACCAGATCAGCCGTGAGAACGGCAAGCGTCGCGCTGTGGTGACGGCCAACGTACGCGGCCGCGATCTGGGCTCATTCGTCGAGGAAGCACAGCGGCGCATTGCCGCCGAGGTCGAGTTGCCGGCGGGATACTGGCTCGACTACGGCGGCACGTTCGAACAGTTGCAATCTGCAACTCAGCGCTTGTCGGTCGCTGTGCCGCTGACGCTGCTGCTGGTTCTTGGATTGCTGTATGCGGCGTTCGGATCCGGCAAAGATACATTGATCGTATTCAGCGGCGTGCCATTGGCACTGACGGGTGGAGTGTTTGCTTTGTTATTGCGAGGCATGCCGTTGTCGATCTCCGCTGCCGTCGGCTTCATCGCGCTGTCTGGCATCGCAGTTTTGAACGGCGTGGTGATGCTCTCGTTTATTCGCGAGCTGCGCGCCGGAGGTGCGAGCATCGATGATGCGATCACGCGAGGCGCGCTGACTCGCTTGCGGCCGGTGTTGATGACAGCCCTGGTCGCGAGCCTCGGCTTCGTGCCGATGGCGTTCAATGTGGGCACGGGCTCGGAAGTGCAGCGGCCGCTCGCGACGGTGGTGATCGGCGGGATTGTTTCTTCCACCGCGCTCACGCTGCTGGTGCTGCCTGCGCTGTACAGGCTGGCGCACGGCCGTGCGCAAAAGCTGGCAGCGGAGACGTCGCCGGCGCTGACGTAGGAAATAAAAAAGCCGCTCGCGGAGTGACCCGCGAGCGGCTGACTGCTGACAGTCCTTACCTGTTAGTCGAAACGGCCGCGCAAGCCGACCATCACCACGCGTCCAGACTCGAAGTAGCTGTAAGTCGCATTCGAGAACTGCTGGTACGAGCGCCGCGCGTCGTCGCCGATGTTGATCACATCGATCGTGAGCTCGGGAACGATTTCCGGCGCACCGAACAGCTCCGAGAAGTTGAAGCTGGACGAGAAGTCGTACTGCGTGAAGTCGTCGGCAAACAACTCGGCACCGATCACACCGGACTGGTTGCTGTTCGGACCGCTGGCCTGCGAACCCTGGCTGTGAGTCACCGACACGCGCGCACTGATGCCGTGCTTGTCGTAGTACAGGGTCGCGTTGTAGCTCTCCGGCGGCACGCCGATGGCAATCGCCGGCGCTGCACCCTGACCCTTCTGGTCGATGATGGTGTAGTTGGCCGTGAAACCGAAGCCCTCGACGCCGATGCGATCCAGCACGAAGTCCAGCGGCTGCACCCAGTTGAACTCCAGGCCGTTGATGGTCAGCCGGCCGCTCGCATTCACGAGCTGGCGCAGCTGCACCGTCGCCGCATTCGGGCCGCCACGGGCGGTGATGCTGGCCTGCTGGTTCGCGTTGAGCGAGTCGTACGTGATGCCGTACTGAGTCAGCGACGAGAACGGCACGGTCTGAGTCAACGTCTGCGTGAAGCCTTCGATGCCCTTGCGGAACGCGGCGACACCGAAGTAGCCCTCATTGCCCGTGTAGTACTCGATGCCCAGGTCGATGTTGTCCGAGAGATATGGATCGAGCTCGGGATTGCCCAGGTTCACCTGCGTGACGTCATTGTTTGGAATCGACACGCCGCCCAGCATGTCGCTGGGGTTGGGCCGGGTCATGGTCTTGGACAGGCCGGCGCGCACGATCGCGTGATCATTCAAATTCCACGAAACGTTTGCGGACGGCAGCCAGTTCTCGTAGGTCGAGTTCGCATCGCTGATCGACACCAGGTCCGGCAGACGCTGACCATCGGGCCGCGTGACGTTGGCGGTGGTGACGCGCGAAGTGATCTGCTGCTCGGTCTTCACCCAGCGCACGCCAACGTTGTAACGCAGGCGCTCTTCGCCGATGTCGAGATCGCCGTTCACCTGCGTGAACAACGCCGAAACATCTTCGTCGATCGAACCCCACTGCGCCGTCGACGGCGTTGCGCCCGCCTCCGGAGCCGCATTCAACACCGCGTCGTAGTTCGACGCGCGACGCAGCTGATCCCAGTTCACAGTTGCCACACCATGACCGGTGGAGCGCAGGTAGCCCGGCACCGCACCGTTGGTGATCAACGAACCGCCGTACGGACCGGCATACGCAGGATAATTCGCCGAGCCCGGAACGATCTGCCCAGCCGTGTCGCCGCGGCAGGCAGGTTGTGAGTTCGGAGGCAATTGGAAATTCACCGGGCTGCCGCCGCACACCTGCGCCTGCCACTGAGCATCGGCACCGCGCGGACGAATGTCACGAGACACCTGGTCGTAGGCGCCGCCGCCGCTCACGCTGAAAGCACTGTCGCCCCACGTCAGCGCGAACCGGCCGCCGGTCGTTTCGGTCTCGCGATCTTCGATCGACAGGTTCACACGACCCACGTCCTGACCGCCGCGATCTTCCACCAGCCACTGCCAGCTGTTCGGATTGTTCAGATCGACGCTCGACGTGATGGTCGGCTTGTCGCCGCCGGTGTTGTTGTAGTTGACGGTGGTCGTATCAGAGATGAGCAGCACCGTGGACGCTTCGCGATGGAACTCGCTCTTGGTGTAGTTGCCCTGCACGTCCAGGCTCAGCTTGTCGGTGATCTGCCAGTTCATGCCCGGGTTGGTGCCCCAGAACTTGGACTCTTCCTCGTAGGGCCGGAATTCCATCATGAACTGCGCGTTCGGAAACACGCCCGAGGTCGCGACACAGCCATTGGTGCAGTCGGTGCGATCGACCTGCAACTGCGTCGGAATCACGCGACCACCCTGGCTGCCGGCGCGCACCGCCCAGGCAGTGGCCTGGCGAGTGAAATCGCTCTGCTGCTTGCCGTACATCGAATCCAGGAAGAAGTGCATGGTGTCGGTGGGGCGGAATTCCATGCTCACGACCGCGTTGTAACGATCGCGATCGCCGTCTTCGAACATCGTGCGGCCGAGGCGCGGGATCACCGCGTTGTCGATCTGCTGGATCGTGAGGCCGGGGTTGTGCGCCAACAGCCAGGCCTGGTCGATCGGTGCACCGGGCGTGAGACCGGCACCCGTCGTGGTGCCATTGTTCGGAACCGTTCCCGGGATGACGCCGGAGAGGTTGCCGCCGGTGGTGTTACAAGTGCCGGTACACTGCGTGGCCGACAGGCCGGGGCTCGACCAGCCGACCGATTCGAAACCTTCGGTCGCCACTTTGTTACGAACCGCGGTTACGCCGGCGAGCACGCCGAACGTGTCCCAGGTTTTGCTGCCGATCAACGCGGTACGAGCGCCGAGGTCATCGGCATTGTTGTTGTCGGTGCCCTGGATCGAATAAGTGAGGTGCTGGCCTTCGTTGTCGAACGGCCGCGCCATGCGCATGTTGATGGTGCCGGCGGCGCCGCCTTCGACCATGCTCGCGCTCGGGGTCTTGAACACTTCCAGCTTCGAGAACAGCTCGGGCGGGAACATATCGAGCGGCACTTCGCGGTTCGCGCCCGAGCCTTCCTGCGGGCCTTGCGCGACGGCGACCGGCGCGTTGTTCAACAACACGCGCGTGAAGTTTGTATTCAAGCCGCGAATTGCGACCGTGGTGCCTTCGCCGCTGATTTCACGGCTGATCTGGATGCCGGGAATACGCTGAAAGGATTCAGCGATGTTGGTGTCCGGGAACTTGCCGATGTCTTCGGCGAACACCGCATCGACGAAGCCGACCGATTCCTTCTTGGCGTTGGTCGAGTTCTCGAGACTCTGGCGGAAGCCGGTGACCACGACTTCTTCCAACTCCTGCCGGTTCTGCGACTGTTGGCTCGCTTCCTGTGCCTGCGCGAGCGTGGCAGCTATGCACAACCCTAGAAAACTTGCTCTGCTGACTTTAGTGGGCCAGTTGTTCACGACATCCCCTCCGAGCGAACGATTGATGCAACAAGGACCGCGACCACCAGCCTCGAAGACGGTGTGCGGGTATACACGTGGTTAAAAGGAACCGCTGTTGTGGTGTGCCGGGCCGCCCGGTAGCGCCGAAATTCGCGAACGCCGTTGCGTGCACATCGCGTTGACCCCCGATAAAGCAACCCGTGACTACGCCCGGCCCTGCAGGGACGAGCTTTTTTCTTCGCTGACGTTCGGCGGATCAGCCCGGCGACTTCAGCTGGCGCGCATGATAGCGCTCACAATTTGCGAAGTGCAACAGGTGTTGTCAGCGCACCACGAACGCCGCCGAGGTGTGATGCGATTCACACCCTCTGCGCAACGTCAAAACCACAACAGGCGTGCGCCCACGGCAATACGTGGTATCCGGAAAAGCTGCCCTTTTCCCTATAAAACCCGGGGGAAGTCACGATGCGATGCTTGGCCGTGAACGCGGCGTGCGCCGGCCGTGCGGGTGTTGATTCGCGAGAATTGCCTGCCTGCTGTCAGCGGCTACGGACCGTTGCGCGCGGCTGAGTGCGCTTGTTCGTTGTTGTTGTCCGACCCACCGATATTCGGGAATCGGTTGACAGCGCTAACAATCTGGCGGGGTGCGCTGAGGGCTGCGAAGGAGCGCAGACCTCATCGAGCTCGATCCAGGCAGTGGGGGTACACGTACGCTCGGACCGAGTCGATGAGGCCTGCGAAACAGATCAGAACTTCAGACGGAAGCCCGCGTCGAAGCGCGCGCCGTATTCGATCCAGTCACGGATCTGATTATCGAAACGCGCCCTTCTGACGTACTCGTTGTCGAGAATGTTGGTGCCTTCGACGAAGACCTGCGCATTGTCGGTCACGTCGTACGACACCGAAGCGTCGACCTGATCGTACGTACGCACGAACACCGGCTCGCTGCCCGAACCGTCCGCAATCGAATACAGGAACGATTCGCGGCGGTTGTAGGCGATGCGCGCCGAGATTCCATACTTCTCGTAGAAGATGGTCGCGTTCTTCGAGTCGCTCAAGCCGACCACGGCAAAGCGCACCGCCGGCGAGATCGAACCGAAGTCGCGGTTGGTATCGACGAAGGTTGCGTTCAACGCCGTGCCGAAGCCGCTCAGCCAGCCCGGCAGTTCATCGAACGTATGCACCAGGTTCAACTCCAGGCCCCAGATGTTTGCTGCATCGGCATTGCGAGGACGCGCCGCCGAGAACGTGGCTTCGTGCGCACCGGTGATCACGCCGCCGACTGGAATGTTGTCGGCATTGATGATGGTGACCGGCTCCTGCTCGATCGTCGTGACGATGAAGTCGTTGATGTGCTTGTAGAACGGCGCCGCAGACAGCGTCGTGGTCTGGGTCGGATACCACTCCACCGACACGTCGAAGTTGGTCGACAGGTACGGCTTCAGGTTCGGATTGCCGCCGCTCGACTCCAGGCTCGCCGGACGCGTGGTGTTGAACGACGTCACTGGCCGCAGATCGTTGAGCGCCGGCCGCGTCAGCGTCTTGGAAGCACCGATACGCAGCAACAGTTCCGGCATCAGGTTCACGCGCAGGTTGAGGCTCGGCAGGAACTCGTCGTAGCTCGCATCCTGGTCCACCGGAATGGACGCGCCGTTGTTCTCATACACCGCGTTGAAGATGGTCGGATCGTTCGGCACCAGCAACAGGTCGAGCAGATTGCGCTGCTGCGAATGAGCAGTCAGATCCGTGTGCGTGTAGCGGCCGCCCAGGTTCAGGAACCAGTCCAGGCCGCCGAGCGTGCCTTCGACATCCAGCTCGGTGTACAACGAATAGGTCTTCTCGTCGACGAAGTCCGGCAGGCTCGGCACGGAGTTGTAGCCGTTGCCTTGCGACTGCGTCGCCAGCGCCGCCGCCGACGTTCCAGGCGCCAGGCCCAACGCCTGGTCGCGCGCCGCCAGCGATGCGGGGCTCGACAGATACGCCAGGTACGCATCCGGATCGTACGTCATGAACGTATGCGGAACGTTTGCTCCCGACAGGCCGTCGATGGTGAACGGCCGCAGCAGGCTCGGATCGACCAGCGTCGGGTAGCCGCAATACAAACATCCGACGTTGAGCGTGCCGCCGCCCTGGTTTTCCAGCTTGCGGGCGGTGTGGGCAGCGCCGATGCGCACAGCCTTCAACGCTCCACTCTCGGTCATGAACTCCGAGTCCAGCTTGAACTCATGCACGCGATCGGAGGCGGCAGAGCCCTCACGCTGCGCGAGGTGAGATCGGCCGAGCGAAGCGTTGGTGAGCGCGCCCGGAGTGAAACCGAACACCGAAGGTGTGCCGTCGCCGCTCGGCGCTGTATAGCTGTACGAAGTGGGAACGCCGATCACGGTGAAGTAGCCCTTGCCCACCGCGTCGTTCTCCGCCTTCGACGTGGTCGCATCGAACTTGACGTGAATCAGGTCGCTCGGTTTCCAATCGGTGTTGAAACCGATCTGCTTGGTCGTGGTGTCGCGCAGGCTGTTGGACACGATCATGTCCGCGTTGCCGTTGGTGGTGAGCGAAGTCACCGTGCGATTGCCATCGATGGTTGCGGCCGTGTACTGCGAAGGCTCGAACCACGCGCCGAGCGCACGATTCTGCGAGTCCGACTTGAAGTTGTTGTACAAGCCGTCGAGCGTCAGGGTCAGCGCATCGGAAGGACGGTACTGGCCCACCAGCGTGATGCCCAAACGCTTTCTATCGTCGGCGTTGTTGCCGGTGTCCATATTGCGAGGCGCATAGACATTGGTCGCGATTGGATTGCTGTTCGGACCGACCGTCGTGTTCGGCAGCCAGCCGCCGGTGGACAGGCGGTTCACGGACACCTTGCGCTGTTGATACGAAACCGAGCCGAGCACGCCGAACGTATCGTCGGCAAAGGTATTGCTGAGCAGGCCGAACATCATCGGCGTGACTTCGTCGTTGTTGCTCTCGTAGTTGCCCTTGGCGCTGACCACCGAGCGGAAGCCATTCAGATCCAGCGGACGTGCGGTGTGCAGGTTGACCGTGGCACCGATGCCGCCTTCAGGCAGCCGGGCCAGCGAGGTCTTGTACACATCGGCGCCGCTGATCAGCTCGGCTGCCAGCAGGTCGAAGGAGAAATCGCGTCCGAAATTGTCGGAGGCGAGCGTGCGGCCGTTGAACAGCACGGAGTTGAACTGCGGGCCGAGGCCGCGCACCGTGACTTTCTGGCCTTCGCCGTTGCTGCGGTCGATGGACACGCCCGGCATGCGCTGCAGGGATTCGGCGATGTTGGCATCGGGAAACTTGCCCAGATCTTCCTGCGAGATCGAGTCCTGAACGATGGTCGACTCGCGCTTGAGCTCGGCCGACGTGCTCAGGCTCTGCCGGATGCCGGTAACTGTGACCTCTTCGAGCGGCGCGTCCGATTGGCCCGTCGTCTGTGCAATTGCAGGTCCCGCCAGTAACGCTGCGCAGAGCGCGGCGCCCCCGGCCCCTCCCAGTGCGCCCGCGCGAGTACTCGCTCGGACGGCACGGCCCAATAGGCTGTTGTTCGGTTTGTGCATTTAGCCCCCACTTTGTTTTGCTGGCTGTCGTTGAAATGTCACCCGCATCCGTTGCGGACGACGTACTTTTTTAGGCTAACCGAATTGTCTGAGTAGTCAATACTATTTATCATATAAGACAGATCAATCGGCCAATTCCCGCAGAATGGAATAGACTGGCCGGGGTGGAAGCTTCGTTGGGGGGTGCCGGATGAATGCAACCGATCAGCCGATTCGCTCAATTGTGGTCATTGGCGGCGGCAGCGCCGGATGGCTGGCGGCGGCTCGTATTGCCGCCCGCAACAGCGGTGCCGGTCAACACGCGATTACCGTCACGCTGGTCGAGTCATCTACGGTGCCAGCCATCGGTGTCGGCGAAGGGACCTGGCCGACTATGCGCAATACCCTCGCGAAAATCGGCATTAGCGAGACCGAGTTCATGCAGAGCTGCGATGCCGCGTTCAAGCAGGGCGCACGCTTTGCCGGCTGGGTCGACGGCTCGGCCGGCGACGGCTACTACCACCCGCTCAATCCCCCCGTCGGCGCCACCGAGCTGAACCTGTCCCCGCATTGGGAAACACTCAACACCGCTCACGAGCGCGCAAGCTTCGCCGACTGCGTCGATTTTCAGGCGGCGCTGTGCACGGCCGGTCTCGCACCCAAAGACATCACCAGCCCGGAATTCAGAGGCGTCGCGAACTACGCCTATCACCTCGACGCGGGCAAATTCGCGACCGTTTTGCGCGAACACGCAGTCAATCGCCTGGGCGTGAAGCACGTCATCGGCGACGTCGTGCGCGTTCACCAGGAAGAGAACGGCGACATCGAGAGCGTGGAGCTGGCCGACGGCCAGAAGCTTGCGGGCGATCTGTTCGTCGACTGCTCCGGTTTCGCCGCGCTGTTGATCGGCGGCGTATACAACGTGCCCTTCCAGCGCTGTGGGGAGACGCTGTTCATCGATCGCGCGCTCGCCATGCAAGTGCCCTATCCCCACGCCGAAGCGCCCATCACCTGTCACACGATCTCGACGGCGCAGGAAGCCGGTTGGATTTGGGACATCGGGCTGTGGACTCGACGCGGCATCGGTTATGTTTATTCGAGCGCGCACACCAGCGACGATGCGGCCGAAGCGACGCTGCGTCGTTATATCGGACCTGCGGCCGATCAGCTGTCCCCTCGCAAGATTTCGATTCAATCGGGCCATCGCCAACGGTTCTGGCAGAACAACTGCGTGGCCGTCGGCTTGTCCGCCGGCTTCCTCGAGCCGCTCGAAGCTTCGGCGCTGCTGCTGATCGAGATTTCGCTGGATAACATCGCCGATCGCCTGCCCCGAACGCGCGCGGCGATGACGGTCGCGGCCCGGCAATTCAATGAAACATTCCAGCATCACTGGATGCGCATCATCGAATTCCTGAAGTTGCATTACGTGCTCACTCAGCGCACCGAAGCGTTCTGGCAGGACAACCTGGCACCCGCCTCCATTCCCGAAGCGTTGCGAGAACGTTTGGAGCTGTGGCACGTGCATCCGCCGGGGCCGCACGACTTCCCTCACGCGCGCGAAGTTTTCTCTTGGCCGAGTTATCAGTATATTCTCCACGGCATGCACTTCCGCACGCAGTATGCGGAGCTGCCGCACGTCGCTCGCGAAGCGGCGGAGGCAAGACGCCTGCTGGCGCGTGCCGCTCAATTACGAAAAGAAGCTTTACAGAAGATGCCGCCTCATCGTGAGCTGCTGAAAAAGATCCGCACCTACGGATTGCAAACTGTATGAGCAGGATCACGGCGCTCCATCGCGCTCGCCATGCGAGCGTACAGCTGCGACAGCCTCTGGATGCATCCAGCCTGCGCTTCGCTTTGCTCGGCCGCTCGGAACTGATGCTCGCCTGCGCGGACTTTCCCATCTGCCTGGCAAAAGAAGCGGAGACCGGGCGTTTCAACTTGATCGCGCTGCTGAGCCTGGTCGAACCTCGCAACCTGTATTGTTTCAACGGCCAGTGGCGCACGACGTATCAGCCGGAAGCGACCACGACCGCGCCGTTCGTCATCGACCCGACCAGCGAGCATGGCCTGGCGGTCGATGAAGACCTGGTCGCGCTGAACACCGGCGGCATGCAACTGTTCGACGATCATGGCAAGCGCACCGAGACCCTGGCCAACATTTCTTCACATTTGAAACGCGTTGCCACCGACATCGCCGATGCGCAGCACATGGTCGACGACTTCGCCCGCCGCAAACTGGTTCGGCCGCTGCAGCTGGTGCTGCGACTCCAGGACGGCAACGAGCATCAAATAGACGGGCTGTACAGCCTGGGCACCGATGCGCTCGCTGCCCTCTCCGATCACACCGTGGTGGAGTTGTATCGATCCGGCAATCTTGCGGCGGCGGCCATCATGAGCGCATCGCTTGCACAGATCGAACGACTCCGCCAGCTTCACAACGCTCAACTTCGTGACTCGGGCGCGAAGCCGATCACGAGCGCGAGAGTCACCATCGAAGAGTGAGCGGCGGCTCCACAGCGCGGAACTCCATACATGAATGTAACGACCTCCCGCGAACTGCGGCCCCAGCTGGGGCGTAACCTCACGCACGGACTGCTCGACGTGTTGGGACGCGCCATCGTGACCGGCGGCTACGGTCAGCAGAGCTTTCCGACCGAAGCCGAGCTCGCCAAACAACACGGCGTGAGCCGGTCCGTGACGCGCGAAGCTGTGAAGATGCTGACGGCGAAAGGCTTGCTCAGCTCGCGGCCCAAACAAGGAACCATCGTCCAGCCGACCAGCAGCTGGAATCTGTTCGACACCGACGTGCTGCGCTGGCTGCTCGAACGCACGTTCTCCGTCGACCTGCTGCGTCACTTCAATCAACTGCGGGTTGCCATCGAGCCCGAAGCCGCCGCACTCGCGGCCGTGTATGCCGATACCAGCGAGCGTGACGCCATCGACGCCGGCTTGGAACGAATGAAAGCCGCGGAGAGCGGCCGTGACAACACGCTCGACGCCGACATCGCCTTTCACGTCGCCATCCTCAAGGCGTCCAAGAATCCGTTCTATGGCCAGTTTCAGGATGTCGTTGCCACTGCCCTACGCAGCTCCATCCAGTTCACCAACCGCATCAAAGGCCATTCCGCCAGCATCGCCGACCACGCCGCCGTGCGCGACGCCATCGCACGTAACAAACCCGAAGTCGCGCGCGTCGCGATGAGAAAAATCATCGGCGACGTGCTGGACCTGATCGACACCACCGGCAAACCCAAGAAGGCGGCGGTGCGAAAGCGGAAGGCGTGAGTTCTAGCGAACATTGTTTGCTCGCGGCGCGTCGGCAAGGATGGCGTTGACCAGGTCCCGTGTTTGCTCATCCGGGTGCTCGTTCCCGAATCGAGCCAGGGCGATTTCGAGCTCGGCGGAGCCGCGCACGTCCGATACGAAACACAGCGCGATGCGCTCATCCAACGAGCCCGGCCGAGAATGCAGCAGCAGCCGAGTCACCGGCGCGGCATAAACACTGGCGTGCCTCATCAGCTTTACCTGTACTCCGTCGTCGAATCCCCCGGGACCCCGGCTGCGGATGAAATACAGTAGCCTCAACTCACACCATCGCACCGGCCGATCGAGCCTCCCGGGCAGAATGGCACATAGCCCCGCAAGGGCTTCGGCAATGAGAAACAGCACGACGAAGCGGACCATCCTCAAGGACATTTCTCCATAAAAAAACTCAGGGTTCGGGCCGCAAGATCCATATCGCCGCGGGTTGGTCGCGGGCCGCGCGGATTGCTACTAGCAGGCGATCGAGCTCGGGGATGAACAATCCGGTGCGCGAGCCGCTCGACGTAGTGAAGCGTCCTTTGTGCGCAAAGGTGTCACCAGATGCGTCGAGCGTGTCGACGAAGCCTTCGCCGCAGATCACATACACGCGATCTCTCTTTGCATCGACGAATACATCGTCGGAGTCGCCGCAAACATCGCTGCCGCTCAAAGCGCGCCCCGTCTGCAACTCGTAGGCCTGCAGACGAGCCGGCTTTCTGAAAATACTGAGCACGCGACCTCTCTTGACGTCGAGCGCCAAGGGATAGTTCGCAAGCAGGCTGCCGGTCGGCCAGGCGGCAACTCGTTTGTTGGTCTCACGAGAAACTACGGCGATCTGCTTTGCATCGGGCACGTTCACGATGATGTCGCGCCCACCAGGCACGAGTTGAAAACTTTCCGGATGACCCGCGAGCGGAATCTCCGCCACGCGCGCACGCGTAGCGGGATCGATAACGGCAAGTGCGCCATCGCCGTAGCCGACATAGATGCGATGTGCAGCCTGATCGACCCGCACGTTATCTGCATCGTCTCCCAGCGCAATGCTCCCGAGCGCAGCGAAATCCGAGCCACGAAACATGCGGACTGAGCCGTCGCCGCCATTGGCGACGTAGACCGTATCGGTGCCGGGCTCATAGGCGATGCCTTGCGGCTCCTTGAACCCGGGCACAGTGCGGATCACACGGTGCCCTTTGATATCCACGATACCGATGCTGTTGTTGCCGAGCTCGGCGACGTAAACGCGCTGACGCGTGGGATCGAACGCGAGATGATCGATGCGACCCGCCACATCGCCGAGGGCGATCTTGGTCTCCAACGTCAGCGCAGGTGCATCGGCCGCGAACACGCCCGCCGACCAGAGAAAGGCCGCGAGCAGTAACATAAGCGACGACCTTGGAAACATCGCTGCCTCTCTAGGAAACAGAACTCGGAGCGACGACCAATCCGCCATCTGCTGCCGACTGCCTCGCTCGCGGCACGAAGTATCGGGCGGCGACAGCGGGCATGACGAACAGATTGAGCAGCGTCGACGATACGAGCCCGCCGAGAATCACAATCGCCATCGGCCCTTCGATCTCCCGCCCCGCCTCGCCGCTTCCAATCGCCAGAGGCAACACACCCAGAGCCGTGACCAGCGCGGTCATCAAGATCGGCGTCACTCGCTCACGCGCGCCGCGGAGCGCCAGCATGCGTCCCCACGAACGCCCCTCGACTGTCACCAGATGTTCGTAGTGAGATAACAGCATGATGCTGTTCCGCGCGGAGATTCCGAACAGCGTGACCAATCCGACCAGCGACCCGATAGATAACGATGCAGAGCTCAGCGCGACGGCCGCAACCGCACCCACCAGCGCGAAAGGAACATTGACCAGAATCAATCCCGCAGTCCGCAGGCTCCCGAAGGCCAGGAGCAGCACCATCACGACCACGACCGCAGCGATTGCACTGTGCAGGATCAGATCGCGAGTGGCCTCGGTCGCCGCCTGGGCGCTGCCGCCGAACTCCAGGTACACCTCTCGTGGCAGTTTGACGTCACGAGCAATTGTCGCCTGCGCCGTACGCATGAATCCAAGCATGTCACGCGTGTCGGGATTCAACGTGACGACCTGCCGGCGCTGGCCGCGATCGTGCATCACCGTCGAGCGCCCCTCCTCCATCGCCACATCGCAGAGCATGCCCAGTGGCACGAGGCGACCATTCGTTGTCTTGATCAAAAGATCGCGGACAGCGTTGGGATCGCTCCGGCTCGCATCGTTCAACAGCACGCGCACCGCGAGCGACTGGTTGCCCTCGTAGACTTGAGCGACGCGCACACCGGCGTACGCCGCAGCCACTGCGTCGAATACATCCGTCGGACGCAGCCCGAAAATCGCGAGTCGCTCCGAGCGCGGAGTGATGCTCAACGTCGGCTGGTTTGAGCCGGCTTGAAATTGAACGTCAGCTGCACCTGGAAGCTTGCGCAGCACTGAGGCGATTTCGCGCGCAGTACGATCGAGCGTCGCGAGATCGGGGCCAAATACGTTGATGCTCATCGCCGCAGTTTCACCGGAGATGGATTCGCTGATGCGATCGCCGAGGAACGTCACAACCTCCGATTGCAGCCCCGGAAATCCCTTTAAAACCTGCCGCAGAGCCGCTTCAATGCGCTCCTGCGTGTCGCCGCTCAAGTTGGGTTCGAGCTCGATGTGAAACTCGGAACGGTTGGGCGCCCACGTATCCTCTCCGGATTCGGCCCGGCCGATCTG
>CAMLEO010000108.1 GCA_946478975.1 uncultured Steroidobacter sp.
ATGGCACGCACGCTCAAGGACGACGAGGCCATCGCGGACGTGCTCGACTACTTACGGACTCTGTAACTGGCCGGATTATTACAACGATGACTTGACCCGCCGCGCGCGAACAGGAGTGTGCCGATGGCCTTCGTAGCAATCGCCGATCGTGACCACGAACATGCTTTGCACGACCCGCAAAGCTTCATTCGCAAGTACATCTGGAGTCAGGATCACAAAGTCATCGCGATCCAGTACGCGCTGGTCGCGATCAGCATCGGGCTGGTCGCGCTGGTGATGTCGGTGCTGATGCGCCTGCAGCTGGGCTTTCCGGACACCTTCTCGCTGATCGCGCCCCAGGAGTATTACCAGTACATCACCATGCACGGCATGATCATGGTGATTTATCTGCTCACGGCGCTGTTTCTCGGCGGCTTCGGCAATTATCTCATTCCGCTGATGCTCGGCGCCCGGGACATGGTGTTCCCGTACTTGAACATGCTGAGCTTCTGGTTCTATCTGCTCGCGGTGCTGGTGCTGGTGGCCGGCTTCTTCATTCCCGGCGGCCCGACCGGCGCAGGCTGGACGTTATATCCGCCGCAAGCCGTACTGCCCGGCACCCCCGGAGCGAGCTGGGGCATCGTTTGTATGCTGGCTTCGCTCGCGATCTTCATCGTCGCGTTCACCATGGGCGGCCTGAACTATGTGACGACGATTCTGCAGGCCCGCTGCAAGGGCATGACGTTCATGCGCATGCCGCTGTCGGTCTGGGGCATTTTCACGGCGACGATTCTCGGCCTGCTGGCGTTCCCGGCGTTGTTTGTTTCCGCAATCATGATGGCGCTGGACGCACTGATCGGAACCAGCTTCTTCATGCCCGCGGTCTCGTCGATGGGCGAAAAGACCGTCCACGTCGGCGGCAGCCCGCTGTTGTTCCAGCACTTGTTCTGGTTCTTCGGCCATCCCGAAGTTTATATCGTCGCGCTGCCGGCGTTCGGCATCGTCTCGGACCTGCTGAGCACCCACGCCCGTCGCCACATCTTCGGCTATCGAATGATGGTGTGGGCGATTCTCGCCATCGGCTGCCTGAGCTTCGTCGTGTGGGCGCATCATATGTATGTGAGCGGCATGAATCCCTACTTCGGATTCTTCTTTGCGACCACGACCTTGATCATCGCGGTGCCGACGGCGATCAAGGTTTACAACTGGGTGCTGACGGTCTGGCGCGGCGATGTGCGCCTCACCGTGCCGATGCTGTTCGCGATCGGCTTCATCTTCACATTCATCAACGGCGGCTTGACCGGTTTGTTTCTGGGCAACGTAACGGTGGACGTGCCGCTGTCGGGCACCTACTTCGTGGTCGCCCACTTCCACATGGTGATGGGCGTGTCGCCGATCCTGGTGGTGTTCGGCGCGATCTATCACTGGTATCCGAAGATCACCGGCCGCATGTTCGACGAGCGGCTCGGCAGGATTCATTTCTGGGTGACCTTCCTCGGCACCTACGCGATCTTCCTGCCGATGCACTACATGGGCATCCTGGGTGTGCCGCGCCGCTATTACGGCTACGGGGACGCGATTCAATTCATTCCGCCGTCGGTGCACGAGGCCAATATGTGGATCTCGGTCGCGGCCATGATCGTGGCTGCGACGCAGAGCGTGTTCCTGTTCAACCTGGTGTGGTCGTACTTCAAAGGCCCGGTTGCGAGCGGCAATCCGTGGCATGCGACGACGTTGGAATGGCAGACGCCGGAAACGCCGCCGAAGCACGGCAACTGGGGCAAAGATCTGCCGGAAGTGCATCGCTGGGCCTATGACTACAACGTGCCCGGCGCTCCCGAAGACTTCATTCCGCAGAATGTGCCGGACAGCCCGAGCACGCCGGTCGGCCGCGCTCATGGAGTTCATACATGAGCCTGACCGTCGCATACGGCGCTTTGTGTGCGGGCGTCATCCTTTGGCTGGTGCTCGTCAACAAGCTGCGCGTGAGGCCTTGGGAAGCGCAGGTGGCAACACCTGCGGGAGCGGGCTTTGAAGCAATGGCGCCGAAGCGGATCGGGCTGTGGGTCTTCCTGGCCGTCATCACTTCGCTGTTCGGTTTGTTTGTATCGGCTTACTACATGCGCATGGGCGCGCACGGCGGCCATGAGATGCACGGGGCCGGCAACTGGACGCAGATCCGCGACCCCGGCATTTTGTGGCTGAACACGATCGTTCTGATCGCCGGCAGCGTCGCGATGCAATCGGCGGGGGCCGCCGTCACCCGCGGCCGAATGGAACAGACGCGCTTGCGTTTGTTTGCAGCCGGCATGCTCACCGCGGCGTTCCTGATCGGGCAGATGGTGGCCTGGCGGCAGCTGCGCTTGTCGCAAGTGTTCTCGCCGCAAAATCCCGCCGTCGCGTTTTTCTATGTATTGACCGCCGTGCATGGTCTGCACCTGCTCGGCGGTTTGTTTGTGTGGACCCGCACGCTGGCGCGCTCGCTGCAAAAAGATATCGAACCCATCGATCTGCGGCTGAGCGTCGAGCTCACGACGGTGTACTGGCACTACTTGCTGCTGGTGTGGCTGGGTCTGTTCGCAGTGCTGTTGTCGACTTGAGAACACCTTTCAACAAGGACTGGTCATGAGTCATGAACCCAGCGCATTGGAGCCCGGCTTACGAGGCGTGACGGCGGATTGGTCCGCCGACAAACAAGCCTTCCCCGTGCCGTGGGGCAAGGCGATGATGTGGATCTTCCTGCTCTCGGACACTTTCATCTTTTCGTGTTTCCTCACGTCGTACATGAACGTGCGGATCTCCACGACCGAACCGTGGCCGAATCCCAGCGAAGTGTTCGGGCTCAACGTCGGCGGTCATGACATTCCTCTGCTGCTGATCGCAATCATGACCATGGTGCTGATCACCAGCAGCGGCACCATGGCAATGGCAGTGAACTTCGGTTATCGCCGCGATCGC
This sequence comes from uncultured Steroidobacter sp., assembly GCA_946478975.1. The sequence goes on from CAMLEO010000108.1 coordinate 2,938, forward strand.
AAGCGGACCGCGCAGCTGATGTTTGCAACGGCGGCGCTGGGTCTCACATTCGTCAGCATGCAGGCGTTCGAGTGGACCAAGCTGATCGTCCATGAAGGCGTGCGGCCGTGGGGCAATCCGATGGGCGCGGCACAGTTCGGTTCATCGTTCTTCATGATCACCGGGTTCCACGGCATGCACGTGACCGGCGGCGTGATCTATCTCAGCGTCGTCGCTTCACGCGTGCTCAGCGGCTTCTACGATCGCAAAGGCACGTACGAGACGGTGGAGATCGCCGGTTTGTATTGGCACTTCGTCGACCTGGTGTGGGTGTTCATCTTCGCGTTCTTTTATCTGTGGTAGGAGGCGGCATGGATCAGGCGGTACACAATCAGGCGGTCGCGCGGGAGCCGCACGAGGTCCACGGCTCGCACGGCGAAGGCGTGCAGCATCCCATCAAGCTGTATCTATGGATCTGGCTGCTGCTGTTCGTGTTCAGCGCCTTCTCCTACATGGTCGATTACTTCCAGTTGCAAGGCGCGGTGCGCTGGACGCTGATCATCGTGTTCATGCTGGTCAAGGCGAGCTTCATCGTCGCGATCTTCATGCACATGGCGTGGGAGCGGCTGGCGCTGAAGCTCGCGATCCTGATTCCGCCGCTGGCATTGCTGGTGCTGATCGGGCTGATGGCGATCGAGGGGGACTACACCTTCCTGACGCGGATCGCATCGTTCGTGCATTGAGCCTGGACAAATCGACTCATTCGAAACACAGCGGGGCTCTCAGCGACTATCATTCCGCCCCGCTATGACCTCACGTTCGATTTTGTTCCGCCGGCTGGCGCTGGTGGGAGTGCTGCTTGCGTTCACAGTCGTGGTGCTCGGCGCCTGGGTGCGGCTGAGCGCGGCCGGCCTCGGCTGCCCGGACTGGCCGGGCTGTTACGGCCATTTGAGCGTCGACAGCGCGGCCGAGAACGTCGACACCATCAACCAAGCCTTCCCGCAGCGGCCGTTCCAGTATCACAAAGCCATCAAGGAGATGGTGCATCGATACTTCGCCTCCACCTTGGGGCTGCTGATCCTGGTGCTGGCGGGCCTCGCGATCGCCAATCGCAAAGATCCCGAACAGCCGGTGGCATTGCCGATCGCGCTGGTCGGGCTGGTGATCTTTCAGGGACTGCTCGGCATGTGGACGGTGACGCTGCTGCTCAAGCCGCTGATCGTCGTTCTGCACCTGATCGGCGGGCTCACGACACTGTCGTTGCTCGCGTGGCTAGCGATGCGTCGGCCCGGGCCGTCGGAACTGCCCGCGACTGCGAGCAACCTGCGCACACTCGCGGGCGTCGGTTTGCTGGTGCTGGCGCTGCAGATCGCGCTCGGCGGCTGGACGAGCAGCAATTACGCGGCGCTCGCCTGCCCGGACTTTCCAACCTGTCAGAACAGCTTCTGGCCGCAGATGGATGCCAAGGATGCGTTCGTGTTGTGGCGAGGCCTGGGCATCGATTACGAAGGCGGCGTGCTCGACAACCCCGCGCGCGTGGCCATTCACTTCGTTCACCGCCTCGGCGCGATTGCCGCGGCGATCATCCTGGGACTGCTGAGCATCCTGGCCTGGCGCCGAGGGCCGACGCCGACGGTGCGAGCGGCGGGTGCCATGCTCGGAATCGTGCTGATTACGCAGCTCATCCTCGGGCCCGTGATGGTGATGCGGGCGCTGCCACTGCCGCTCGCGACGGCACATAACGGCGTCGCGGCACTATTGCTGCTCGCGACAGTGCGAATGAACAGGTTGCTTAGATAGATAGCAGGTCATCTCAAGCAGCCGTCCCTGGAGCGTCGGCCAGCCGGCACATCCGTGTACCGGCGTTCGCGCGGTCCGTGGACACGTTAAGTGTCCACGGAAACGCAGCCGCGCTCACCCGTGTAGAATCCCACGCTGTCTTCGTCTTCGTTCCTGTTATGTCTGCCGTGGAAACCTCCTCACTTCACCCTGCCGCGTCCTGGCGCGATTACTACGAGCTGGGCAAGCCGCGCGTGGTGATGTTGATCATGTTCACGGCCATTGCCGGCATGTTCCTGGCTGCTCCCGGATTGCCGCCGCTGAACGCGCTGCTTTTCGGCACCATCGGCATCGCACTCGCCGCGTCCGCAGCCGCCGCGATCAATCACGTACTCGATCGCCGCTTCGATGAACAGATGGCGCGCACGCGGAATCGTCCGCTGCCGACCGGGCATGTGACGGAACGTCAGGCGCTAACGTACGCGATGATCCTGGCAGTGCTGTCGATGGTTCTGCTGTGGGGCTGGGTGAATGCACTGACAGCCGTGCTCACATTCTGCTCGCTTATCGGTTATGCCGTCGTTTACACGGTGTGGCTGAAACACGCGACACCTCAAAACATCGTCATCGGCGGAGCGGCCGGCGCGGCGCCGCCGGTGCTGGGATGGACCGCGGTGACGGGTTCGATCGATCCGCACGCGTTGTTGTTGTTCCTGATCATCTTCACGTGGACGCCGCCGCACTTCTGGGCGCTCGCGATCGCGCGGCGCGATGAATATGCGAAGGCGGGCATTCCGATGCTGCCGGTCGCATACAGCAGCGACTTCACTCGCCTGCACATTCTGCTCTATACGATTCTGCTCGTGATCGTCACGCTGCTGCCGTATCTCACCGGCATGAGCGGCTTGATCTACCTGGTCGCGGCGCTGGTGCTCGGCGGCGTGTTTCTGTTCCGCACCTTGCAGCTCAAAGTGCGCAACGACGCCCGCCTGCCGATGCGGACTTTCGCCTTTTCGATCACCTACCTGGCGCTGCTGTTCGCGGCGCTATTGATCGACCACTATCTGATCATTCGGCTGACGTAGCCGTCGGGCCGCACATCGTGGCTCCGACGCGTCCTACCCGAAGCACGATTCCCTGGCTCACTGTCGCGGTGATCGCACTGATCGCCTACGGCTCGCTGTATCCATTCAACTTCAAGCCGGGCATTCACGAAGGCCTGATCTCGGCGTTGGGAGAGCTGTCGTGGGCGCGCGCGGGACGCGGCGATCGCATCTCGAACGTGCTGTTGTATCTGCCACTCGGCTTTTGTTTGTATCTGTGGCTGAACACGCGCTTTCAGCGCGGCCCGTCGGTCGTGATCGCGTCGCTGCTCGGATCGCTGCTGTCGCTGGCGATTGAAGTCGCGCAGGTCTATCTGTCGAGTCGCGTGCCGAGCCTGACGGACCTCGTGTTGAATGCAGGTGGCACATTCCTCGGCGCAATTGGCGGTGTGGGCTGGGCGGGACTATCTCATCTGATGCATCTGCCGACGCGCCCGGAGAAACAATCGCGCGATCCCGGTGCGGCGCTGATCATCCTTTTGTGGCTGGCATGGCGACTCGCGCCGTTCGTGCCGCAATTCGACCTCGGCAAGTTGAAAGCAGCGCTGCGGCCGTTGTTCCATCCGCAATTCGATTTCGTCACGGTGCTGATCTTTCTCACCTGCTGGCTGGTGGTAAATCAGGCTGTCGCAGCACTCGTGAGTAGGCCGCGACGCTTGGAATCATTGCTGTTGCTGATGGCTGCCGTATTGATCGGACGTTTGATCGTTGCGAATCAGGCGTTCGTGCCCGCGGAGCTGCTCGCGTTGTTGTTACTGCTACCGATGGTCGTACTCATGCATCGGCTGCGGCCCAGGCCGCGACGCGCGGCATTGGTTCTGGCGGTGGTTGCGCTGCTGCTGATCGAAGAGCTGGCGCCATTCAATTTTTCTCAGCACGCGGCCGGTTTCGATTTCTGGCCTTTCATGAGCTGGGTGAATGACGGCTGGGTCAACGGCTTGCTGGCCATCGACTGGGTTCAGCTGTTCGGCAAGTTGTTTCTATCGGGCGCGCTTCTGTGGGTGATACGTGAGTGGGGCGCGTCGACGAATTTTGCGTTCGGCGTGATGCTCACGGTCGCGGTGGTGATAGAAACGCTGCAGATCTGGCTGCCTGGCGAACACGCTTCGATTACAGACCCGCTGCTGGCGCTCGGCATCGGGCTGGTGTTTCGTGCGCTGTACAAGCGCGCGAAGCCCCGATCGTTTTCCGGAGCCTCGCGAGATCTTTCATTGCGAGAGAGATAGCGCCGGATTATTTCCCAATGCGCGCACAGCCCGCGGATTGTTTGCCGTCCAGCTTCGCGTGAGCGGAATACGCGAAATATTCACCAGAGGTCGGGTCGCGGCAGTCCTGCGCCTCAATCATGAGCTCGACCTGATGATCCTTGTCCGCGGCCGTGTAGCTCACCGCGCCTTCTGAGTCCTGCGTCTGCGGCGCGGGAAGCGAGATTTCCTTGGGCTCCTCCGCCTGATGCCAGGTCAGCGCGGCCTCGGTCACTTCGACACTCCAGGAGGATTCATTGCCGCGCGCTGAGACTATGTAATCCTGAGCTGGCGTGTCACAGCCGTGGATCTGTTCCGCGGGCGCGGCGTACAGCGCCTCTTCGAGCACGAACACACCCGGGAAAGCGCTGGCGGCAGCCGGCAAATCCTCCGCGGTCGACGCTCGTTCGCCGTATGCCTCGATGTACAACTTCAGAGGCGACCCATCCGCGGATTTTTCGCCCGCGAAAGCGCGCGTGAGCACACCTTCCGTCTGGTCGATCAACCACACATCCGCCTGCTCGCCGCATGGACGGAAAGTGGTGTGGTCCGCGGCCAGGGTGACGACGCCGCGCTTGATGGCCAAACCGGATTCCGCAGGCGGCTCGGCCGCGGTCTCGTCGGAAGGCGCTGGTGCCGTGGGCAATGTCGTCGGCGGCAGCTGCCGGGCTGGTTCGGGCGCTTTGGAGCAACCCGCCACTGTCAGCAAAACCGCGCAAACAATGTTTGGCGCGCGCGAAACCCGCATGAAACCCTCCGTCAGCCTCGTTATTGCGCACAGGATAACGAGAAAGCCCGACCAAACCAGTGAGAGGGTCCCCAATTCGCTCAGCTGGTAGAATGCGCGCCCTTGGCAGCCCGGCCCAGGCACCCATTTTGGTGCGCCCCGTTGGGGATTCTGGACTGCGATCTTCGTGAGGAATCACCGCTGGACGTTTCCGACCTACTCGAAGGACTCAACGACGCGCAACGCGCAGCCGTCGCGGCTCCGCTGGCGCCCACGCTGGTACTGGCAGGCGCGGGCAGCGGCAAGACGCGCGTGCTCACGCATCGCGTCGCCTGGCTCGTGCAGGTGGAAGGCGCCTCGCCGCACGGCATTCTCGCGGTCACCTTTACAAACAAGGCAGCCGGCGAGATGCGCGGCCGTATCGAATCGATGCTGGGCGTCCCCAGCGCGCCGTTGTGGATCGGCACGTTTCACGGCATCGCGCACCGGCTGCTGCGCATTCACTGGCGGGACGCGAACCTGCCGCAAAGTTTCCAGATCATGGATGCGGAAGATCAGCTGCGTGCAATTCGCCGCCTGCTGAAAGCGCAAAACCTCGACGAGGAGCGCTGGGTTCCGAAAGAGATCATGTGGTTCATCAACGCGCGCAAGGACGAAGGGCTGCGTGCGAAGCAGATTCGCGACGACGGCGATCCCACCAAGCGCCAGTTCATCAAGCTGTACGAGTTGTATCAGGACCAGTGCGACCGCGCCGGCGTGATCGATTTCGCCGAGCTGCTGCTGCGCGCCTTCGAGCTGTGGCGCGATCATCCAGAGCTGCTGTCGCATTATCGGCAGCGCTTTCGTCACGTGCTGATCGACGAGTTCCAGGACACCAACACGATTCAATATGCGTGGTTGAAGCTGCTGGCCGGGCCCGACGGTCTGCCGTTTGCGGTCGGCGATGACGATCAGTCCATTTATCGCTGGCGTGGCGCGCGCGTCGAGAATCTGCAGCAGTACCGCCGCGATTATCCGACCGTGCAGCTGTTTCGCCTCGAACAGAACTATCGTTCGACCGGTAACATCCTCGCGGCCGCAAATGCGCTCATCGCCAACAACAGCGGTCGGCTCGGCAAGAATCTCTGGACCAGCGGCGAGCAGGGCGATCCGGTCAAGCTCTACGCCGCGTTCAACGAGCGCGACGAAGCAGACTTTGTGATCAATCGCATTCGCGAGTGGGCCAACAAAGGCGGACTGCGCAGCGAATGTGCGATTCTGTATCGCTCGAACGCACAGTCGCGAGCGTTTGAAGAAGCGTTGCTCTCGGCGCGCATTCCGTATCGCGTGTACGGCGGCCTGCGGTTCTTCGAACGTGCCGAAATCAAAGACGCGCTCGGTTATCTGCGTTTGATCTTCAACCGCACCGACGACGCATCGTTCGAACGCATCGTGAACTTGCCCACGCGCGGCATCGGCAACAAAACTCTCGACATCGTTCGCAACTACGCGCGTGCGAATGCATGTTCGATGTGGGACGCCGCGGGCGCGTGCATCAAGGAGCTCGGTGCACGCGCCGGGCAGAACCTGCACGCGTTCATGCTGCTGATCGAGCAGCTGGATCAACAGATTCGCACGCTGCCGATTCACGAGCAGGTGGATCACGTGATTCACGCCAGCGGCCTGGTCGCGCATTATCAGCAAGAGAAAGGCGATCGCGGCGAAGCGCGAGTCGACAACTTGAACGAATTGGTGTCCGCCGCGCGAGGCTACGAGCCCGATGGCGACACCGAAGTCTCGCCGCTCGCAAACTTCCTCTCGCACGCCGTGCTGGAATCGGGCGAAGAACAAGCAGGTGCAGGCGAAGACGGTGTGCAGATGATGACGTTGCACTCGGCCAAGGGCCTGGAGTTTCCTGTCGTGTTCCTGTGCGGCATGGAAGACGGCCTGTTCCCGCATCAGCGCTCGATCACCGACGTGGACGGCCTCGAAGAAGAGCGCCGCCTGTGTTACGTCGGCACCACGCGCGCGATGAAACAACTGTATCTAACTTATGCCGAGCAGCGACGCCTGCACGGCGTGGACAGCTACGGCACGCCGTCGCGGTTCATCAAAGAAATCCCGGCCGAGCTGCTGGAAGAAATTCGTCCCCGCATTCAAATCTCGCGACCTGTGTATCAGCCGCGCGGGGGCCGGGTGCATGAAGATCTGATCGGCGCCGGCAGCGGCGTCCGGCTCGGACAACGAGTGCGTCATGGCAAGTTCGGTGAAGGCACGGTGCTCGACCTGGAAGGCCAGGGCAGCCACGCACGCGTGCAAGTGAATTTCGAACGTCAGGGCACGAAGTGGCTGATGCTGGCGTATGCGAACCTAGAACCGGTATGAAAATAATCATCCTTGGCGCCGGGCAGGTGGGCCGCACCGCTGCTTATCACCTGGCGCGTGAAGCTGCGAACGAAGTCACCGTCGTCGACGTGAACGACGAGCTCCTGCGCGATCTGCAGGATCGCCTGGACATTCGCACGCTGGTCGGCAGCGGCACGCAGCCCAGCGTGCTCGAAGCCGCCGGCGCCCGCGACGCCGATATTTTCATCGCGCTCACCAACAGCGACGAAGTGAACATGGTGGCGTGCCAGATCGCCTGGAGTCTGTTCAACAAAGACTCGACGCGCATCGCCCGTATCCGTTCCGCCGACTTCACCCGTCACACCAAGTTGTTTTCGACCGAAGATCGCGCGTTCGCAGTGGACGTGCCGATCAGCCCCGAGCAGCTCGTCACCGACCATGTCGTGCAGCTGATCAACTATCCGGGCGCACTGCAGGTGCTGGATTTTGCGGACGGCCGCGTGCGACTGGTCGGCGTGAAGGCGACGAAAGGCGGCGCGCTGGTCGGCCAGCAGCTCAAACAACTGCCGACTCACATCGAAGGTCGCGATGCGCGGGTGGCTGCGATCTATCGCGGCGGTCACAGCGTAAAGCCGGAAGGCGAGACCGTCATCGAAGATGGAGACGAAGTGTTCTTCATCGCCGCGCGCCAGGACATTCGCATGGTGATGAATGAAATGAAGCGGGTCGAAGACCCCGTGCGCCGCGTGGTGATCGCCGGCGGCGGCAACATCGGCTTCCGGCTCGCGCAGCACCTCGAAGATCAGCACCAGGTCAAACTCATCGAGCGCGACCCGCGCCGGGCCCGCAAGGTGTCCGAGCAGCTCAGCAATACCATCGTGCTCAGCGGCGACGCAGCCGACGAGGAATTGCTGCTCGAAGAGAACATCGACAGCGCCGACGTGTTCGTCGCCGTCACCAACGCGGAAGAAGCAAACATTCTGTCCGCGATGCTCGCCAAGCGCCTGGGCTGTCACAAAGTGATGGCGCTGATCAATCGCCCCGCGTATGCGGAGCTGATGCAAAGCGGCTCGATCGACATCGCACTGTCGCCGCAGCAGGTCACGATCGGCTCGTTGCTCGCCCACGTTCGCCGCGGCGACGTGGTTCGTGTGCACTCGTTACGACGTGGCGCGGCCGAGGCACTGGAAGTCATCGTGCATGGCATCCAGGGCGAAGGGCGCGTCATCGGCAAGAAGATCGAAAACATTCCGTTGCCCGAAGGCACGACCATCGCAGCCATCGCTCGCGGCGACCAGGTGCTCATCGCGCATCACGACACCATGATTCAGCGCGACGATCACGTGATCCTGTTCCTGACCGATCGACGTCACGTCGAAGCGGTCGAGCGCCTGTTCGATGTGCCGCGCCGGCACGCCAGGTAAGCCGCGCCGATGAATTTTCTTACCGTCCAGCGCATCCTGGGTTTGTTGTTGATGGTGTTCAGCGTGACCATGCTGCCGCCCATCGGCGTGGCGCTGTATTACCACGACGGTCACTGGCAGCCGTTCTTCGACGCGTTCTTCGCCTTGCTGATATTTGGCGCCGTGGTTTGGTTTCCAGCGCGCAAATGCGTGCGTGAGCTGCGCCTGCGCGATGGCTTTCTGATCGTGTCGTTGTTTTGGATCGTGCTCAGCTTCGCCGGCGCCGTGCCGTTGTGGCTGTCGGATCGTCCGAACTTGTCGGCCACGGATGCGGTGTTCGAAGCGGTGTCCGGCTTCACCACCACCGGCGCGACTGTGATCGTGGGCATCGACGATCTGCCGATTTCGATTCTGTATTTCCGCCAGCAGATCCAGTGGCTGGGCGGCATCGGTATCGTCGTGCTGGCGGTCGCGCTGCTGCCAATGCTGGGCGTCGGCGGCATGCAGTTGTTGAAAGCGGAGAGTCCGCGGCCGGCGAAGGATGTGAGACTCACACCGCGCATCACCGAGACTGCAAAAGCGCTGTGGGCGATCTATCTGACATTGACGGTGCTGTGCGCGGGCGGTTACTGGCTGGCGGGCATGACGCCGTTCGATGCGATCGCGCACAGCTTCACCACTGTTTCCACCGGCGGTCATTCCACGCACGACGCCAGCATCGGCTACTTCGATAACGTCGCGGTGGAAATCATCGCGACGTTGTTCATGTTTCTGGGCAGCGAGAACTTCGCGTTGCATTACTTCGTGCTGCGGCATCGGCGCGTGCAGGATTACTTCAGCGATCCGGAATTCCGGGCGTTCTTGTTCTTGATCGTGCTGCTCACCTTGGTGACCACGGGCATGCTGATCGCGAACAACATCTACAGTGCCGACGTGGCGATCCGCACGGCGGTGTTTCAGGCGATCTCTACCCAGACCGGCACCGGCTTCTTCACCACCGATTATTCGCTCTGGCCTGGCGCGTTGCCGGTAATCCTGCTGCTGGCGACGTTCATCAGCGGCTCGGCCGGCTCGACGTCGGGCGGCATGAAAGTGATTCGTTGGCTGCTGATCTGGAAACAAGGCCTGCGCGAAGTGCAGCGCCTGATTCACCCCAGCGCCGAGATTCCGGTGCGCATCGGCAGCAAGCCAGTCGATTGGCGCATCATTGATTCGGTGTGGGGATTCTTTGCCGCGTACATCATTTTGTTCGGCGTGCTGATGGTCGCGATGATGATCACCGGCGCGGACCAGGTCACAGCGTTTTCAGCCATTGCGGCGTGCATGACCAACTACGGCATCGGGCTCGGCGAAGTCTCGGCGAACTTCACGGCCCTGTCCGACATCGCGAAGTGGCTGTGCGTGGTCGCGATGCTGCTCGGTCGCTTGGAAATATTCCCGCTGCTGGTGATCGCGACGCCGTCCTTCTGGAGACGCTAGTCGATGAACGAGTCGTCGCCTCGGCCGCGGGTCGAAGCACCCGTCGGCGCGCGATTGCTTTCTGCGCTCGAACGTTTCCTGCATGTTGAAGCGGCAGGCGGCATTGTTTTGTTGATTGCAGCCGCGCTCGCGCTGGCGTGGGCCAACTCGCCTTGGAGCGATTCATACGAAGCGCTGTGGCACGCGCCTGTGCCGCTCGGCATTGGCAGTTGGGTATCCGAGCAGTCGCTGCACTTCTGGATCAACGACGGGCTGATGACCATTTTCTTCCTGGTCGTCGGCCTGGAGATCCGCCGCGAAATTCACGAAGGCGCGCTGTCGAGCGTGCGCATGGCGGCGGTGCCGCTGATCGCTGCAACCGGCGGCGTCATCGTTCCAGCGCTGATCTACACCGCGTTCAACTTTCACTCTGTCACTCAGCGCGGCTGGGCAATTCCCACTGCGACCGATATTGCGTTCGCCGTCGGCATTCTGGCGTTGCTCGGCAAGCGCGTGCCGCCCGTCGTGCGCGTGCTGCTGCTGGCACTGGCGATCATCGATGACATCGCCGCGATCATGGTGATCGCGTTCTTCTACTCCAGCGGTGTGAAGTTGATTGGCCTCGGCATCGCAGTCCTCGGCCTGCTCGGCGTGCTGTTGTTCCAGCGCATGGCGATTCGGTCGCCGTTTGCTTATCTGATTCCTGGCGCTGTTGTTTGGGGCGGGCTGCTGGTTGCCGGCGTGCATCCGACGCTCGCGGGCGTTGCGTTGGGATTGATGACGCCGGTAGTGCCGCTTGCAGGACGTGACATTCCGGTCGTGTCGGCGAGCCTGCAGGCTGCGCTACATCCGTGGGTCGCCTACGGCATCATGCCTTTGTTCGCGCTCGCGAATGCGGGTGTGAGTCTGGAAGGACTGAGCCTCGCGAATCCGCTCGCGATGAGCGTCGGCGCGGGCATCGTGGTTGGGTTGGTAGTCGGCAAGCCGCTCGGCATCACGTTAGTAACATTGGCGGCGGCGCGAGTTGGACTGTGCGAGCTGCCGGCGGGAATCACGCCGCGATCGTTGTTCGTCGTCGGTTGCCTCGGCGGCATCGGCTTCACGATGTCGATCTTTATTTCCAATCTCGCGTTCGCGAATGCGGAGCTGCTCGGCGCAGCGAAGCTGGGCGTGCTGGCCGCATCGTTGATTGCCGGAGTGATTGGTTTGATCGTCGGCGCTGCGACGTTCAAACCGGCACGCGCGGATTAAGAAAGATCAGCGCGCAGCGCCCAGCATGTCGAGCGCGCCATGTAACAGCGCGGTCGCGCCTGCCAGTTCAGGAACGATCACCAGATGAGCGCCGGCAGCCCGCAAGGCAGGCTCATTCACCGATTGCTCGGCACGCGCTGCTATAACCACCGACGGGTTCAGTTGCCGCAGTTGATTGATCGCAGCCCGGGCCGGCGCGAAGTCCGGCAAGGCGACGACCGCCAGTCTGGCATTGGCGACATGAGCAGCTTCGAGCACGGTGGGTGAAAATGCGTTGCCGTAGATCGCTGGCAATCCATCGGCGACGCCATCTCGGACACGGGACAGTCGCGAATCGATCACGGCGACGCTGATGCCGGCTTCGCGCAGGCCTCGCGCGACGCTTTGGCCGACGCGGCCGTAGCCGATCACGATGGCGTGTGCTTCCAGCTGCGCGCCCTCGCCGCTCGCGCCGGTGCCGGTATCGAACCAGCGCCGCAACCAGCGGTTATGTAGCGCGAACTCGCCGAGTTTGGGCGCGATCGCGAACGCCGAGGGCGTCAACACGATGGTGACCAGCGCCGCCGTCAGAATCAGATTGTAGAGCTGGGGCGAAAGGGCCTGGGTCTGTAAACCGATCTGAGCGAGCACGAAATTCAGCTCGCCGAGGGGGATCATGCCCAGCGCCGTAAAGGCCGCGGTACGCGCCGTGAGATGGAACGGCACGATGCCCATGGCAGTCACAATGAATTTGAGCACCACGGTGAAAGCAGCAATGCCGAGCACCGCGGGCCAGTTCGCCACGATGAAATGAATGTCGATCAGCATGCCCACCGACACGAAGAACAGCGTCGCGAACAGATCGCGCACCGGCACGACCTCGGAAATCACGCGATGATCGAATTCGCTTTCGGACAACAGCAGCCCGCCGAGAAAGGCGCCGAGCGCGGGCGACAGGCCGAGCAGGGTGCTGACGCTCGCCGCACCGAGCGCAAGCACGGCGGCCGTGACAATGAACAATTCCGACGAACGCATGCGGGACACGTGGCCCATCAACCAAGGCACCGCTCGCAGCCCGATCGCCAGCGAAACGCCGATGAACACCATCGCTTTCAGCAAGGTGATGCCCACATCGATGGCCACATCCATGGGCGTGCCGCCTTCCTGTGTGTTCACGAGCTTCGGCAACACCACGATCAGCACCACGATGATCAGGTCCTGCACGATCGCCATGGACAACAGCAGCCGGCCGTGGCTCGCGGCAATTTCGCCGCGATCGAGCAATGTTTTCAGAATGACCATCGAGCTGCTGGCGGCGAGCGCCACGCCGAACACCGCTCCCTGCATGGCGCCCCAGCCCATCGCGGTTCCGGCGAGCACGCCGCCGCCAATGGTCAGTGCCACCTGAATGGTCGTGCCAATCGTTGCGAGCGCGCGGACACGTCCCAGGTCCTTGAGCGAGAACGCCACGCCCAGGCCGAACATCAGGAAGATCACGCCCACATCGGCGAGCAACGCGATCTGATCGCGCTCGCCAACGAATCCGGGCGTGAATGGTCCAATGGCTACGCCGGCCAGCAAGTAGCCGAAGATGGGCGACTGCCGCAGCCAGCTGGCGAGAAAGCCGCCTGCCACGGCAATGCCGAGCGCGATCGCGACGTTCAGAACCAGCGGCACTTCTTCATTCATAGACTGGGCTGGCGGCGGGACAACGGTCGGGCACCCGGCGAAAAAATCGTCGGCAATGTAGCATGCGTCGCCCGGCGGACGGATTGGCGGGAGGCCGTAGTATTTGCCACCAGTTTGCCCGATTTGGCGCTTAAGGTGGCCACGACAGTTGGCTGCATGACACGAAATCGACGATGAGACTGAAGAGAGTTCACAAACGGATTCTGGCCGGCGTCGCGCTCGCGTTGGGCGTCGTGGCCATCGCATTCACGATCTGGGTGTTCGCGCTCGATCGCAAGGTCACCAGCCAGTTCGAAGGCCGTCGCTGGACGCTGCCCGCGCAGGTGTACGCCGAACCCACCGAGCTGTACGTCGGCTCCTCGTTCAATGCCGATCTGCTGGAGCAGGAGCTGCAGCGGCTCGGCTATCAGCGCGTCGACGACCCGAAGAATCCCGGCAGTTACAGCCGCCGTGGCACGCGCATCGATTTGATCAATCGCCGCTTCCGCTTCCCGGACGCGATGCAGGAGCCGCAGCTGTTGTCGATCACCGCGGGCACCAGCGCGATCGAGGACATGCGCAACGCTCGCAACGAAGAAGTGCCGATCTTCCGTCTGGATCCGCTGCTCATCGGCAGCATCTTTCCGATTCACGGCGAAGACCGCGTCGTGGTTACACCGGAAGAAGTCTCGCCGTTGCTGCCTGCGGCGCTCAAGGTCGTCGAGGACCGCAAGTTCGATTCCCATCACGGCATCAATTTCACCGCCATTCTGCGCGCGGTGTTTGTGAATTTGCGTGCCGGGCGTTACGAGCAGGGCGGCTCGACGCTGACACAACAGCTGGTGAAGAGTTATTTCCTCGACAATCGTCGCACGCTCGGCCGCAAGGCCGAGGAAGCCATCATGGCCATGCTGCTGGAGATGCACTTCAGCAAGCAGGACCTGATGAATGCATACATCAACGAAATCTATCTCGGCCAGGACGGCAATCGCGCGATTCACGGCTTTGGCCTCGCGAGCCAGTTCTATTTCGGCAAGCCACTCGCCGAACTGCAGCTGCATGAAGTCGCGTTGCTCGTTGCGGTCGTGCGCGGACCTTCTTACTACGATCCGCGTCGTCATCCCGACCGGGTTCGCGAACGCCGCGACTTGGTGCTGAAGCTGATGGCCGAGCACGGCGTGATCGACAAGAAGGCGGCCGAGAAGGCGGCACGTCGGCCGCTCGGCCTCGTGAGCACGGGCGCGCAATCCGGCGGCGGCTACTATCCCGCGTTCCTGGATCTGGTCCGTCGGACGTTGCGCCGTGATTATCGCGAAGAAGATTTGACCGAAGCCGGCCTGCGGATTTTCTCCACGCTCAATCCAACAGTGCAGACGCAGGCGGAGAAGGCGCTTTCGCAAGAGATCGATCGCATCGAGAAATCGCGCAAACAAAAGAGCAAGACACCGCTGGAAGGCGTAGTCGTCGTCACGGCTCCGCAGAACGGCGAGGTGGTCGCGATGGTCGGCGGTCGCCAGGCGAGCTTCGCCGGCTTCAATCGCGCGCTCGACGCCAAACGTTCCATCGGCTCGCTGGTGAAGCCGGTGATTTACCTGGCGGCGCTCGAAACGGGCAACTACAACGCAGCGTCGATCGTCGAAGACGGCCCGATAACCGTGAATCTTCCCAATGGCACGGTGTGGGAACCGCAGAATATTTCGGAGCAGTTCTACGGCCCGGTGCCGCTGGTGCGTGCGCTGGCGCAGTCGCTGAATCTCGCGACGGTGCGGCTCGGCATGGAAGTGGGCCTGCCAAAAGTCACAAACGAATTCGTGGCGCTCGGCCTGGAACAGAAGCCGCCGGAACTGCCGTCGGTGCTGCTCGGCTCGATCGATGTTTCGCCGATCGAAGTGGCGCAGCTGTACAACGCGTTTGCCAACGGTGGTTTCAGCACGCCGCTGCGCGCGGTGCGCACCGTCGTCGATTCGGAAGGCGAGGCGCTGAAATCGTTTGCGCTGGAAGTCACACCAGTCGCGAGCCCCGAGGCCGTCTATCAAGTGAATCGCATGATGGTCGAAGTGATGAATCACGGCAGCGGCCGTGGCGCCAAGGCCATCCTGCCGCCGGACCTGGTGGTCGCGGGCAAGTCCGGCACGTCTTCGGATTATCGTGACAGCTGGTTCGCGGGCTTCTCCGGCAGCCATCTCGCGGTGGTCTGGATCGGCCACGACGACAACACGCCGACCGGGCTCACCGGCTCGTCCGGCTCGCTGGTGGTGTGGTCGCGGTTGATGGCCAACCTTGGAACAACTTCATGGAGTGCGCCGTTGCCGGAGAGCCTGGAGGAAACTTGGGTAGAATTCCCCACGGGCCTCGGTGCCAGGGCTGATTGCGGGGAAGAACCGATCGTCATCGCCGTGCCCAAGGGCACCCAGATTCCGATGCAATCGGCATGCGGCAATACTGTGCTCGGCGGGATCGGCGAAAAGGTCGGCGAGTGGTGGCGCGGCCTCACCCAGCACTGACCAGCGGATACGTTGAAGTCTCTTACTAGAATGATGCGGAAGATCGGCGCGTGATGACCCGACAGTTACAACTTTCCTGGATTGCAGCGGCGACGCTCGCTCTTTCGGCGTGCACGGTGCCGTCACCGTACAAGACGACGCCACAGCCAACGCCCGTGCCGCCGCCGTCGACACCCGCACCTGTTGAAACTCAGCCGGCGCCGCAGCCCGAGCCGCCGGTGGAACAGCCGCAACCGTTGCCACCGCCTGTCGTTCGCGAGCCCACGTTGAGTGCAGCCTCACGCGCGCTGGTCGGCCAGGCACAGGCGCAGATGGCTTCGAAGAATTTCGCTGTCGCCGCTTCGTCCATCGAGCGAGCGTTGCGCATCGAGCCCGATAACGCGCTGCTGTGGATCGAGCTCGGCAAGGTGCGTCAGGCCGAAGGCAATTACGTTCAGGCGGAAAACATGGGCCGCAAGGCGGCGTCGATGTCTGTCAACGCGCCCCGTGCGAACTCCGCTGCGTGGAGTTTGATTGCGGAATCGCTCCGCGCTCGCGGCAAGAACGTTGAAGCTCAAGCGGCCGAGGCTCGCGCCAACGGCTTGAGATAAGCCCTTACGCTGAATCGAGCGCCGACTGCACGAGCGGCTCTGTGGCGACTCGTGGCGCGAGCTGCGACAGGAACTGCCGAGTCGCATTTTCCCAAGTGTTTGTTAGCGCATAAGCGCGACACTGCTTCGGATCCAGCTTGAGCGCCGCAAGCGTCGCGGCACGCAGGTCTTCGTTGAGCTCGCCCGTCACGCCCTGAGTCACGACGTCGATCGGGCCGGTCACCGGATAAGCGGCGACCGGCACGCCGCACGCCATCGCTTCCAGCAGCACCAATCCAAATGTGTCCGTGCGGCTGGGGAACACGAACACATCTGCCGCAGCGACATGCGAAGCGAGCTCTTCGCCAAACTTATAACCAACGAACTTCGCCGCCGGATATTTCGCCTGCAGATCCGCCCGCGCCGGGCCATCGCCCACCACGACCTTGGTTCCCGGCAGATCCAGCTTTAGAAAGGCTTCGATGTTTTTCTCGACTGCGACTCGGCCCACATACATGGCAATCGGCCGGGGCAGATCGAGGTAACTTTTGTCGCGCGGTTTGAATAGATTGATGTCGACGCCGCGCGTCCACCTCACGATGTTTCTGAAGCCACGCGACTCCAGCAGTCGCTGCATCGCTGGCGTCGCGACCATCATCCTCGCCGCCACCGAATGGAAACTCCGCAAATGCGCGTAGCTGACAGCGAGCGGAATCGGCACTCGCGCGCGCAAGTATTCTGGAAACTGTGTGTGATACGAAGTCGTGAACGGAAACCTTCTCCGCAAGCACCATTTCCTCGCGGCAGCGCCCAATGTTCCTTCCGTCGCGATATGGATCGCATCGGGCCCGAACTCATCGAGCAGCTTCGACAATTCGGTGACGGGCTATGTGCCGCCAAAAGGGCACTTCATGGGAATC
>CAMLEO010000109.1 GCA_946478975.1 uncultured Steroidobacter sp.
TGGAACGTTTCGAAGTGTTGCGCGGGCCGCAGGGAACATTGTTCGGCGCCGGCTCCTCCGCCGGCACGATTCGATACATCACTCGTCAACCCAAGCTCGGCGAATTCCAAGGCGCTGCGGAAGCGAACGCTTACACCGGCACCGATACGGACGTGGGCGGCGGCGTGAAAGGCATGATCAACGTGCCGATGGGGCAGACGGTCGCAATGCGCTTGGTCGGTTATTACAACGATCAGGCCGGCTTCATCGATTCCTATTATCCCGGCCGCAACGTACGCGAGGACGTCAACAGCGGCGAGAAGAGCGGCGCACGGGTGGCAGTGCTGTTTCAGCCGAGCGAGCATGTTTCCATCACGCCTCGCATCGTTTATCAGAAGCTGCAAACCGACGGCTATCCGCGCATCGATGTTTATAACATTCTCGGCAACCCCTACACGACTTCGCAGCCGCCGGTGAATCCCGGCCGGCGCGGGCAAGTCACGCAGTTCCGCGAAGGCATCGATGACGAATTCAAGCTCGCCGACCTGCGCATGGAATTCGGTCTGGGCGCGCTGACGTTGACCTCGATAAGCTCGTACACGGACCGCGATCTGACTGTGCTGCGAGATGCGACGCAGTTGACCGGCAGCGTGACGCTCAGCCTCAGCGGCGCGACTGGAATTCCGGTGACGCCAGCGGAGGTGCGCTTGAACTCGCCGCTGTACGATTCGACTCAGCTCAAAGCGTTCAGCCAGGAAGTGCGGCTCGCGTCCGACGGCGGCGGTGCGTTCGAGTGGCTGGTCGGCGCGTTCTATCAAAACATCGATCGCGATTACGGCCAGAACCTGCCGACGCCGGGCTACGACGCATTGCTGGTACGTTTGGGCCTGCCGCCGAGCTCCGGCTTCAATGCGCCCGCCAATACGCCGTACTACTCGAAGGTGCCGTACAACTTCGATCAGTTCGCGGTGTTTGGCGAAGGCACGCTGCACTTCAGCGATCAATGGGCGTTGACCGGCGGCCTGCGTTACTACGATTTCAACGAGGACCGGAAGTTGACGTTCGCCGGCGTGTTCGCGGATGTCGGCTACACGAATCAACCGGGATCGACCAGCTCGGACGGCTTCTCGCCGCGGGTGATTCTGTCGTTCGAGCCGAGCAGCGATGTGTTGTTGACGGCGCAGGTGGCGAAGGGCTTCCGGCTCGGCGGCATCAACGATCCACTCAACGTCACGCTGTGTAGTGCGGCGGACCGCGTGATCTACGGCGGTCAGCCCACGTTCGAAGACGAGAAGGTGTTGAACTACGAGCTCGGCGCGAAGACTGCATTCGCAGGCGGGCGTGTGACGTTCAATGCTTCGGTGTTCTATTCCGACATCGACAATCTGCAAGTGATCGCGGATGCAGGCTCGTGCTCGTCACGCATCGTGTTGAACGCGCAGGCCCAGTCAGTGGGCACGGAAGTCGAGCTGTTCGCGCGGCCCACGGAGAATTGGGACTTCGGCATCTCGGCGACGTATGTGAACGCCGAGATCACCAAGTCGCGCCTGGATGCGACCGGCGCGCCCATCGCCGGCATTCGCGACGGCAATCGGCTGCCGACCTCGCCGGAATTTCAGGCGGCGCTGAGCGCGACGTACACCTGGCCGTTCTCCAATGCGATGGATGGATTCGTGAACTTCACCGGCCAGCACGTCGGCTCCTCGTACACGCAGCTCGCCGACCAGGAAGCGCCGTTTGGCTGTGTCGGCTGCACCGGTGCGCCGGGCTTTTTCCCCTTCGGCGATCCCACGATCAGCCAGTTCACGTTCGAGACTGAGCTGCCGAGTTACGACATCGGCAACCTGCGGTTCGGCGTGAAAACCGGCGGCTGGGAGGCGGCGGCGTTCGTCAACAATCTTTGGGACGAGCGTGCGTTCCTGTCGCTGGATCGTGAGCGTGGCACGCGTGCGCGTGTCGGTTATCTCACCAACATGCCTCGCACCTACGGTCTCGCGCTACGAATGAACTTCTGATTTTAGTAAAAACTTCTCGTTTGACGGCGCGGCCCTCGAGCTCCCGAGGGCCTGCGTCCCCCGGTCGCGGGCCAACCGGTTATCATCCGGACTGGCTTCGTCACTGGTCCTTTTTTCATGGCCTGTTATTCACGTTCGGGCGGCTGGCGCCGCGCCGGTTGCATCGTCCTGGTGCTCAGTGCGTCTTGGCTGTCGCTTGCCGGTTGCGATCGCTCGCCCAAATCCAATGCGCGCGCCACCGAACCGCCCGCGCCAGTCGTCAACGTCGAATGGACCAAGTACGTCGACGACTTCGTCGAAAGCTACTTCCGCGCCAATCCCACTTTCGCCGTGTGGCAGGGTCGGCATGAGTTCGATGGCCAGATGCCGGACTGGAGCGCCCAAGGCATCAAGAAAGAAATCGCGCGCATGGAGCAGATGCGCACGCGAGCGCTCGCGTTCGCCGACGGCAGCCTCATGCCCGAAGAGCGCTTCCAGCGCGACTACGTGGTGAGCCGGATCGATAACGATCTGTTCCTGTTGCGCGATGCCCGGCAGCCATTCACCAATCCGGCGTGGTACTTCGACGGGCCGCTCGATCCGAGCCCGTACATCACCATTCCCTATGCGCCGCCGGAGCAGCGCCTGCGCGCGTTTATTTCTTACGCCAAGCACGTGCCACAGGCGCTGGAGAACATCAAAGCGAACCTGCAGCTGCCGATGCCTCGGACTTTCATCGACTACGGCGTGTCGAGTTCCAGCGGCTTCGTCGAGTTCTATCGCAAGGACGTGCCGCAGGCGTTTGCCAGCGTGCAGGATGAAGCGCTGAAGAAAGAATTGACCGCCGCGGCCGAGCGCGCCGCGCAGGCGATGGACGCGTTTGCGAAGTGGCTGGAGTCACAACGCCCGAACGCGAACGAGGCTTATGCGCTGGGTGCGGAGCGTTTCTCTGCGATGCTGCGAATGACTGAAAACGTCGATACGCCGCTCGATCGAATCGAAGCCATGGGCCGCGCCGATCTGGAACGTAACTTGTCGGCGTTGACGGAAGCGTGCCGGGGATTTGCGCCGGGTGCGAAGGTCGAAGAGTGCGTGGCTCGCATGAATGCGGACAAGCCGGAGGGCGGTGCCGTTGCCGGTGCGCGCGCTCAGCTGGAAACATTGAAGAAGTACATCCTCGACAACGACATCGTTTCCATTCCCGGCAGCGAGGAAGCGAAGGTCGAGGAAGCGCCGGCGTATCGTCGCCAGAACTTCGCCTACATCAACATTCCCGGGCCGTTCGAGCACGAGCTGCCGTCGGTGTACTACATCGCGCCGCCCGATCCGAAGTGGACCCAGGCCGAGCAGGATGCGTACGTGCCGGGCAAAGCGGACCTGATGTTCACCTCGATTCACGAAGTGTGGCCGGGCCATTTCCTGCAGTTCCTGCACTCGAACCGCTCGTCGTGGCGCTTCGGCCAGCTGTTCGTCGGCTATGCGTTCGCCGAAGGCTGGGCGCATTACGCCGAGGAGCTGATGATCGAAAAAGGCATCGCGACCGATCAGCCGGAGCTGCACGTCGGCCAGTTGTTGAATGCGCTGCTCAGGAACGTTCGTTATATGTGCGCGATCGGGCTGCACACCAAGGGCATGACGGTCGCCCAGTGCGAGCAGATGTTCAAAGACAGCGCGTTCCAGGATCCGGGCAACGCCCGCCAGCAGGCGGCGCGCGGCACTTACGATCCGGGATATCTCAACTACACGTTGGGCAAGCTGATGATTCGCAAGCTGCGCGATGACTGGTCGAGCTCACGCGGCGGGCGCGAGGCGTGGAAGCAATTCAACGACGAGTTCCTGTCGTACGGCGGTCCGCCGATTCCGCTGGTGCGCGCGCAGATGCTGCCAGGGCCGGCGGGCGAGCTGTTTTGAGACAGCTCTCTATTTGGAAACGGAGACCGCTCGCAGGTCGCGCGACAGCTTGATCGCGTCCTCCAGGCCGCTGTAATAGCCTTCCATGCGATCGGTCTCGCGATAGCCGAGCGAGGCATAGAAGAAACGCGCGTCACGCTTGATGGCGCGCACTTCGAGCCGCACCAGGAACAGGCCGGCGACCGTCGCCGTATCCTCCACCCATTGCACCAGCCGGCGGCCAACGCCTTGCCGGCGGTATTCGGCGGCCACGCCGAGCAAGGCGATGTGGACGGACTCGTCGCCGTATTGCGCGAGAATGAAGCCCGCCAGCCGGTTGCCGTCTTTGGCAATGGTGGCCGAGCTTTCGCGCTGGCGCATGAGCCCGGCGACACGCCGGGGCGTCCAGCTCCAGGGCAGGTCGGTTTCGATCAAATCGCGCGACAGGTGGGCGATCGCGGGAGCATCGCCCATGCGTGCGGGGCCAAGGGTGAGGGTGCTCATCGGGGCTCGATTTTAACTAAATACACCGCCAGCGGCAGTGATCAATCTGAAGTAGATTCCTAGGGCGCAGTTCGCGCGGCAGGCCTGGATAGAGCCAGCTGGGCGAAACGCACGTCCAGCAGGTCGGCCATCAGCGCCTCGGTGCCGGGCCCGCAGCCGTCGCGACCTTGCACGACGACCTGGCGTTCCGGGGCCTCGCGACCCGGCCGATGAGTAATGACGAGCCTGTTCCATTCAGGGTGTACTTGTGCCAGAGGATCGCGCGAATCGAGCGCTTCCAGCCGCAGCTGGGCAAAAACACGGTGGCTGATTTTCCATGCGCGGGCGACCCGGCGGAGTGTGCAGTTCTCGGTTGGCGAATCGCGCGCCGCACGCAACGATTTAGCATCGAATGCATCGACCCGGAACGCATCCGGATCGTGGCCGAAGGCATGCCGGGCCAGCACGCACAGTTTGCGTGCAGAGCGCACACCTGACATTTCTTCATGAATGCCGACGGCGCCGAGCTGGGTGCTGGCGTTTTGTAACAACTCGTCGAAGTCGAACCCTTTCGAGCAACGATCGAGAATGCGGCTGGCCTCGCCGCCGAACACCGCTGCGATGGCGCGAATCTGCCCGACGTGGGTTTCACGACGAAGCGTTTCCAGCATCGGCGCGCTGCCGCTGATCGCCGCGTTATAACGCAGATAGGTGTTGCAACGGGCAGCGAGCGTGTTGAGCTTGCGGCCCGCGTCCGCGATCAAAGGAAGATTGGCGGACACGACGCTGGCGCCGCGCTCCAGGAAATGAGTATTCAGCGCCTGCGCCGGCTCCAGCCCGATCAAAGTGTCGACGACCACGTCCGGCCGCAGGCCCATCGTCGTCTCCGGCGTTACAAACATCGGCGCGTCGCGCGTTGCTTGCATGCTCCCGGTGCCCTCGGGATTGAACATGCCGATCACCTGGAAATGCTCGGGCATGGCGGCGAGGCTGTTATAAATACTCGTACCGAGGGCTTCGACGCCGAGAATCAGCACCGTCGTCGCTGCCGCGTCGGCACGGCCCAGCGCTGAAAACCGCTGCAGCTCAGCCGATGTATGCGTGAGGTCGGCGCCGTAGACGGCATCGATATCCTTCAACAAACGACAGCGGCTCGCTCGCAGTACGTTGGCCAGATACACCGCCGCTTGATCGTCGCTGGCGCCGAGATCGGCCACGACCAGCACGGGCATGTATTCCAGCAATATTTGTAGTTGATCGATGGTGTCCGCCGGCACCGGCGGCTCCATGCCCTCAGCCTCGATGAGGCGCGCCGGAACGCCAGCGTGCGCAAGCTCAATGGCGAGCGAGGACGCGGCGCGCTGTTCTCCGGCCTGGCCGGCAAGCGCCACGACTCGCCAGCCGGCGCGATACCAGCGATAGATTTCGTGGACCGCAGCGAGCACGTCGCTCGGGCCGCGCAGCACCGAGTCGCCGAACTGGAGCACGATGATGTCGCCTTCCACGTGCCCTCCTGGGAGGACTGCTCGTCACGATCGACTATCATGCGAAGTCATGTCGCACTCCTATAAGACTCGCTCACGGATGAACATCAGCTCGTGGTTGTTGCTGGCGCTGGCGGTGCTGGGCGGCGCCGCTCATGCCCAGTCGTCGGAGCGACTTCAGGACGGCCCTTATGTCACGCAATCCGCCTCCGGTGAGTGGATTGGGAAATGGGTCGAAGGCACGACGGACGCACCCCGAGTGCGGGACCAGGCGGTCAAGATCGGCGACTCCATCACAGTTCCCGCGGTCGGCGAGTTGCCTGCGTTCGACGTCAAGCTGCGCGGCGAGCCGAGCACGGCACCGGATGAAATCGATGTGAGCGCGCGCGTGCCATTGTTCGTAATGGCGGACACGCATGGCGAATTCGCGATTGCCGTCCAGCTGCTGCAGCGCCAGCGCGTGATCGATCAGCAGCTGCGCTGGTCCTTCGGCAAAGGCCATCTCGCGATTCTCGGCGACGTGTTCGATCGCGGCCCGAATCACACCGAGCTGCTGTGGCTGATTTATGAGCTGGAGGCTGAGGCGGCACGCGCTGGCGGCGGCGTGCACATGGCGCTGGGCAATCACGAAGCCATGGTGCTGACCGGCGACGAACGTTATCTCAATCCCAAATACAGGCGCGTGGCCGCGGTGCTGGGCGTTTCGAGTCACACCGAATTATGGAATGAGCAGTCGCTGTTAGGCCGCTGGCTGCGCGCGAAGGCAGCTGTATTTCGGCTGGGACCGTACTTGTGCCTTCACGGCGGTATCTCGCGCGCGCTGGTCGATCGACATCTCTCGCTCGCGGAAACAAACAAAGTCGTGCGCGAATTTCTGGCTGAGCCGCGCATTCCAAGTGATCTCAGCGAATTTGTGATGGGGCCGGCGGGGCCGCTGTGGTATCGCGGCTATTTTGAACGTGAGGCACGTGCCGGCGGCTTCACTGTCGCCGACAGTGGTGACATCGATCTAATACTGAAGACTTTCAAGGTGCGCGCAGTACTGGTCGGTCACACGACTGTGCCTGCTGTTACTGCCCTGTACGACGGACGTGTGATTGCCGTGCAGGTGTATCCGCATCGGGACGAGAGCACCGATGCGCCGGTGATGGAAGCGCTTTCGATCCAGCGCGGACAAATGTTTCGGGCGCGAGTGGATGGCAGTACCGAACCTTTGCTGAACGCCGCGACCACTAAGTAGTTTTTGCAAACACGTGGGGGGTTCAATCCAGCGCGCCAACTGATCTATACCAGCAAGCAGCTCAATTGAAACTGCGAGTTTGCTCCGGGTTTGATGTGATCGTGCTGGTCTCATATCTGTCTGCGAGCCTGCCTGTGAGCGATCGAGGCAAGCGACGCTTGTGAGTTGGCCCGTTGTAGCCAAGGCAATCGGTGTCCTCCTGCAGCCAAGGTACAACGATCTCTCAAGCTAGCCCCCCGATCGTTCACAGGCTTCTCTTCCGGGCCGCGAACGATCTTTCTTTTCTACGCTTGGTTTTACACCCTGGGCCTCACGCCCAGCTGCTACGTTTCGGCCGAGACTTGATCCAGGCGCCGAGAATCAATCCCACCAGCACCAGCCCGCCGCCGGCCAGGAACCAGCGCAGCACGGCGTTGCGCTCCAGGCTGTGCACCTGCTCGCTCAGCTGCGTCACCTGAGTCTGCAGCGATGCATTGTCGGTTTTCAGTTGTTTGTTTTCCTGATACTGCGTGATCGCAGTGGCAGACACGCGCTTGAGCTCTGCGAGCTCAGTCTGCAGGCGCTGATTCTCTTTCGTCAGGTCGTTGGCGCGGCCTTCGATCTCGGTGCGCGCACCTCGAACGTCCTGATAGTTGTCGCGCGTCGACTTGAGCTGCGCTTCCAATGTTTCGATACGTTTGTTAGCTGCCGCGAGCCGGTCTTTCGCAACCGGCTGGTTGCTGAGATATTGCGTCTGGACCCAGCCTTCGGTGCCGTTCGGCGTGCGCACCTGCGTGTAGCCCGCAGCAGTGTCTTCACCCAACACTTCGAGCGCGAGCCCGCTCGGCAGAGCGGCGTTGATGATCTTGTGGCCGTTCGACGGACCGCGACGCAGGGGAACAGTCAGCTCATCGGAGATATACATCGTGGCCGCGAATGCGGACAGCGGGCCCAGCACCAGCAGCAGCGCCAGCAGCACTTTTCTCATCACGAATCCTTAAGCTTCTAGTACGTCGAGTCGCGCACTATAACCAAAGTCATCGCGAACGCAGATTCGTTCGTGCCGCCTGCGCCGCAACAGCGTGTAAGAGTTGCTTGCGCTCAGGTTCTAGGGAAATTGACCAGACAACCCACGCCGTCGGCCTTCGGCGTTTTCACCGGCTGACCCGCGACCATCGCATCCAGCGCATCGGTCAAATAGTGATGTTGCGCCGGACGCTGGCGCTCATACGACAGCCGGTCGTCCATCGGGCCGCGATACGCGAGCCTCCAGTTCTTCGGATCGATCACGAACACTTCCGACGTGCGCACCACGCCGAGCGCTGCGCCGACGTGCTGGGTCTCGTCGACCAGAATCGGGAAGTCGATCTTGAAGTCAGCGGCTTCCTTCGCGACCAGCTCGCGCTTGTCCTGCAGGTTCGAGTTCAATAGCAGAAACTCGACGCCTTGCTCGCGATATTTCGCACG
Organism: uncultured Steroidobacter sp.; assembly: GCA_946478975.1. Next base: position 8,517 of record CAMLEO010000109.1, read on the forward strand.
CACTTCGGCGAGCGCGGGCAGGGCCTGGCGCACGATCGGGCAGCCGTTTCCCTGCACCATGATCACCACGGCCTTCTTGTTCGCCAGGTCGTACAGTGCATGCGACTGGCCGCTTTGATCGCCGAGCTGGAAGTTCTCCACCTTCTGTCCCGGCTCGACCGCGAACGCCGTGCTCGCAAGCAAAGTGGCGAGCAGGGCGACTGTGAGTTTGAGCTGCATCTCGATGTACCTCGACTCCGTTCAGGCATTGAGTCCATAGCTTGGCCGGGGCGAATGCGCCGGCCAACAAAGAATTGTCAGTACCGGATGACCGCGTGCACCGGCTGGCGTTCCCAGCGGAAGTCCGGCACCAGGTTCAGGTCGATCAGCACCGCCAGCGCCTGCACTTGATAACCCGCGACGGCTGAGAGCTCGGCTGCGGCCCGGAGCGTCCCGCCGGTCGCGAGCACATCGTCGACCAGCAGCAGCCGGCCCTGGCCTTGCTGCATTTCCAGCACTCCCGCGCCGTATTCGAGTTGATAGGCGGCGCTGACCACCGGCGGGGGCAGCTTGCCCTGCTTGCGGATGAGCACGAAGCCCTTGCCATGCCGGAGCGCGAGGGCGGCGCCCAGGATGAAGCCTCGCGATTCGATGCCGGCAACGGCGTCGATCTGGCGCCATTGCTCGCTGTCGAGCAGGCCGCTCATGGCGTCGATCGCCTCGGCAAAGTGCTCGCGTAACAACGGGGCGATGTCGCGAAACAGGATCCCCGGGGTGGGAAAGTCCGGGACATTGCGGATAAAACGCTGCAAGTCGGTCATGGGCGCGAAGGTGTCTTCAGACGGCGGCGCCGGCTGCAGCCGTCCTTGCTTCAGGTACACTGCCGGACCGGCGATTGTCCGCCGTCCTTCCCGTCAGCTCCAGTACCCATCCCTCACTGTCATCCATGCCGAATATGTTTCCTTCCGCTTTTCGTGCCCACCCGTGGCACGGTGTCGAGCTTGGCGCCGGCGCGCCGTCCACTGTCACCGCCTACATCGAGATCGTGCCCACCGATACGGTGAAGTACGAAATCGACAAGGCCACCGGCCTGCTCAAGGTCGACCGGCCGCAGCGCTTCTCCAACGTCTGCCCGTCGCTGTACGGTTTCCTGCCGCGCACGCTGTGCGCCGAGCGCGTCGCCGCTTATTGCGAAGAGCGCACCGGCAAGACCGATATCAAGGGCGATGGCGACCCGATGGACATCTGCGTGCTGACCGAGAAGTCGATCGGCCACGGCGACCTGCTGGTGCAGGCCATTCCCATCGGCGGCCTGCGCATGATCGATGAGAACGAGGCCGACGATAAAATCATCGCCGTCATGCGCGACGACGCGCTCTACGGCCACATGACCGACATCTCGCAATGCCCGAAGTCGGTCATCGAACGCGTGCGCCACTACTTCCTCACGTACAAACACGCGCCCGGCTCGCCGGATCACAAGGTCGAGATCACCCACGTGTACGGCCGCGACGAAGCCCACGAAGCGATCAAGCGCAGCCAGGCGGATTACGTTTCGGCGTTCATGGGCGTGAGATAGTTTAAAACTCGGGATCGGGCATCCTGCCACGACCCTCGTGCGAGCTGGGCAAAAGGCGTGACTTTTGCCCGCTCGCCGCCGCCGATGGCGGCGGGGTACATCCATGTACCCGGGGGTGACTTCATCGAACGTAGTCGTTGCCATTTGGTGTCAGCTTTTGCAGTTGTAATGCCGACATGCGCGCCGAACGACTCATCGCCATCCTCATGGCCCTGCAACGGGCCCAGGCTCTCACCGCCGGTGAGCTCGCTCAACGTCTCGACGTTTCCGTTCGCACCATCTTCCGTGACATCGACGCGCTCTCGACCATGGGCGTGCCGGTCTACACCGAGCAGGGCCGCGGCGGCGGCATCCGGCTGATCGAAGGTTATCAATCCGATCTCACCGGCCTGTCCTCCGGCGAAGCCGAAGCGCTCGCGCTGATCGCAAGCCCCGCATCCATCGGCGTGCGCGATCTCGCTGGGCCGACGCGCACGGCGCTGGACAAGCTCTCGGCTGCCGTGCCGACGATGCATCAGCTGCGGGCCCAGCACGCACGTGGCCGATTGTTGTTCGATACCAAGCCCTGGTTTCGATCGCAGGACACTTCGCCCTATCTCGACACGCTGCGCACCTCGATCTGGAAAGACGAGTGCATCCAGATCAACTACCGCCGCAGCAACGACGAAGAGAAGGAGTACCTGGTCGAGCCCTACGCGCTGGTGGTGAAGGTCGACACCTGGTACCTGATCGGCCGCGTCAAGAAAGAAACACGCGTGTTCAGAATCTCACGCATGCTGTCGCTGCAGACCACCGGCACCCACTTCACGCGCGATGCCGATTTCGATCTGAACAAGTTCTGGACCCACTGGTGCGAGAAGTTCGAACAGAATCCGCCGAGCAGCTTTCCGGTGGAGCTGATGATCTCCGCCAAGGGCCGGCAGCAGCTGCTGGACAGCTTCGGCAACTGGTTTCGCCGGCGGCTGGAGCCGCTCGGCGATCAGTTCAAAGGCCGCAAGCCGGTGACCTTGGATTTCGAGCGCGAAGAGGCGGCGTTGCGCATCATGTTCGACCTGGTGTTCGAAGCCGACATCGTCAGCCCCATCGCCCTGCGTCGCAAGCTGCGCAGTCAGGCCAAGCGCGTGGTCGCCGCCACCGAATGACTCACTTCTTGCCGAGCAGGATTGCGATCAGGCAGGAGATCAGCAGCACGCTGTATTCCATGCCGTTGCGGCCGGGGCCGACGACGAACCAGCCCGAGTGCCAGTGGATCCACCAGATGCCGAGCGCGGTTTCGAGAATGAAATAGGCCGCGAGCGGCGCCGTGTAACGGCCGAGCGCCAGCAGAATGCCGCCGATGATTTCGATGAGGGTGATCAGCCACGCCCAGCCGAGCCCGAACGGCAGGCCGTGAGATTCCAGGAACGCGCCGAAGGGCGACATCTGGTGGTAATAAAACCGCGCCACGCCATGAATGATGAACATCGCGGCGACGGCGATGCGAATCACGATGGTTGAAGAGATGTTCATGATCGATAACTTTCCCTTACGGAACGACGAGGGGCGCGGATCATAAGGGACGCTGACGGCGGTCGCGAGCGATTGCGGCTGGTTTGTCACGAGACTGGTGACCATTTCTCATGCAACTGTACCTGTGAGTCCGGCGGCGGACGCGCAATACTCGCCCGCCTCATGAACACGAACATTGCACCTTCATCGGCTGCGCGTTCCTCAACCCTGGGACTCATCGTCGCCGCGGCTGCGATCCTGATGATCACCATGGGCGTGCGGCAAACGTCGGGATTGTTCCTGCTGCCCATCACCCACAGCACCGGCGTTTCCATCGTTGCTTTCAGCTTCGCGCTGGCCATCGGCCAATTCGTATTCGGCGCCGCGCAGCCGATCTTCGGTGCGATCGCGGACAAGTACGGCGCAGTGAAAGTGATCATCGTCGGCGCGTTGATGCTGGCGATCGGCTCGGTGCTCACGCCGTTCATGACCACCAGCACGGGGCTGCTGTTTACGATGGGCGTGATCGCGGCCGCCGGCGCAGCGGCGGGCAGCTTCTCCATACTGATCGGCATCGCGTCTCAGCAGCTGCCGGCCGAGAAACGCTCGATGGCGTCCGGCATCATCAACGCCGGCGGCTCGATCGGTCAGTTCATATTCGCGCCGTTGATTCAATTCATCATCGGCGCGTACGGCTGGGCGATGGCAATGTTTGCTGCTGCCGGCGCAGCGTTGCTGACTATTCCGCTGGTGCTGCCGCTGTTGAAGTCAACGTCGAGCGTCGTGACGAAGGCGGCGGGCGCGGTCGCAGGGGCTCACATGAGCTTGGGCGAGCAGCTGCGCGAGGCGATGAGGAACCCGAGTTATTTGTATTTGCACGCAGGCTTTTTCACCTGCGGGTTTCACATTGCATTCCTGGTCACGCATTTTCCCAGCGACCTGCAGATGTGCGGGCTCACGCCCGAGGTGGCGGCGACTTCGTTGGGATTGATCGGCTTGTTCAATGTGGTTGGCAGCCTGGGCATCGGCTGGCTGGGGCAGCACTTTCGTATGAAGTATCTGCTGGCGCTGATCTATGGCAGCCGGGCGGCGATCATTGCGATCTACATCGTGATGCCGAAGACGGCGTTCAACATCTATCTGTTCGCGGCCACGCTCGGCATGACCTGGCTCGCGACCGTTCCGCCGACCGCGGGCATCATCGGCAAGCTGTTCGGCACGCGATATATCGCGACGCTGTTCGGCTTGACCTTGGTGTCTCACCAGGCCGGCGGGTTCCTCGGCGCGTGGCTCGGCGGCATCGTGGTCGCCAAGACGCACAGCTATCAATGGATCTGGTACGCGGACATGGCGCTGGCCTTGCTGGCGGCGGTCGTCAACTTTCCCATTCGGGAGCCTCGGCTGCGGGCTCAGGCCGCGGCCGCATAACCGTCTCTTTGGACGGGCGGCCGGCAATCTTCCGCCGTTTGCCGGCAAGTACCTGACGACTCGCATCGCGAGTCGTACACTTGCGCCCGCCTTCCACAGACACGGATTGCACGCGCCATGACTGAACTCGTTACCCTGCGTAATGTCACCAAGAGCTATATTCGCGGCAAACAGAAAGTGGAAGTGCTTCATGGCGTCGATCTCGCCATCGAGCGCGGAGAATTCCTTGCCTTGATGGGGCCCTCGGGCTCGGGCAAAACCACGTTGCTCAACCTGGTCGCGGGCCTCGACCAGCCCACCAGCGGCGAAGTCTCGGTCGCGGGCGATCGCATCGATCAGCTCTCGCGGGGCAGCCTCTCCGACTGGCGTGCGCGCAATATCGGTTTCATTTTCCAGTTCTACAACCTGCTGCCGGTGCTGACGGCGGAAGCGAACGTCGAAGTTCCGCTGCTGCTGACGAGTCTTTCCAAATCTCAGCGCAAGCAGCGCGTGCAAACAGCGTTGCAACTGGTCGGCCTCGCGGATCGCGCCAAGCACAAGCCCAACGAGCTCTCGGGCGGTCAACAGCAGCGCGTCGCCATCGCTCGTGCGATCGTCTCCGATCCGACGCTGTTGGTGTGCGACGAGCCCACCGGCGACCTCGATCGCCAGAACGCCGAAGAGATCATGAACCTGCTGCAGGCCCTGAACCGCAGCCAGAACAAGACCATCATCATGGTGACCCACGATCCCAAGGCCGCCGAGTACGCCTCGCGCGAGTTGCATCTCGACAAGGGCCGGCTGACCAACGACGCGAGGCGTGCCGCATGAAATATTTCAGGTTGGTCTGGGCCGGGCTGTGGCGCAAGAAAACGCGCACCGTGTTCACCATGATTTCGGTCGTGGTCGCGTTCCTGCTGTTCGGGCTGCTGCAAGGGATCAACCAGGGCTTCAGCACTTCGCTGGCGAAGCTCGATGTCGATCGTTTGTATGTTTCGGCCCGCACCAGCATGACCGACGGCATGCCGATCTCGTATCTCAGCCGCATCCGTACAGTGCCCGGCGTGCGGGCCGTTTCCATGTGGGCCTATTTCGGCGGCTACTTTCGCGAAGCGAAGACGCCGATCCCGGCGTTCGCGACCGATGCGACCGAACTGTTCAAGGTCTACAAGGAAATCAAAATCCGCCCCGAATACATCGAGGCGATGGAGCGAACGCGCACCGGCGTGCTGGTCGGCGAAGAACTGGCCAAGAAGCATGGCTGGAAGGTCGGCGACCGCATTCCCATCGGCACCTCGATCTGGACCAACAAGAGCGGCAGCAATTCGTGGCAGTTCGACGTGGTCGGCACGTTCGACGCGTCGGCTTATGGCGCGGGCTTCCCGACGTTTTATCTGAACTACAGCTATTTCGACGAGGCGCGTGCCTTCGGCACCGGGCAGGTTCATTACTACATCGTGTCCGTGCAGGATCCGAGGCAGGCCGATCGCATCTCGCACGAGATCGACAATATGTTTGCGAACTCCGAGGTCGAGACGCGCACTCAAACCGAGTCCGCACTCGCGCAGTCGCAGCTGAAACAACTGGGCGACATCAACTTCATCGCCAACGCAATCGTCGGTGCGGTGTTGTTCACGCTGTTGTTCCTGACTGCGAACACGATGATGCAATCGGTTCGTGAGCGCACCTCTGAGCTGGCCGTGCTGAAGACCTTGGGCTACTCGGACGCAAAGGTTCTGACGCTGGTTCTCATCGAGGCGCTGCTGCTGTGCCTGTTCGCGGCGCTGCTCGGCATGGGCCTTGCGGCGCTGGTGTTCGAATCGCCGGCGTTGCAGAAACTGTTCGGCAATTTCCACATGCCAGCCATGGTGGGTGGAATGGGCCTCGGCATCGCGCTGCTGCTCGCGTTCATCAGCGGCTTCCCGCCGGCGTGGCGTGCGCGCCAGTTGAATATCGTTGACGCCCTGGCCGGGCGCTGAATGAGAGCACACGGATGAAAATGTTCCGTCAGATCGGCGCCGTCACTGCGATGAACTTTCGCAGCATGCCGCAGCGGGCGAGTACGTCGGCAGTCATCGTCATCGGCATCGCTGGTGTCGTCGCCGTGCTCGTGTCGGTGCTCGCGATGTCGACCGGCTTGATTCGCACATTGGAGAATGCCGGGCGTGACGATCGCGCGATTTACCTGCGCAACGGCTCGATCGCGGAAACATCCAGCGCCTTGGATCGTAACTCCGCGCGCGCGGTGAACGATGCAGCGGGCATCAAGCACAACGCGCAGGGCGACCCGATTCTTTCTGCCGAAGGCATGCGCATTCTGAGCATGCACAAGAAAGAAGACGATGCCGAGGTCAACGTGATCCTGCGCGGCGTCGGGCCGATGGTCTCGGAAGTGCGGCCGGAGTTGAAGATCGTCGAAGGCCGCATGTTCAAACCGGCCGTCACCGAAGTCATTGTCGGCAAGCAGGCGCGTGCGCAGTTCAAAGGGCTGAACATCGGCGACGTGATTCATGCGCGTGCCGCGAACTGGACCGTGGTTGGTGTGTTTGAAACCAACGGCGACTCGCACGAGTCTTCGATCATGACCGACGCGGAAACGTTGAATTCGGTCGACAAGCGCGGCGCGTTCCAAAGCGTCACCGTGTTGCTGGAATCCGAGGCGGCGTTTCAGAAATTCAAAGATTCGCTGCTGTCGAACCCGACGCTGTCGGTCGACGTGATGCGTGAGCGCGAGTACTACCGGCAGCAATCCAAAACCATGAGCACGATCATTTCTGTGATCGCATATGTGGTCGGCGGAATCATGGCGGTGGGCGCGATCTTCGCTGCGTTGAATACGATGTATTCGGCGGTGAGTGCTCGGCTGCAGGAAATTGCAACGTTGCGTGCGTTGGGCTTCGGCTCGACTGCAATGGTGATGTCGGTGCTGGCTGAAGCGCTGGTGCTCGCCTTGATCGGCGGCGTGATCGGCGCATTGATCGCGTGGATGTTCTTCAACGGTAATACCGTCAGCACCTCCGGCGGCGGCATGGGCCAGCTGGTGTTCGCGCTGAGCGTGAATCCTCAGCTGATGATTCTGGGCATCGTGTGGGCGTGTGTGATTGGTCTGCTCGGCGGATTGTTTCCTGCGATTCGGGCGGCTCGTCTGCCGGTGGCGACAGCATTGCGGGCGGTGTAGCGAGGCCACGCACCGCCGCAACAGAAAATCGCACGTAAAGATTGCAAACCTCACAGCACTCGGGTTACTTAGCAACTCGACAAGGGGGCTGGGGAGGTCACCGGGGTGCGGTTGCCATGCAGGGCGAAGCGGTCCGTCGTCGCGACAGGGATCATTGTCGTCGCGATCCTGTGGAGCGTTCCCGCCGCGCTCTCCGCCGAATCTCCTGACGATCAAGCTTCCGATCCGGCGCAGTGGCGCTCAATCGCGCTGACTCGTGCGCAGAATGCCGCCGCACGAGTTCAGGATCCGTATCGTGAAGGCGAAGTGCTCGCCGCCATCGCTCGCGCGCAGGCCACTGTAGAAGGCCCCGCCGCTGCGGAGAAAATCACTCGTCAGGCACTCGCGGTCGCGGCACGAATTCAAGCAGATGAATTTCGCGGCTGGGTGCTGAACGACATCGTGCAGGCGCAGATCGCTGCCGACGATTTGATCGGCGCCAGACAAACAGCCGATTCAATTACCAGTTCGCGTCCGCAAGCGCAGGCATACGCAGCGATAGCAAATGTTCATGTCAGGCTGGGAAATCTTCCAGCCGCTCACGCACTGGCGTTGCGCATCGGCGACCCTGTGGCCCGCGGCGACATCTTGAGACAAATCGTCAGCGCGCATTGTTCGAACGGAGACATCGAAGTCGCGCGGGCGATGCTGCCGAGTATCGAAGACAAAGAATATGCCGCCATGGCTTTCGGCGATGTCGCAGCCGCCCGCGTCGACAATGGCGATGTTTCTATCGCGCTCGAACTGGCCGCACGTGCGCGCAAGGCGAGTCGCGACGAAGTGTATGGACGCATTGCATTGACTCAAGCAGAGAAGGGCGATTTCCCCGGCGCGCTCAAGACGGTGCAGCTCATCAACGAGCCGATGTCTCGCGTCTTGGTTCAAGGTCGCATCGCCTTGCAACGAGTAGAGCGTGATGAAGTCGCAGCCGGCCGGGAACTACTGGCGACCGCAATGGCGACGGTCCGCCAATCACGGGCGAAGCCGCAGCTCAAATTGGAACGAGCGGCGCAGCTGGCTCGTTGGCAGGTGGCTGCCGGCGATGTCACTGTAGCGCGTGAAACATTACGCGGGCTGCGAGCCGAGGCAGAGCAATTGCCGGCAGGTGCGGACCGAGATGATCTGCTCGACAACATTGGCCGCAGCCAGGCTCGCGCTGGCGATACTCGCGAAGCCATCGGCGCGGCGAAGAACATCAGCGATCGCGTGACCAGAGCGTTGCTCGTGCGGGACGCCGTGTCGCTGGATTCAAATGCGACCACTGCCGGCGCGACTGCGGTAGCCAGCGAGTTCTCCGATCCGTTGGTCGATGCAGCCGCGCAGTTCGGTGTCATCAGCATGCAAACATTCCGAGGCGGCCAGCACCCCTCGCTCGAAGTCATCGATGCGGCTCACGCGGCTGTGCGCAGGATCAAGGACGAAGAATTGCTCCCGGCAGCGTACGCCGCACTCGCCGCTGTTCGCGCCAGAGCGGGGGATGCGGCGGGCAGCCAGGAAATGTTTCAAGAGGCCATGGTATCGGCGGAAGCGCTCGGGCGCAGCGACCAGATCGCGGCCGCCTGTATCCGGATCGTCGAGGCACTCGATGAGCGCTTGATGTTTCTGGGCCGGGCTGTCGATAAGATGGAAGAGGCGCCCTGACTCCATCACGTAGGACTGTCCGATGAAATATCTGCTGTCGCTGCTGTTGCTGTGGGTAGGTATTGCGACGGCCGAGGTGCCGCTGCCGGACACTCCGGCCGGCAAGATCCTGGGCGAGTTCCTGGTCGCCTTCAATTCCGGCGATGCGGCCCAGCTGAATTCGTTCTATATCAAGAACGGTCGCGAGCAGGGCGTCCCCGAGAATGTGCGCGATCATCGCGAGATGTCCGGCGGCTTGACCCTGCTGCGCGTTTACGAGAGCGAGCCGCTGAAAGTCGTCGCGCTGATCCAGGAGAAAGAGACCGAGCGGCCGCTGCGGATCGAGCTGACAGCGAAGAGCGGCGACGCGCCAGTCATGGACAAGATCAGGCTTTGGGGAACGGACCTGCCGCCGGACCTGGCTCCGCCTCGGCTGTCTCAGAAGGAGGCTCTGCACGCGCTCACGGCTCGCGTCGACCAGCTCGCGAAGCAGGATCGTTTCTCCGGCGTCGTGCTGATCGCACGCGGCGATCGAGTACTGCTGCAGCGAGCGTGGGGCAAAGCGAATCGCGAAGCCAACGTGCTGAACACGCTGGAAACTCAGTTCCGGCTCGGCTCGCAAAATAAAATGTTTACTTCGGTGGCTGTGTTGCAGCTGGTGGAAGCCGGCAAGCTGTCGCTGCACGAGCCCATCGTCAAATATCTGCCCGACTATCCGAACAAAGACCTGGCGGGCAAAGTCACGATCCATCACTTGCTCACGCATTCCGGCGGCACCGGCGACATCTTCGGGCCGCAGTTCGATGCCAGGCGGCTGCAGCTGAAGGAACATGCCGACTATCTCAAGCTCTATGGCGAGCGGCCGCCCGAGTTCGAGCCGGGCACTCAGGATCGCTATTCAAACTACGGCTTCGTGCTGTTGGGCGCACTGATCGAGAAGGTGACCGGACAGTCCTACTACGACTACGTGCATGAAAAGATATTCGAGCCCGCGGGCATGCGTTCCACCGGTTCGCTGCCGGAGAACGAAGACGTGCCGCGACGTTCGATGGGTTATATGAAAAAGGACGGTAAGTGGGTCCCGAACACCGACACGCTGCCCTATCGCGGGATGGCTGCGGGCGGCGGATATTCCACTGCGGGAGACATGCTGCGCTTCGCGCAAGCGTTGCAGGCGGGCAAGCTGCTTTCCAACAAGATGCTCACACTCGCGAGCAGCCCGCAGGATCACGCCGGAGGATACGGTTACGGCTTTGGACTGGAAGGGGCGGGCAAACTGCGCAGCTTCGGTCATGGCGGCGGCGCGCCGGGCATGAACTCCGACCTGAGAATTTTCCCGGAGCTGGGCTATGTGCTCATTGCCCTGTGCAACATCGACCCGATGGCTGCACGCATGGCGGTCGATTACTACGCGCAGCGCATGCCGATCGACTGACGTCGGGTCGAGCAAGGTGAGGGCCACTTCAGGCCCTCACTGCACGTCATCTCAAAGCTGTGGGACCTGGCCGAGGAAATCGGCCTTGCCGAGTTCCACGCCGCCATGGCGCAGCAGCGAATAAGCGACCGTGGCGTGGAAGAACAGATTCGGCAGCGCCCAGTGGCGCAGGAAGTTCTGGCCGCTGAAGTTGAATGTATTGCGCGGCGTCTTGATCGTGATCGCGCGCTCTTCAGCGCCGGCGAACTGCTCGGGCTTGAAGCCTTGCAGATAATCAACCGTCTTCACGACGCGCGCGATGAGCTCGGCCATCGTGGCTTCGTTGTCTTCGAACTTCGGCGGCTCGGTGCCGGTCAGGCGTGCGGCCGCGCCTTTGGCGGCATCGCTCGCGATCTGCACTTGGCGCGCCAGCGGCAGCATGTCCGGATACAGGCGCATGGACACGAATACATTCGGATCGAACTTGCGCGCTTCGGCGTGCGCGACTGCTTTTTCGAGAATCTTCTGCAGATTGCTCAACGTGAGCAGGAAC
>CAMLEO010000110.1 GCA_946478975.1 uncultured Steroidobacter sp.
AGCTACGCCTCTTCGGCGACCATGTATGAAGTGGGCTTCAACCACTTCTGGCGCGCGCCGACCGAGAATCATCCCGGCGACATGGTTTACATCCAGGGCCACGTTGCGCCCGGTATCTATGCGCGTGCGTACCTCGAAGGCCGGCTGACCGAAGAACATCTGCGGCACTTCCGCCAGGAAGTGGCGAATCCGGAAAAAGGCTTGAGCTCCTATCCGCACCCGTGGCTGATGCCGGACTTCTGGCAGTTCCCGACCGTGTCGATGGGCCTGGGTCCCATGATGGCGATCTACCAGGCGCGCTTTCAGCGTTACCTCGAACATCGCGGCGTGGTGCCGACCACCGATCGCAAGGTGTGGGCGTTCCTCGGCGACGGCGAAATGGACGAGCCCGAGTCGATGGGCGCGATCACCATGCCGGTGCGCGAGAAGCTCGACAACCTGGTGTTCGTCATCAATTGCAATCTGCAGCGCCTCGACGGTCCGGTGCGCGGCAACGGCAAGATCATTCAGGAACTGGAAGCTGCGTTCCTCGGTGCCGGCTGGAACGTCATCAAAGTCATCTGGGGCTCGCGCTGGGATCCGCTGCTGGCGCGAGATACCAAAGGACTGCTCCGTCGCGTGATGGAAGAGTGCGTCGACGGCGAATATCAGAACTTCAAGGCCAAGGGCGGCGCGTACACGCGCGAAAACTTCTTCGGCAAATATCCCGAGCTGAAGGAGATGGTCGCCAACATGTCCGATGACGACATCTGGCGCCTGAACCGCGGCGGTCACGACTTCCAGAAGGTTTACAACGCCTACAACGCGGCCGTGAATCACAAGGGCGCGCCCACGGTGATTCTGTGCAAGACCGTCAAGGGCTTCCTGATGGGCAAGTGGGGCGAGAGCCAGAACATCACTCACCAGCAGAAGAAGCTCGATGACGAAGCGCTGCGCGAATTCCGCCGCCGCGTGTACATCGATATTCCGGATGAAGCGATTGCGAAGTCGCCGTTCCAGCGCCTGCCGGAAGATTCGCCGGAAATGAAGTATCTGCACGAGCGTCGCAAGCGCTTGGGCGGCTACCTGCCGCAGCGTCGCGCCAATGCGCCGGCGCTCACGATTCCGCCGCTGGAAACATTCGATTCGCTGCTGCAGGCCTCGGGCGAACGTGAGTTCTCCACCACGATGGCATTCGTGCGCATCCTGCAGATGCTGGTGAAGGACAAGAACATCGGCAAGAACATCGTGCCCATCGTCCCGGACGAAGCGCGCACCTTCGGTATGGAAGGCATGTTCCGCCAGGTCGGCATTTATTCCTCGGCGGGCCAGCTGTACACGCCGCAGGATGCCGACCAGCTGATGTTCTACAAGGAAGACAGGAAAGGTCAGATCCTCGAAGAAGGCATCAACGAAGGCGGCGCGCTGGCGTCGTTCATCGCGGCCGGCACGGCTTACGCCAATCACGGCGTGAACATGATCCCGTTCTACATCTATTACTCGATGTTCGGGTTCCAGCGCGTCGGCGACTTCATCTGGGCGGCCGGCGACAGCCAGGCTCGCGGCTTCCTGGTCGGCGGCACCTCGGGCCGCACCACGCTTGCGGGCGAAGGTTTGCAACATCAGGACGGCCACAGCCACCTGGTGTCGACCACGATTCCGAACTGCGTCGCCTACGATCCGACGTTTGCATACGAGCTCGCCGTGATCATTCAGGACGGCATGCGCCGCATGTTTGCCGAGCAGGAAGATGTTTTCTATTACCTGTCGGTGATGAACGAAAACTACGATCACCCGGCGATGCCGAAGGGCGCGGAAGCGGGCATTCTCAAGGGAATGTATCTGCTGCGTGCCGGCGGCAAGGGCAAGGTGCGCGTGAACCTCATGGGTTCGGGCACCATCCTGCGCGAAGTGATCAAAGCCGCCGAAATTCTGGAGAAGGATTACGGCGTGCCTTCCGACATCTTCAGCGCGACCAGCTTCTCCGAGCTGCGTCGTGAAGCGCTGGACGTGGAACGCAAGAACATGCTGCATCCCGATCAGGCGCCTGCGGTGCCGTACGTGCGGCAGCTGCTCGGCGATCGCACCGGCCCGTTCATTGCGGCCACGGATAACATGCGCATCGTGCCCGATCAGATACGTCAGTGGGTCCCCGGTCGTTACGTCGTGCTCGGCACCGACGGCTTCGGTCGCAGCGACTCGCGCGCACAGCTTCGCAAACATTTCGAAGTGGACGCGCCACACATCGTCGTGGCGTCGCTGCGTTCGCTGGCCGACGAAGGCAAGCTGGACATGGCGACCGTGAAAGCCGCGCTGAAAAAATTCAACATCGATCCGGACAAGCCGAATCCGGTGACCCAATAAGAGAGCATGTAAACGCCTCATGCCCACTGATATCACCGTACCCGACCTGGGCGACTTCAAGGACGTCGAAGTCATCGACGTCCTGGTCAAGCCCGGCGATCAAATCGACGTCGACACGCCGCTGCTCACGTTGGAAACCGAAAAGGCGACCATGGATGTGCCTGCGACTGCGGCTGGCACCATCACCTCGCTCGCTTTGAAGAAAGGCGACCGTGTTTCCAAAGGCAGTGTGATCGGTCAGATCGAAGCCAAAGGCGGCGCGAAAGCCCCGCCCGCCACCGCGGGTTCAACTGAGATGGCGTCCGCGCCATCGAAGCTCGAACAGCCGAAAGGCGCGAAGGCAACCGGCACCGCCGAAGAGCCTGTGTCGACGCCTTCGCTGAGCCTCGATCAGTCGCAGAAGAATGCCGGCGCGGCGAAGTCTGCGCCTGCGAGCGCCGGCGGCGGCGGCTCGCGCGACCTGACGGTTCCCGACATCGGCGACTTCAAAGATGTCGAAGTGATCGACGTGCTGGTGAAAGCGGGCGATCGCATCGACGTCGACACGCCGCTGCTCACGCTCGAAACCGAGAAGGCAACGATGGATGTTCCATCGACCGCTGCCGGTGTTCTGAAAACGATTGCATTGAAAAAGGGCGATCGCGTTTCCAAGGGCAGTTTGATCGGTCAGATCGAAGCTGCGGGTGGTGCGCCGGCTCCTGCGCCTGCCGCTGCTCCGAAAGCGGCACCTGCGCCAGCTGCACGTGCTGAAGCTCCTGCACCGAAACCGGCTGCACCGGCTCCGCAAGCTGCGCCTGCTCCCGCTGCGTCGAAAGCGCCGGCAGGATTGGCGCCGATCGACGAAGCTGGTTTTGCTCGTGCTTACGCGAGCCCCTCGGTGCGCAAGTTCGCTCGCGAACTCGGCGCTGATCTGGGCAAGATCAAAGGCACCGGCGCAAAAGGTCGCATCACCCCGGACGACGTCAAGAGCTTCGTCAAACAAGCGCTGTCCGCGCCGGCTGCGGCCGCGAGTGCGGGTGGCGGCGTTGGCCTGCCGAAGATTCCCGAAGTCGATTTCTCCAAGTTCGGCGAGATCGAGCTCAAGCCGCTCAGCCGCATCCAGAAGATTTCCGGCCCGCGCCTGCAGGCCAGCTGGCTCAACATTCCGCACGTCTGGCAGATGGACGAAGCGGACATCACCGATCTGGAAGAGTCGCGCAAGAAGTTGAAGGGCGAAGCCGAGAAGGCGGGCGTCAAGCTCACGCCGCTCGCGTTCGTGCTGCGCGCGTGCGTGAAGGCGCTGAAGGAATTCCCGAACGTCAACAGCTCGCTCGAACCGTCGGGCCAGAACCTGGTCCTGAAAAAATACATTCATCTCGGCTTCGCGGCCGACACGCCGAACGGCCTGGTCGTTCCAGTGATCCGCGACGCTGATAAGAAAGATGTGTACGAGATCGCCAAGGATCTCGCTGTGCTGTCCGAGAAGGCCCGCGCCGGCAAACTGTCCGCGGCTGAAATGCAGGGCGCGACATTTACAGTGTCGAGCCTCGGTGGCATTGGCGGCGTCGGCTTCACACCGATCATCAACGCGCCGGAAGTTGCGATTCTGGGTGTGGCCAAGTCGAGCATGAAACCCGTCTACAAAGACGGTCAGTTCGTGCCGCGCCTGATGCTGCCTTTCACGCTCGCCTACGATCATCGCGTGATCGACGGTGCCGCGGGCGTTCGCTTCACCACCTTCCTTGCCGAGAAGCTCGCCGACGCGCGAGGCCTGCTCGAGGCTGTTCCGTGACCAAAGTTATCGTGCCCGATATCGGTGACTTCAAAGACGTTGAAGTCATCGATGTGCTCGTGAAGCCCGGCGATGCGATCGAGCTGGAAACGCCGCTGCTCACATTGGAAACCGAGAAGGCGACGATGGATGTGCCGTCCTCGGCGGCCGGTGTCGTGAAGTCGGTCGCGGTGAAGAAAGGCGATCGCGTTTCCAAAGGCAGCGTCGTGCTGGAAGTCGAAGCGAGCGGTGCCGCTGCGTCGGCTCCTGCTCCTGCGGCCGCGCCGGCTGTGAAGAGCGCGCCCGCCAAATCCGCGAGCAAACCTTCCGACGACGTTGCGTTCGCCGAGACTCTCGTGCGAGACAAAGCGTCCGTGGACGCCGCCTTGAAGGCAGAAAGCGGCAACTACGATTTCGATATGGTCGTGCTTGGCGCGGGCCCTGGTGGCTACACCGCCGCGTTCCGTGCTGCCGACCTGGGCATGAAAGTGGCGCTCATCGAACGCTGGCCGCAGCTCGGCGGCGTTTGTTTGAACGTCGGGTGCATTCCCTCCAAGGCGTTACTGCACGCTGCGAAGGTGATCGAAGAAGCGCACGAGATGGGTGAGATTGCCGGCGTGAAGTTCGGCAAGCCCGAGATCGACGTTGCCAAGCTGCGCGGCTGGAAAGAAAAAGTGGTCGGTAAGCTCACCGGCGGCTTGGGCGTGCTGGCGAAACAACGCAAGGTCGAAGTGATTCGTGGCACCGGCAAGTTTGTTTCTTCGCACGAGATCGAAGTCGCGGGCGAGAGCACGCGCCGGGTTTCGTTCAAGAACTGCATCATCGCCGCGGGTTCCGAGTCGGTGCGCCTGCCGGGCTTGCCCGACGATCCGCGCATCATCGATTCCACCGGCGCGCTGGAGATCGATCTGCCGAAACGCATGCTGGTCGTCGGCGGCGGCATCATCGGTTTGGAAATGGCCTGCGTCTATGACGCGCTGGGCACGAAGGTCAGCGTCGTCGAGCTCACCGACGGCCTGATCCCGGGTTGCGACCGCGACCTGGTGCGGCCGCTGGAAAAGCGCATCGCCAAGCGCTACGAAAAGATCATGGTGAAGACCAAGGTCACCAAGGTCGAAGCGCTGAAGGAAGGCATCCGCGTGACGTTCGAGGGCGAACAGACTATCGAACCGCATGTGTACGACAAGGTGCTGGTTGCCGTCGGCCGCAGCCCGAACGGCAAGAAGATCGGCGCCGAAGCGGCCGGCGTTCAGGTGAACGAGCGCGGCTTCATTCCGACCGACCGCCAGATGCGCACCAATGTTTCACATATCTTTGCGATCGGCGACATCGTCGGTCAGCCGATGCTTGCGCACAAGGCATCGTATGAAGGCAAGCTCGCCGCCGAAGTCGCACACGGCGAAAAACGTGCGTTCGACGCGCGTGTGATTCCGTCGGTTGCATACACCGATCCCGAAATCGCCTGGGTCGGCGTGACCGAAACCGAAGCGAAGGCCAAGGGCATCGTGTTCGAAAAGGGCAGTTTTCCCTGGTCCGCGAACGCGCGCTCGCTCACGCTGGGACGTGACGACGGCATGACCAAGCTGCTGTTCGATCCGACCACGCAGCGGGTCATCGGCGGCGGCATCGTCGGCCCGAATGCCGGCGATCTGATTGCTGAAATTGCGCTGGCCATCGAGATGAATACGGATGCGGCCGACCTGGGGCTGACGATTCATCCGCATCCCACGCTGTCGGAGACGGTGATGTTCTCTGCCGAAGCGTTCGAGGGGACGTTGACGGATTTGTACGTGCCGAAAAAGAAATCGGCCCATTGATTGCACGCACGCAGCCGTGCGATGCGCGGCTGCGTGGCGGACAGGGTAATTCCTGCCGCAACTGCCGGTCATGCTCTACAACAGCCATGTGCGTTCGCGCAGGTCGCGCACGCAATCCGGTCGAGGGTCGTTGTTATGGGCAGGGAGAGGGGCTCGGTCGTCCAGGCCACCTTGATGGGGATTTTCATCGGGGTCTGCGCGGTATCGGTCGCCCCTTCGATGGCTCAGGGCCGCGAAGCCACCAGCATCAAGTTTTATATCGAAGAGCAGCCGCTCACCGCGGCCTTGAACGACTGGTCGAAGCAGTCCGGCCTGCAGGTCGTCTGGCCCTCCCGCAACCACGCTCAATACGGCAAGACCCTGCTGCTGCAGGGAACGTTCGGGCCGATGGAAGCGCTGGAGTTGTTGTTACGAAACTCCGGCCTGACGTACTCCCTGATCAACGAGCGTACGGTCGTGATCAAAGAGCCGCCGCCGCAGGCGTCGTCGGTTCCAACACAGAAATTCTGGCTGGCGGCGGATACACGACGAGGCTCGGCAGCACGATCCGGGTCCGGTTCCTTCATGCACTCGCCGGTGGCCGGGGCGTTCGAAGAACCGATCGCGGAAGTCATCGTCACCGGAACTCACATTCGGGGCGCCGCGCCGGCCGGCGCTGCTGTGACCACCTATCAGCGCGAGCAGTTCTATCGTTCCGGCGCTGGCACCGTCGAGCAGTTTGCGCGGCAGATGCCCGGCAACTTTGCGAACGTCGATCCAATTGCGGGCGCCGGCTCGAACGCTGCGTTTGCGACCACGGGCGGTGGAACTAACAGCTTCAACAATTCGGCATTCAATCTCGGCGGTCTGGGGCCGGCTGCCACGCTGACGCTGCTCAATGGTCATCGCATCGCGCCGGCTGGCAACGATGGCGCGTTCGTTGACATCTCCATGATCCCGCTGACCGCGGTCGATCACATCGATGTTTTGAATGACGGCGCCTCTGCCATCTATGGCGCGGATGCTGTCGCCGGCGTGGTCAACATCTTCACGCGCAAAGATTTCGATGGTGCCGAAAGTCAGGTGAGATACGGTGGCGCCACCGACGGCGGTGCCGAGTCGCTGCGCGCTTCGCAATTGCTGGGCACGAGTTGGGGCAGCGGCAACGTGCTGCTCAATTACGAATACAACCGCAAGGACCGCCTGGACGCCTCCCAGCGCGACTACATCGGCGATCAGGGCGGGCCGTATTCGCTGATGGCCGGCGACCGCCAGCACGCCGTGTTCGTCTCCGGACGACAGGACCTCGATGCGGCGTCGACCGTCACCGTCGATGCGCTCTTCAGCAAACGGAATACTTCGGCGCCTTATTCCATTGCGAGCTCGTTCGTCACGCAGCAGAACGTCACCGATACGCAGTCGAAACAATATGGCGCCGCTGTGTCCGTCGATCGTTCTTTCGCCGGCGGCTGGCGAGCCGCGTTCACCGGCAATTACTCGTTTCTCGAACAGCACAATTTCACCCGGCTCAGCGTCGACTTCGGCAGCTTTGCCTACGATCAGGTCGGCTCGATGGCGGTCGAGTCCAAAGAGCGCTCGCTGGATTTCATCGTCGACGGCACGGTGTTCTCCTGGAACTCGGGCCCGGTGAAGCTCGCGGCCGGCGCAAGCTACCGCAACGAGGACTTCGGCCAGGCGTCCGAGCTGTTGGAATCGACGGGGTTCGAGATCAACACGCCGATGCAGACGCTGGACCGGCACGCACGCAGCGTGTTCGCCGAGTTGTCCATTCCTATAATCGGCGCTCACAACGGCGTGCCGCTGGCGCGCCTGGTCGAGCTTTCGGCTGCGGTTCGACATGACGATTACAGCGACTTCGGCGGCACCACCAATCCCAAGCTCGGTTTGAAATGGGCGCTGTCCTCGGCACTGGACGTGCGCGGCACGTATGGGGAATCGTTTCGAACGCCGCTGCTGGCACAGATCGGCGCGCCGGAGAATTATCAAACCTATCTCATCGCCAACCCGAACTCGCCGGATGGCGTCACCAACACTTTGTTCATCGGTGGCGGCAATCCGGACCTGGATCCCGAAACCGCGGAGACCTTCACGGTCGGCTTGGACTTTCATCCCGATGCGCTGCCGGCGTTGAAAATGTCCGCGACGTACTTCGACATTCGCTTTCACGATCGCGTGGCTCTGCCGCCGGTCACGTTCGATGCGCAGATCTTCACCAGCCCGCTGGCGGCCCCGTTCCTGAACCTGTCGCCGTCGGCGGCGGAGATCCAGGCCGCATTCGCCAGCCCCAACTTTCTCGGCGACAACGCGGGCATGGGGCCGTCCGGGGTGACTGCGATTTTCGATCAGCGCGTCGCCAACCTTTCGACCGTCAAGCAGTCTGGCGTGCAGTTGCAAGCGACGTACGAGCTCGCGACGAACGTCGGACAGTTCGCCTTCGGCACTCACATCGAGCGCCTGCTCAACTATGACCTGCAGATCGCGCCAGGCACCGCTTTTATTCCGCTGTTGAACACGTTCGCCGAGCCGACCAAGTGGCATGGGCAGGCGCAGTTCTCGTGGACGCGTGCGGCATTCACGACGGCATTGGCACTCAATCACGTGAGCGCCTACGAAAATTCGCTCGCGACGCCTCGTCAATCCATCGACGCATGGACCACGGGCGATCTGTACTTCAGCTACGACGCGGGCGAGGCATCGAACAACGCGTGGCTGCGCGGCCTGCGAGTTTCCCTGAGCGTTCAGAACGTCACCAACGAGAAGCCGCCGTATGTGCGAATCCCGCCGGAGTTCCTGTTCCCCGACATGAACCCGCTGCCGTTCGATCCCACCAACGCGTCGCCGCTCGGCCGTTTCATCGCGTTACAAGTCACCAAACATTGGGGCTCGTTCTAAAGCTCAGCCGCCGCGTGAGTTGAAACTCATGCGTACGATCCCGCTGCTCTTGCTGTGCTTTATTGCGAGCATCGCGGCGGCCGGTGATGATGCTCCCATGGTCAAGGATGAATTCTCGTTTCTCGAGGACGCGAGCGATCCGCGCACGGTAGCGTGGCTCCAGGCTCAGCAGGTTCGAACGGCGGTTGCACTACGAGGCGAACGGTTCCGTCGCTTCAGCGAGCAGGCAGTGCAGGCGGCTCAGCAGGTGGGCCGCTTCGAGGCGTTGGCTGTCCCAGGCGGCAGTCCATTGCGCGATGGCTGGATTTATCAGCACTGGAGCGATCAGCAGCATCCCAGGGGTGTCTGGCGTCGAGCGCGTTTCGATGCATTCGTGCGAGGCGAGCCGCGGTGGCAGGTCTTGCTGGATCTCGATGGGCTCTCGACCCGCGAGAAGAAGTCCTGGATGTTTCTGGAGGCCGTGTTCTCGCCCAGTGGCAAACGCGCGCTGATCAGGCTTTCCGACGGCGGCTCCAACGTCAACGAGTGGCGCGAATTCAGCATCGACAGCGCAGGCTTCGTCGGCGACGGGTTTGTCGTTCCCGCGGCATTGGCGGCGTACGCGGATTGGCGCGATGAGAACACCTTGGTTGTCTCGGCGGACTTCGGTCCGGGCACGCTCAGCGCTGCGGGTGAGCCGCTCGTCATCAAACAGTGGGTGAGAGGTCAGGCGCTGCGCGACGCTGCCGAACTCTTTCGGGCACCGTCGGATGCGTTGAGTGCCGAAGTTTACTTGCAGGAAAACGATTCAGCCGCCAAGCCACCGCGTTCGATCACGATCCTGACGCGCGATAAATATCTCGCGCAGACTTGGTGGCAAATTGATGAGCGCGGTCGCGCTACACGCATGATGCTGCCGTCGCAGATTGGCAGCCTGACTTCAATGGCCGGTCGCTACGTGTTTCATTCTAAAGTCGACTGGACGATCGGCGGTCGGACCTGGCGCGCGGGGGATTTACTTGCGATTCCGCAATCTGAGATCACGCGTGCGGAGCCTTCCGTGCGATTGGTTCTGGCTGCGGCACAGGACGAAGCCATTCATTTCGTGACTCGAACCAAAGATGCGTTGCTGGTTCACGGCTCGGCGCTCGGCGCCAGCGTCTCGTGGTCGGTGAGGCCGGCACTCGATTGGTCGACAACTCGCGTCGCGATGCCAGCGCATGGCTCGATCGTGCCGTGCGCGGTGGACGACGACGGCACGCATGTATTCGTTTTGTATCAAACGTACTTGCAGCCGCCCACGCTGTACAAAGTGGATGTGAGTAACGGTAAGGCGACACCGATCGGCACTGATGCGGCGCCGCCGTTCGACGCCGCCAAGTTCGTCACCGAGCAGTGGTGGGCCAAGTCGGCCGATGGCACGGATGTTCCTTACTTCATCACCTTTCGCAAAGATTCGCGCTTTGATGGCGACGCACCGACCATCGTAAATGGCTACGGCGCAGCCGGCGCGTCGCTGTCACCTCATTATTCAGCAACGCTCGGAGCGCTTTGGCTTGCGCGCGGTGGCGTGTTCGTCGATGCGAACGTACGCGGCGGATCAGAGCGCGGCGAGCAATGGCATGTTACGGGCGTGCGCAGGGAACGCACTTACGAAGACATGATTGCGGTGGTCGAAGATCTCATTCGTCGCAAGGTCACTCGTGCAAAACGTGTTGGCCTCATGGGCCAGTCGGCCGGAGGATTGCTGGCGGCAGTTGTTATAAATCGCCGGCCAGATCTGTTCGGCGCGGCGGTACTGCGAGTTCCGCTGCTCGATCAATTCAGGATGGATCTGGCGATGGGCGCGCCAGGCAGTTCATACGCGGAGTTTGGATCGCCCGAAGTGGCTGAGGGTCTCGCGTTCCTGCAACGTACCTCGCCGTTCCAAAACCTGCGGCGTAGAGCGGACTTCCCGGCGCCGCTGATCATCACGTCCGCCAACGATCAGAATGTGTTTCCGGCGCAGGCGCGCCGATATGCGGCCAAGTTGGAGCGTCTCGGGTTGCCGTTCTATTTTTATGAAGCGGCGGAAGGAGGGCACGCCGCCGCCAGCAGTCGCATCGAGCAGGCACGACTGGATGCGTTGATATATTCCTATTTCGCCGAACAGCTGTGAGCTGATGCTCAAGCCGCAGCTTGCAGTCTCGATCCCGCCCAGGCGCGCAGCCAGGCTTCGGTCGAGGCGAGTTGCAGGATCTCGATGGCGTTGCCCATGCCCATGGAATGATCCAGTCGCAGCGCCTTCTCGACGACGTCCGCGTCGACGATGCGTTCCTTCATCAAGGTGCCTTCAAACACCAGGTTCTTGATCAGCGGCAAGTTGGCTGCGAGCAGTTCCTTCAAATAGTCGTCGACAAAGCCTTTGCTGGTTCGGTGTAGGATGGATGGCGGAACATCTCGCGCAAACGCCCGGCGGGCAAGGCCTCGATCTTTTCCGCCCACGGTGAGGATGTGCGTTGGTATGCGCAAACACAGCTCCTGCAGCGGTTGTGACAACAGCGGGAACACGAGCTCCGGATCGTCTTCGCCGGCATAGGAAGCATAAAGCTCGTTGGTGAACGACAGCCCGATGATCTGCCAGTATTTGCCCGGCGGCACTCGCCCGCTCGCATCGAACCAGCTCGGCAGGAACAGCCGTCGCTTGCGCACTTCATCGGCGGCTTCAGAGGTGAGGATTTCCGAAAACGCATAACGAGCCATGACAGGCGCCAGGCTGTCGCGGCGAAGTCCATCGACGATTCCCTGATATAAGGTTGGCCACAGTGCGCCGCGCGCCATGCGGGCAGCATCCAACGCTACGCCGATGGCTTTCGGCACCAGTCCATGGGTGGCAATGTAGTCGGCGCAAATGTAACTGGAGCCGTTTTGAAATAGCAGCTGATCGCCACCGTGACCCGTGAAAACGGCCGAGGCGTGATATTTCTCCGAGATCTCGCGCTCGTGGGCGGCGTTACAAAGCTCGGACAACGGCTGGCAGGGCGCCGCGAGTCGCGGCATCTCCAGCAAACGCGCAAGCGAAAACGCAGCCGTTTGTTCGAGCTCCAGTAACGCGTAGCCCGCTTCGTTCGCCACCTCCCTGGCAAAACGCCGCTCATCGGTGACCGGGTCGTGAGCGTTTCGATAATTGATGCAAACGACATCGGAGCCGACGGAACCGGCGGCAAGCACGCTCACGACAATGGAGGAGTCGAGGCCGCCTGACAACATGGCGAGCTTGCTTTCATAACAGGAGGACCAGGCGCGTACGCATTCATGCGTGGTGTAACGCAACTCGCCGGCGGCGATGTCTGGCTCGTCGATGCGATCGTTGTTCACGAATCGATACGGATGCCAGTACTGTCGTCGCTCGACTCGTCCCTGGCGGATCGACCAGCATTCACCGCGCAGCACGCGTTCGATTTCGTTTACGCCCGTCTCGCGCGTCTCCGGGAGCATGCCGACCGCGAGATCGGCGGCGAGATAGTTCCAGTTCGGCGAGAAGGAGCGGGTCTGGAGCAGGGGGCAATGGTCGGCGCGAGCAAAGAACACACGTACGCTGCCAATGCACGTGCTCTGACAATCGAGCTCGCCGGCGGGCGATTTGAGGACCTTGATCGTGCGGCTTTCGGCAGATTGAAAGAACGCGACATATCTTCCCCAGTAGTGTTCGACGAGCGACAGGCCGGCACTCGCGTGGATCGCCTGGGACTCTCGCGTCGACAGCGTCAGTCGTCCGGGATTGCCCGCGGCTTGCCGCCTGAACAGCGTCCCCAATACGACGCCGCTGCCATCGGATAGCGGATAAATCGTGCTCGATCGCTTTCGAATGCCGCTGCAGTAGACGCGCAGGCCCGGACGGTCGAGAGCGAGGCTCCACGGCAAGGGAGCCGAGCTCATCTGCCGGCCGAGCATTTCGACAGTCGCCTTTTCGAGCTCCGAGTCCTCGGACCAGGCCAGCGCAACGTAACGAAACATTCGCAACCTCTCGTCAGACGCTCAGGATGGGCGCGTAACGCTGTGCCAGCTCCGGTGTCTCATTCACGACGTGATTGCCGATCTGCAGCCAGCAGTGCGCTTCAAACGGGTTCGCACGCACGCCAAAGACACAAGTCGCACGAATGCCGTAGCTGGCCAGGAATTCCGCGAGCGTGAGCGAGTCGAGCAAACATCGGTTGCGGGCTGCATAGATGAACGGACGCAAATGCAGGAAGGCGCGAGTGAGATCTCGGGCTTGATCGAGTGCTGCGTCGTCAGTAATGAAACGAGCCGTCGACTTGTGATGTGCCAGGTGCGCAAGGCTCCGCTCCAGCGGCCGGAACTTCAGGCGAAATGCCACAGCGCTGTAGGTCGCAAGAAATCGTCCGACGCGTGCGGTGCTGATTCTTGGCGGATCGTCGATCAGCGGCAGCAACGGCACTTCGGGTGCACTCGCTGCCGGCGGCAGGAATGTTTTCGAGGCGCTCCGGCTGGTGGTCAACAATCCCATGCCCATCAATTCGGCTGTGATGGGCGACATGACTTGCTCCGCCGTGCCGGTATCGTCGAGCGCGTGGCGCAGCAGCTCCGTCTTCTCCGGATCCAGGCCGAAGTACGTACCGCGCTTCATGTCCAGGAAGATCGTGCGATTCGCCGCAAAGCAGGCGTGCACGTGATTGGGGAGAAAATAGTGAGCCAAGACTCGCTCCCTTGAGTCGTAGAGGCGGCAACTCAAAGTCGCCGCACGAGGCTGCCTCCGGCAGGTCAGAACGAGATGCTGTAGCGATGGATCTTCGCTCCGACATTGCTGTCCAGCTTCAGGCCGACATCCGTGCCGCGGGTCTTCACTGCCACTTTTCCTAGCTCGATGATCATTGAGAACGCTCCTTGTATGCCCCGCGGTGAGTTCTGCGGGTGCCCCGGCTGGGGGCTCGAATCCTGCTCCGTGAGTTTCTCGATTGCAACGCGAGCGCATGCACTGGATCGATGCGCGCGTGTTCGCAGATCGAACACGCGATATATGCGAACGGGCATGGCCAATAAACAGCGACGGAGAACACCGCGCCGATTCATGTAGAACAACGCGTTGCGACGATCTCATCGAAGTCATAACTCACGCAGCGTAACACGCGTCGACATACGGAATCGTCGAGCACGATGTGCGATCCGGCGCGCCGCCGACGTGAACTCGCGCGCATGGGCTCGTGCTCTGGCATCGAAACTTTGATTTTCTGTCGCAATGAACCGGCGCGCAGCAAGGATGAGGGCGGTCCTGCCAGATAGGGCATGCAAAGAAACATCCGGGCGAGCCCAAGCTGCCCGTACACTGCTGCGTCTTCCGGAGGCCGCCAATGCGTTCAAATGCACGATCTGCGTTCGCGAGCACTCGTGATCTCGCTGCCGTCCTGTGGCGCGACACGAATGCATTCGTGAAAATCAGGATCGTGATCGTGCTGATCCTCGTCGTTGCGGCGGCCATTCTCACCGCCTTGGGTCCCGTCGCATTGAAGCAGCTGGTCGACAGTTTTACCCAGCCCGAGTCGATCGCGGGTGTCGGGACTTATCTATTAATTGCCGGCTACGTGCTGAGCCAGTGGTTGTCGCGCAGCGCCGGAGAGTTGCGCGGGTTCATTTACGCTCGGGTCGAGAGAAGGGTGTTCCGCGCGCTCAGCGAGCGCGTCTTCGACCATCTCATGCGGCTGCCGATGCGCTTTCACTTCTCTCGTCGCAGCGGCGCCTTGCATCAAGCGCTCGACAATGGGCTGCAGGGCTACCAGCTCGTCATGCATCACCTCATATTTACTGTGCTGCCGGTCATCGCCGAGGTCGCGACGACGATTGCTGTGCTGAGTCGGTTGGATCTGCCGGCATTCCTGGTGTTGTTCTTCTGCGCTCTGGTCTGCTACGCGATTGCATTCGGCTACGGCGCGGCGGCCGTGGTGCAACCTGCGGAGTCCGCGTCATCCGCGGCGATCAATGCCACCGGCGTGATCGTCGACAACCTGATGAATGTGGAGACGATCAAGCAGTTTGCGGCCGAGGATCTGGTACGCCAGAAAGTCTCCGAGGCGCTCGTTCAGTCAGAGAACGAGTGGGTGCGCTTTTATAAGAGGTATGCGCATAACGGCGTGACTGTGGCGACGATCTTTGCGCTGTTCCTGGCGGCGACGGTGGGGCTGGCAAGTCATGAAGTGCAGCGGGGCCGAATGACCGTGGGTGAATTCGTGCTCGTGAATGCCTACATGTTGCAGATCGTACGGCCGATCGAAATGATGGGCTACGCGATGCAGGCGCTCTCGCAAGGCTTCGGGCTGTTGCAACAACTGTTTGCGCTGCTCAAAGAAGTGCCCGAAGACTATTCGTCCGGCGTTGGCGCGCCGTCGCGGCTTGGATGCGTCGAGTTACAGAAAGTGTCGGCTTCCTATCGCGACGGCTGTCCCGTTCTCAGCGAGGTGTCGTTCGCGATTGAAGGCGGCAAGACACTCGGCATCGTCGGCGCCAGCGGCAGTGGAAAATCCACGCTTGCGAGGCTGCTGACGCGAACGTTGGATGCCGACAGTGGCAGCATTTTGATCGATGGTGTGCCGATCACTGAGTACCCGCTCGCCACGCTGCGGCGGGCGATTGCGGTCGTCGCGCAGGACACGGCGCTGCTCAACGACAGCATTCAAGCAAACATCCTGATTGGCCGGCCGAATGCATCTCAGGCGGAGGTCGAGCAGGCAGCACGTACCGCGCGGTTGCACGAATTCATCACGAGTCTGCCGGAAGGGTACGGCACGCAAGTGGGCGAGCGCGGCGTCAAGTTATCTGGTGGAGAGCGACAGAGACTCGCGATTGCACGCGCGCTGCTGAAAGATCCCTTGCTTTATATCTTCGATGAGGCGACCTCCGCGCTCGACTCGAAGAACGAGCGCGCGATTCTGCAGAGCATGATCGAAATCTCTGCGCGCCGAACAACGCTCATCATCGCGCATCGCTTATCGACCGTTGTGCATGCCGATGAGATCGTCGTTCTCGATCGCGGCAGGGTGGTGGAGCGTGGCGCGCATCCTGAACTGCTGCTTGCCGAAGGAGCCTATGCCGCTCTGTGGCACGCGCAGCATCGAGCTCATTCCGGGTTGTCTGATGATATGATTCGAACGCGCGTAACTCCTTAAGATCAAAGCCTTTTCTGCCGTTTATTATAAGTACAACCACTACATACACTTCTTCACAGTGGCAGGGTCAACTCCCCGGCCTGGCCCGGTCATTCCTCTCGTGAAGCCCTTCATAAATCCGCAGGTGCTATAAGTAGTACACGCGGTGCAGGGAGTGGAATGACGCACGTCGCTCAACAGGAACGCTCGTGATCGATCGCCGGAGTGGGGATATTAGGGATTCCGCGGGTGCGCAAGCCATGGATGCGCAAGGGGACGGTTCGGCCGCGAAGCCGGACAGCAACATCAACAATCGATTCGCGGACTGGTTCAAGGAATGGCGCAAGCCGGTGCGGCACTGGCTGTCGCGTCGTGCCTCGGTGCCCGCGGCCGAACTGGATGATCTTGCTCAAGAAGTATTCCTGCGGCTGCTTCGTTACAGCGAAAAGACCGCGGTCGAAAACCCGCTTGGATATCTGCTGCGCATCGCTGGGAATGTCGCCAGCGAGTGGCGCGAGCGCGCGCGTGTTTCCAAACCACACGACCAGGAGTGGCTCGAAGATCTGCTGATCGAGCCCGACAAAGAACCGGAAAACTCGGTGTGCCAGGCACGCACGGACGAAACTGTGCAGGCCGCCGTGGACCAGTTGCCGTTTCGGCAGAAGCAGGTATTGCTGCTGCGCGTAAACGAAGGGTTGACCTACAAAGAGATCGCCGAGCGCCTCGAACTGTCGCCGCGCGTGGTGCTCAGAGATCTGTCCCGTGCTTACAGCCAGCTGCGCATGCGGCTGGATCCCGATGACCTCAAGTGATGGACGCACAAGAGGGTAAATAGATGCCTGGCTATTACAACGGCAACGAACGGCTGCGTCTCGTCAGCGAGGAGGCAGCCTATTGGTACTTCCTCTGCGTGGACGACCCCAGCATGCTGCGCTCGGACCGCCGTGAGTTTCTGGCGTGGATGCGCAAATCACCCGAGAACATTGCCGAGCTGTTCAAGATCGCGCAGCTCGACGGCAAGCTGCGCCGGCTCAAGCTGGTGATTCGCTCGCTGGGGCTGACGAAATCGAACGTGGTCGAGCTCACCACCTCCGGCTCGCCGTACGCCTTGCACCGTGAGCTGAAAGCGCTCGATGAGAAGGAGGGCAGAGAGTCGGTGAACAAGCGCACGCTCACGTTCAAGCTCGCGGGCTTCGCCGCCTCGCTGATCGTTGGCCTGGTGCTGGCATTCGTCGCTCGCGGCTACATGAAGGCCGAGGAAGTCGTCGCCACCGGTGCGAGTCAGTGGCATCACATGACGCTCGATGATGGCACCGTCGTGCACCTCGATGCGTATACCAAGGTGCAGGTGGAGTACACCGAGACGGAGCGGATCGTGCACGTGCATTCAGGCGACGCAGTCTTCGAAGTGACCAAAGATCCAAAACGGCCGTTCATCGCGCGAACGCCGCTGATCGATGCCATCGCGGTCGGAACGCGCTACGGCGTCTCTGTCGGTGCGAGTGTGACAACCACTGTTTCTGAAGGCGTCGTCCGTGTGACCGGTCGTGAGAATTCCAACGGTCATTCCGTAACATTGAAGGCCGGCGAAGAATTGCGCGTGTCCGACGGCGACTTCGCTCGCCCGACGTTTGCGAAGGTCGATGCCGATCGCAAGCTGCAATGGGCCACCGGTTGGCTGGATCTGGAGGGTGTGACGGTCGGGCAGGCCGTGGATGAGTTCAATCGCCGCAATCGCACCCAGATCGTCATCGACGATCCCAACCTGGAGAATCGCAAGGTTCGTTTCTTCCGCGTCCGCGTCGACGACTCGCCGGAGACGTTTGCGAGGACGCTGACTGCGGATGACTCGGGAATAAAAATGGACTCAAACCCTAAAGAGAAGGTTATTCGGCTCACGATGTCGGAATGACGAGCTGTGAAACTCTGTCGCTGCCGATGGATGTGGACACCGGTAGTTTTGCTGCTACTGGCGTGGGGGAACGGCTATTCGGCGCAGGTCGCTCACGCGGGTAAGCAGTACGATTTCCACATCGAGCGCGGCACCCTCCCATCAGCGCTGCGCCAGTTCTCCCAGCAAACCGGCCTGCAGGTCGGCACCCAGCTGAACGTCGACGAAAGTGCGACCAATGAAATCGGCCCGTTCTACGGCCATGCGACGGCCGACGAAGCACTGACGCAGCTGTTGCACGGAAGCGATTTGATGTTCCGGTGGCAGGATGAGAATACGATCAGGATCGCGGCTAAAGTGGTTGAGGCGCCGCGCTCGGAGGACAGCGTCAATGCGGTTACGGTCACCGGCTCGCGACTGGCGAGCGTCGATGATGGACCGGCGCCCATACGTGTTTACAGCCGCGGCAGAATCGGCCGTTTCGGCGTTTCGTCCGTAGCTGATTTCACGCGGTACCTTACTCAGCAACCTTATGCATTCGGTGCTGGCTATCTCCAGAGCGGCGCCCAGTTCTTTCAGATGCGCGGCTTGGGATTCGATACGACGCTCGTATTGATAAATGGCCGTCGAGTGCCACCGAGTGCGAACAGCATTTCCATCAATGCGGTGGATATCAACAGCATTCCGTTGACCGCTGTCGACCGCGTCGAGGTGATGTTCGATTCCGCTTCAGCAATCTACGGAGCGGACGCGATTGGTGGTGTAGTTAACATCATCATGAAAGACAAAATCGACGAGCCGGAAGTGTTTCTGCACTACGGTCAGGCCGATGGCGGTGGCGAGCAGCGTCGCGCTTCGGCTTCGATCGGCACCTTCGACGACCGTCTCAAGGCATCGCTGGTGCTGGATTACTACGAAACAGGCGCGCTCATGGGCGAAGAGCGTGAGCGGTGGAGGAACCAGGATTACCGTCGCTTTGGTGGCCATGACTACCGAGTTAGCACGAGTAATCCGGGCAATGTTTATTCGCTTACGGTGCAACCGTTGCCAGGCCTGTCGTCGCCTCGTGCGGCCGTGCCCATTGCGGCGCCGGGAGAGAAACTGACTTCGGCGGATTTTCTGGCGACCGACGGAGCGACAAACCTGGAAAGTGCTCTGGCTGGCTGGTCGATTACACCTCCTTCTCATCGAGCCAGCGCTTACAGCTCGGCCGAATATTCATTCTCCAAATCGCTCAGTTTCTTTGGTGAGCTTCTCGCGGCGGACGGTGAATCAACCGCCGTGCGTCCACCGCCCTCGGTGATTCGACAGCTAGTTCCGGCGTCGAATCCCTTCAACCCGTTCGGAGTTCCAGTGGCGGTGGATTATTCATTCGCCGGCATGGATCCGACAACGCACGTATATCAGACAGACCTTCTGCGCCTCGTTGGCGGCGGGCGCGGCACGATCGGCCCATGGGACTGGGAGATCACCGGCCTGCGCCATCGTGAAGACGGATCGACAACTTCGTACGGGGCGCTGAATTTTCCTCGACTCATTGCCGCCATCAATTCAGAAGATCCGCTCACCTCCCTCAACCTTTTCTCCGATGGCCCGGCGGGCAGTCCTGAACTGCTGGAGTCCTTGGTGGGACCGCCACAGCGATTCAGTTTTTCGTTCTTGAGCTCTCAGCTGTCTGGTTTTGTCAGAGGCCCCGTATTCAGCTTGGGTGGGCGCAGCGCGGAATTGGTATTGGGCGGAGAGTGGCGCCACGACGGAGCAGGATTCTTCGAATCCGGCGTTCGCGTTGATAAGGGGCGGGATATTTCCTCCATGTTCTCGGAGTTGAGGGTGCC
>CAMLEO010000111.1 GCA_946478975.1 uncultured Steroidobacter sp.
AAAGTGTTACCCATGTCTCCGGTATAAACCGTTACCTATGTAACCGGAATAGACCGGAAGGAAGTGGCGGAGAGGGTGGGATTCGAACCCACGTTAGGACGTAATGCCTACAACCGATTTCGAATCGGTGCCGTTGTGACCGCTTCGGTACCTCTCCGCGAAGGGCGCGGAATTCTAATGGAGTCGACTCCGCCTAGGAAGAGCTTTGTGCAGGGATGCGAAGCTCGGCCATGAGCCAGGCACGGAATCCCTGGGCGGCGGGTCCACAGGCGGCGGGGTGCATTAATAAGTGGTGCCACTTGGGGCCGGCGAGGACCTGGGGGAATGGCTGAACCAGCTTGCCCTCCCGGAGCGCCGAGGCGAACAGCGTAGGCGATAGCAGAGCGACGCCGGCGCCCTCGATGGCAGCGGCGGCATCGAGCTCGTGAGTCGGGTACTCGTCCGCGCAGAACCGCAAGCGCGGAGCACGCACGCCGGCGTGCGGGAACCATCGCGGCCAATCGTCATGGGCGAGTAGCGGCAACCTCGCCAGGTCCGCGGGCGAAGACAGCTTCACGGTCGCTGCCAGCAACGGGCTGAGCATCGGCGTCGCTTCGACAGGCAGCAGGCGGCTGCCAACGAACTCCGGCGAAGCAACCGAGGCCGTGCGGATCGCCACGTCGAAATCATCGCGGGCACGCAGTTCGGCCGAACAATCGATCTGAATGGGAACGGCATCGGCGCGCCGGTGATAGCGAGCCAATCGTGGCGCCAGCCACCGAGAAGCAAACGAAGGTGGCGCTGTCACACGCAAGGTCTGCATGTCGCCGCGACAATCCGCGACCGCGGCCTGCATGACATCCAACGCATCATCGACTCGCCCCGCGAGAGTCATGGCTGCAGCGGTCGCGCGCAGACGAGGGCCGGAGCGCTCGAACAAGCGAGTGCCCAACTCGGCTTCAAGGTTTCGAATGCGCAGGCTGACCGCGGCGGCAGTAACGCCGAGCTCATCGGCCGCGCGAGTGAAGCTTGCGTGCCGAACGCACGACGCCAGTACCCGCAGTGATTCCAGAGGCGGCAGACGTTTGCGCATGATGATTTCAACCTCCGCTTGTGCTCGGCCGCGGCATTCCTCGTGCTCTCGTCAGCGCGGATCGAGCACACTGCGCGCATGAAACAACTCACCTCGCGCCATTTGCTCACGCTCACGATCGAGCTGCATCCGATTTACGACCTCGGATCCACGCCCGTCGGTCACCGCCGCATTGTGCCGGTGTCCGGCGGAAAATTTGATGGCGAGCGGCTGCGCGGGCAGATCCTGCCGCACGCCGGCTCCGACCTGCTGATCACGCGCGCCGACGGCGCATTTCAACAGGACGTTCGCCTGGCACTACAGGCCGACGACGGCGCGCTGATCCTGATGACCTATCGCGGCGTCCGGCACAGTTCGCCGGAAGTCGCGGCACGGATCGCCCGCGGGGAGTCCGTACCTCAGGCCGACTACTACCTCCGCACCACCCCGCTGTTCGAGACGGCCGCACCAACCTATGACTGGATCAATCGCATCGTGACGGTGGGAGTGGGCGAACGGCTGCCCCAGGGGGCACGTTACGAGGTGTTCGAGGTGCTCTGAGGGCCTTTCGCAATCTTGCGACATAACCCGCAGCATCCGGCCCTCGCCCGGGCCGCGAATATCCCGCCGTGCGAACCGCGAGTATCAGCCTTCAATCGGCAGCAGGAACCCGGGCCGGCGGCCCGGATCGCGCCAATTGCGTCGGCGATGAACGTACAGCGCGCGTTAAGGTCCAAATAGTGACGCTTTACAGCCCCCTCGCCGCGCACCACACTGAACGCCGTGAACATTCGCCCCTTTTCGGTCCTGAAGGCCCTGTTGAGCGCCCTCGTGGCGTCGCTGGTATTGGTCGGCGGAGTCACCCACGCCGATCCGGACGATTTGCCGGACATCGGCAGCCCGGCGCAGGCCATGCTGACGCTGGAGGACGAATACCAGATCGGCCGCATGATCGTGCGCGGCCTGCGCGACCAGGATCAGATTCTCGAAGATCCCGAGGTCACCGAGTACATCCGCTCGCTCGGTTATCGGCTTTCGAGCCAGGCGCACGACGGCTCGCAGCGCTTCAATTTCTTCATGGTTCGGGACAACACCATCAATGCGTTCGCCCTGCCGGGCGGGTTCATCGGGGTGAACACGGGCCTGCTGCTCAAGACCGACGACGAAAGCGAGCTGGCCGGCGTGCTGGCGCACGAAATCTCTCACGTTACGCAGCGACACATTGCTCGCAGCATCGCGGCTCAAAGCCGTTCGAGCCTGGTTTCGACGGCGGCCATGCTCGCGGCGATTCTGGTGGGCGCAGCCGCCGGCGGTGGCGACGCGGCGATGGCGGGCGTGGCCGCGGCCCAGAGTCTCGCGATTCAACAACAGATCAGCTTCACGCGCTCCAACGAGGCGGAAGCGGATCGCGTCGGCTTGGGACTGCTGGCGCGTTCGGGCTTCGATCCGAACGGCATGCCGCGCTTCTTCGAGACCATGAGCCGGCTCGCGGGCAGCAGCGAATTGAACATTCCCGAAATGCTCCGCACGCACCCGGTGAGCGGCAATCGTATCGCCGAGACGAAAGAGCGCGCGGCGCAGCTGGATGTGACTCCGCAGCCGCAAAGCCCAAGCTATGCGATCACACGCGAACGCCTGCGCGTCTTGTCGACGCCGGCGGGCGAAGATCCTCGTGCCTACTACGCGGCGACGATCGGCAACGAGCCCGATGCCACTCCGGCGCAGGTGTATGGCAAAGCGCTGGCACTGATGATGGCCGGTCAGCCTGCGAAAGCAGTGCCGATCTTCGAACGGCTGCGGGCCGCCGATCCGACCATGCTTCAGTACCACACGGCACTCGGCCAGGCGCAGCTGCAGGCGGGCGATGGCAAGGCATCGCTGCAAACATTGGCGCGGGCCCGCGAGCTGTTCCCTCGCAACGTCGCGGTCACGATTCGCTATGCCGAATCGTTGATGCAACAAGGCGATGCCCGGAAGGCGCACGAAATTCTGCTCGACCTGTTCAACACGGTGCCGCCGACGCCGGAGCAGGCCAAGCTCACGGCGCAGGCCGCGAACGCCGCGGGCGAAGTGGCCGAGTCGTATTACTATATGTCCGAATATCACATCATGAGCGGCGACCTGCTGCTTGCGGTCAACCAGCTGCAACTGGCGCTGGCGGTGCCAAAGATTTCCGAAGTGCAACGCGCGCGTTTCGAGGCCCGCCTGGACGAGATCCAGCAAGCCTTGCCCAAGCGCAGTGCACGTCGCGCCATGGAAGCAAGCAACGACGGCGGCAGCCGCAGACGCATGAATTGATAGAATTGCCCGAGCCCGCTTTCCGGGCGAATGATGGCGCTAGTCTGTGCCGTCCAATCGTCTGTAATCGTTTGATGAAGGATTTCGACGCATGCTTACCCTAATGCGCGCCGTGCCGCTGGTGCTCGTTGCCCTGTTAGCCGCCGGCTGCGCCAGCACGCCTGGCCGCACCACCAACAACGATCCCTACGAGGGATTCAATCGCGGTGTTTATAAATTCAACGATACGCTGGATCGCGCGGCCCTGAAGCCGATCGCAAAGGGCTATCGCAAAGTCACGCCGAGCTTCGTGCGCACCGGCATCGGCAACGTGATCAGCAACCTGGAATACCCCGGCACGTTCGTGAATCAGTTCCTGCAGGGCAAGTGGGTGCTGGGCTTCCGCGACACCGGCCGCTTCCTGATCAATTCCACGCTCGGTGTGGCCGGCATCTTCGACGTGGCCACGCCGCTGGGCCTGGAAAAGAACGATGAAGACTTCGGCCAGACGCTGGCGTTCTGGGGCGTGTCTTCCGGTCCGTTCCTCAACCTGCCGCTGCTCGGCCCGTCCACGCTGCGCGATGCGCCGATGCGGGCACTGGATTTCCTCACCAACCCGTTGCAATACACCGATGTGCCGTGGGAGGCGGATTGGGGCATGCGCGCGGTCAACATCGTGCATTCGCGCTCCGAGCTGCTGCCGTTGGATGAAACACTCAAGCGCACCTACGATCCTTACGCCTTCATTCGCGACGCCTGGGTGCAGCAGCGTGAGTTCAACGTGTTCGACGGCAACCCGCCGCCCGAAACACTCGAAGACGTGATGGAAGAGCCGGAAGCGGAAACGCCCCCGCCGCAGAAGTAATTACTTTCGCGCCGCGAACCAGGGCGTCATCCGCGCGATGGCGTCCTGGACTTCCGCGGTCGACACCGCAAAGCTCATGCGCATGTAACGATGGCCTTCGACGGGATCGAAATCGATCCCCGGCGCAGTGGCCACTCCCGTCTCTCGCAACAGCGCCTGGCAAAGCTCCAGGCTGTTGTCCGTCAAGTGCCCCACGTTCGCATAGATATAAAACGCGCCGTCCGGCGGGGCGATGTTGGTCAACCCAAGTTTCGGCAGCGCGTCGAGTAACAATGCTCGATTGCGTGCATAAGTCGCGAGATATGCTTCCAGCTCCTCACGACAGTCGAGCGCCACCAGCGCCGCGTGCTGGCTCAATGACGGTGCGGTTAGAAACAAATTGCTCATGAACGCCCGCGCACGCGTTCGCAGCTCGTTCGGCACGAGCAGCCAGCCGAGCCGCCACCCCACCATGCTGAAGTACTTGGAAAAGCTGTTCACGATCAGCGCCGTCGGATCGAACTCCAGCATCGAATGCGCCGGGCCGACATAGCTCAGGCCGTGATAGATCTCATCCGACACGATGGTGATGTTTCTTTCGCGGCAGACATGCGCAATCGCCGCCAGCTCCGCGGCCGGAATGATCGTGCCGGTGGGATTGGCGGGGCTCGCGACGATGACGCCGTGAGGCGCCGGATCGAGCGCAGCTAAGCTCGCCGCGGTCAGTTGAAAGCGAGAGTCCGGTCCACAGGCAATCTCGACCGGTGTGAGATTCAACGCACGCAACGTGTTTCGATACGCGACGTATCCAGGCCGTGCGAGCGCGATTCGATCGCCGGGTGAGAAAGTGCAGCTGAGCGCCAGCGTGAGCGCGGGCGACGCGCCACACATGAAAATAAATTGTTCGGGTTCGACGTGAACGCCATACGAATCGAGATAGTGACGCGCGAGCCGCACCTTGAGCGCGGTGCTTTCCCAATAGCCCATCGGATCGCTGTCGAGCACTTCATGAGCACGCGCGATCGCCGCTCGCGGCGCGCCCGTCGACGGCTGACCGAATTCCATGTGAATGATCGAACGCCCCTCCGCCTTCAGCGCGTGCGCGAGCCGGCTGATGGTCAGAGCGTGGAACGGGTCGACTTGGGATTTCATGGGTGAGTGCGGGTACCTTTTCGAGGCGATTTAACATCGCCTCGAACCGCGCGAATGCCGGTACACGGACGTGCCGGCTGGCCGGCGCTCCAGGGACAGCTGCTTGAGAAATTACCGGATTAAGCGCCGTTTTTCATCAGCAGCTCGTCGACCTGGCTGATGCGCGCCAGGGCCGCAATCTGGGTCGGGACGTTTTTGAACTGCAGCTGCTGCTTTTGCTTACGGGCGCGACGGATCCATTCGATCAACAGCGCCAGCCCGGCACTGTCGCCCTCGGGGACGCCGCCGAGATCGATTTCGAGGCTGGTCGCGCCGCGAAATTCCTTTTCGCTGTGCT
This sequence comes from uncultured Steroidobacter sp., assembly GCA_946478975.1. The sequence continues at coordinate 5,662 of CAMLEO010000111.1, forward strand.
CGAGCAGATGGGTGACGGTTTCCGCATCCAGGGGGCCACGCACTTTGAAGCGCCCGTTGCCGAGCGCTTCGAGAGTTGCCGGACCGGGGGTTGCCGCGGGTTTGGCGTTCATTACGGGGTGCGATCAGCCTGCGCTGGCGGTCGGCTTCTTGATCTGGCCGCTCGCGACCTGCTGTTCCAGGCGCTGGATCACCGCCTCCAGGCCCTTCTGGTCGATCTCCGAGCCGAAGTCGGTGCGGAACGATTTCACGTACGACACGCCTTCGATCTGCACGTCGTAAGCCTTCCAGCCGGCATCGGTCTTGCGCAGCGAGTAGTTCACCGGCACACGGCTGCCGTTGTCACGACGAATCTCGGTGCGCACGGTCGCCACCTTGTCATCGGCATTGCCCTGGAACGGCAGCACCTTCAAACGATCCGGCGTGAACTCCAGCAGCGCTTCGCCGTAGTTCTGCAGCAGCGACTGATAGAACGCGTCGACGAAGCGCTTGCGCTGCTCCGGCGTCGCCGTGCGCCAGTGCTTGGCCAGCACCAGCTGCGCCGCATACGCGGTGTCGAAGTACGGCAGCATGTTCTTGTCGACCAGCTCGCGCACCTTGCCCTTGTTCTTGGCGTACTCGGCGCGATTCGCGTCCAGGTCCTTCAAGGTGTCGTTGGCGACCTTGTTGACCAGCTCCTGCGGGCCGAGCTTCGACACGTCGTCGGCTGCGCTGGCAGCACCGGCGCCGAACGTGAGCGTGGCAACGGCCATCAAGCCGCACGCAAGCAATACACGACGAGACTGTTTCATAACGTTGTTCCCAAAGTTCATGGCTTGGTTTCCTGCGCCGGGGTCGAACCGTTCGCCTTGGCTTCGCCGCCCGACTGCGAACCGCTCGACGATTGCTCGTCACCGCCCTTCTTCATGAAGCCGGCGACCAGCTGGTTGATCAGGTTCTCCAGCACCAGCGCGTCCTGCACCAGCTCGATGCGATCGCCGTTCTTCAAATATTCCTCGCCGCCGCCGGCAGTGATGCCGATGTACTGCCCGCCCAGCAGGCCCGAGGTCATGATGGCGGCGTCGCTGTCCGCTGGAATGCGGTTGTAGTCGGAGGCGATCTTCATTTTCACCACCGCTTTATAAACATTCTGGTCGAACGTGATGGTATCGACCCGCCCCACCGTCACGCCGGCCATGGATACGGCCGCGCCGGGCTTGAGGCTGCCGATGTTCTCGAACTGCGCCGTCACCTCGTAGGTGCCGTTGCCGTTGATCGTCAGCTCGCGGTTGGTGATTTGCGTCACCATGAAAAACAGCGACGCGAAGCCGAGCATTACGAACAACCCGGTGGAAATTTCTACTGTACGTGTCGTCGAACTCATATTCGCTCCGCAATCACAGCATCACGGCCGTGAGCATGTAATCCAGGATCAATGTCAGCACCGCCGAGACCACCACGGTGCGAGTCGTTGCACGGCCCACGCCTTCGGCAGTGGGGACGGCGTTGTAACCCTCGTACACCGCGACCAGGCTGCAGGCGAAGCCGAAGACGCAGCCTTTGATCGCGCCTTCGCTGATGTCGTCCATGGCGACACTCGAACGCATCTGCGACCAGAAGTTCGCCGAGTCGACGCCGAACAGCTGCACACCGACCACCTGCACGCCGAAGATGCCGATCGCGACGAAGATCAACGTCAGCAGCGGCATCGCAATCAAGCCACCGAGAAAACGCGGCGCCACCACGCGGCGGATCGGATCGACCGCCATCATTTCCATGGCGGTGAGCTGATCGGTCGCGCGCATCAAGCCGATTTCCGACGCGAGCGCGGTGCCGGCACGGCCGGCGAACAGCAGTGCCGTCACCACCGGGCCGAGCTCACGGATCAAAGCCAGCGCTGCGGCCGTGCCGAGCGCGTCTTCCGAACCGAAACGCAGCAGCAGGTTGTAGCCCTGCAGGCCGAGCACGGCGCCGACGAAGAGCCCGCAGATCATGATGATGACCAGCGACAACGCGCCGGTGTTGTGGACCTGGTCCACGATCAACGACGGCCGCAGCAGCGCGCGGGGCGTCTGCCCGAGCACGCGGCCTAGAAACAATGTCACGCCGCCGACTGTCGCGGTGAAATCGCCCGCGTTGTCCGCCACCTCTCGGATGAGCTTCATGCGGAATCCGCCAGCAGCTGTTGATAGTAATCGGGCGCCGGATAATGAAACGGCACCGGGCCGTCGGCGAGACCGTTGATGAATTGATTCACGATCTCGGACGGATGCTCTTTGAGCGCGTCGAACGTGCCCGCCGCGGCGACCTTGCCGCCGGCGATGATGTAACTGGTGTCCGCGAGAATGGAGAGCTCCTCGACGTCGTGCGACACGACGATGCTCGTGATGCCGAGCGCCTGGTTCATTTGCCGCACCAGGCGCACGATCATGCCCATCGAAATGGGATCGAGGCCGGTGAAGGGCTCATCATAAATCAACACTTCCGGATCCGTCGCCATGGTGCGCGCGAGTGCCACTCGACGCGCCATGCCGCCGGACAGCTCCGCAGGCATCAAACGTGCGGCGCCTCGCAGGCCGACCGCCTGCAGCTTCGTGAGCACGATGTTGCGAATCAAAGTCTCGGGAAGATCGGTGTGCTCGCGCAAAGGAAACGCGACGTTTTCGAACACGTCGATGTCGGTGAGCAGCGCGCCGTTTTGAAACAGCAGCCCCATGCGACGACGCAGCGCATACAACTCGGCGCGGCCGAGCGACGACACATCGATGCCGTCGAACAGGATCTGGCCGCGAGTGGGCTTGATCTGCCCGGTGATCAGGCGCAGCAGAGTGGTTTTGCCGGTGCCGCTCGGTCCCATGAGCGCCGTAATTCGACCCCGCGGAATCGACAGATTCAGCCCGGAGAAGATCGTGCGCCCGCCCACCGAGTATTGAACGTCGCGAATCTCGACGATCGGTGCGGAGCTGACGGCAGGTTGTGCGGACGATGCATCGGCGCTAATCGCAGACACCATTCATGACCCCGATGTGATGAAGCAGCCGGTGCATCGTCGCAGTTTCCACTTACAGATGTAACTTAGATGAGAGACAAGCGGCTCAAGCCGCCTGCTCCGATTGCGCCGTGTAGCTGCCGTTGCGGGCAAGACCGTTCAAGCGCGCGCGGCGGGCGAAGGCCTTCTGGCCTGCTGCAAACGTTTCGGGCTTGCCGCCCCACGCCTTCAGCGCTTCGTCCTGCAACGCGCGGCCATACGAGAATGTGAGCTCCCAAGGCAGCGGCCCGAGCTTGTTCATCAAGCTCAAATGTTCGGTGGCTTCGGCTGCGCTCTGACCGCCGGAGAGGAAAGCGATGCCCGGCACAGCGCTCGGCACGTAACGCTTCAGCGTGCGCACCGTTGCTTCGGCGACTTGCTGGCGACCCGCGCGCGAGGTGTTCTTCTTGCCCGAGATGACCATGTTGGGCTTCAGGATCATGCCTTCCAGATGAATGCGGTGTGAATACAACTGCTGGAACACCGAGTCGAGCACGGCGCTCGTGACTTCTTCGCAGCGTTCGAGCGAATGGTCGCCGTCCATCAGCACTTCGGGCTCGATGATCGGAACGATGTTCGCTTCCTGGCAGAGCGCGCCGTAACGCGCCAGCGCATGAGCATTCGCGTCGATCGCAAACTGCGTGGGGATGTCTTTCGCGATATCAATCACTGCACGCCACTTAGCAAAGCGTGCGCCGAGCTTGTGATATTCGGCCAGACGGTCGCGCAGGCCATCGAGGCCCTCGGTGATGGTTTCGCCGGGAAAGCCCGCCAGCGGCTTCGCGCCCATGTCGACCTTGATGCCCGGAACGATGCCGAGCTTGGCCAGGTGCTGCGGGAACGGCGTGCCGTCCTTGGTCTTCTGGCGAATGGTTTCGTCGTAGAGGATCACGCCGCTGATGTAGTTCGCGGCATCGGGTGTGGTGAACAGCAGCTCGCGATACGTGCGGCGTGCTTCCTCGGTCGACTCGAGCTGGATGCTGTCGAAGCGCTTCTTGATCGTGCCGCCGGATTCGTCGGCGGCCAGAATACCTTTGCCCTTCGCGACCATTGCGCGCGCAATCGACTCGAGCTCAGTGCGATTCATAAGATTCCTCCGCTCCCGGCAAAAAGCCTCGGGCTCCGGCGTCGTCCACGGCGCCCACCCGATCGGCGTGTTTAAGTATTTGGGTCGCGTAGGATAGCAAATCGCCCTTCATCGCTGCGGTCACCACTGTTGTGACCAGGCGACAACGGTGGTCAGAACGACAAGAGTGGCCTCCCGATTGCATTGGGACTAGAATGGTCCCATATCCATCCTCCATTCGCTGCTCCAGGGCCGATTCCCCGACATGCTCCGCATCAGCAAGTTGACCGACTACGGCACGGTGATCCTTGCCTGCCTGGCAGGGCAACCGAGCCGCTTGTGGACCGCGACCGAAGTCGCGGAGGCCACGCGCATCGGCCTGCCCACGGTCAGCAAACTGCTGAAAAAATTGCAACGAAGCGGTTTGGTCGCCTCGACCCGGGGCAGCCACGGTGGATATCAGCTGGCGCAGCCCCCAGGTGAGATCACCGCGGCCCACATTCTCGATGCGCTCGAAGGGCCGTTCGCAATCACCGAGTGCAGCGGTGCGCACAGCACGTGCGGACTGGAGTCGAAGTGCGCTGTCGGCCATACCTGGCAACGCGTGAACGCTGCCATCCGGCGCGCGCTGACAGACATTTCGCTCGCGCAATTGGCGGGCACAGATCGCAGCACCACGGCCACCGTGCCGCTGACACGCCTGCGCGCGCCCTCGCACGAGTAACCCGATCAAGTGTTGATCTGACATTTCCAATGGCAAGCAACCCGCAAACCGATTTAGAGGCTCTGGTCGGCCAGAAGTACCGGCATGGATTCGTCACCGACATCGAATCGGATACGGTCCCGCCGGGTCTGGACGAAGATGTCATCCGGCTCATCTCGCGCAAAAAAGGCGAGCCGCAGTTCATGCTCGACTGGCGTCTGAAGGCCTACCGCCACTGGCTGACGATGGCGGAGCCGCATTGGGCACATCTGCGCATCGCGCCGATCGACTACCAATCTATTTCCTACTATTCGGCCCCCAGACCTAAGGCGGATGCGCCCAAGAGCCTCGATGAGGTGGATCCGAAGCTGCTGGAAACCTACGACAAGCTGGGCATCCCGCTGCACGAACGCGCGCGCCTGGCCGGCGTTGCCGTCGATGCCGTGTTCGACAGCGTGTCGGTGGCGACCACCTTCAAAGAGCGCTTGAGCAAGGCCGGCGTGATCTTCTGCTCCTTCTCCGAAGCCGTGCAGAAACATCCCGAGCTGGTCGAGAAGTATCTCGGCAGCGTCGTGCCCTACACGGACAATTACTTCGCGACTTTGAACTCCGCCGTGTTCTCCGACGGCTCGTTCGTGTTCGTGCCCAAGGGCGTGCGCTGCCCGATGGAGCTGTCAACGTACTTCCGCATCAACGCGGCGAAGACGGGACAGTTCGAACGCACGCTCATCGTCGCCGAGGAAGGCTCGCACGTGAGTTATCTCGAAGGCTGCACGGCGCCGATGCGCGATGAAAATCAGCTGCACGCGGCGGTCGTCGAGCTGATCGCGCTGGAAGGTGCGCAGATCAAATATTCGACGGTGCAGAACTGGTACCCGGGCGACGAAAACGGTCGCGGCGGTATTTATAACTTCGTCACCAAGCGCGGCGAATGCCGTGGTGCGAACTCGAAGATCAGCTGGACGCAGGTGGAAACCGGCTCGGCGATCACCTGGAAATATCCCAGCTGCATCCTCACCGGCGACAACTCGGTCGGCGAGTTTTATTCGGTGGCCGTGGCCAACAATTATCAGCAGGCCGACACCGGCACCAAGATGATTCACATCGGCAAGAACACGCGCAGCACGATCGTGAGCAAAGGCATCTCCGCCGGCCACGGCCAGAACGCGTATCGCGGCCTGGTGAAAGTGCTGCCGAGCGCGACCAACGCTCGCAACTTCACTCAGTGCGACTCGCTGCTGATGGGCGACCAGTGCGGCGCGCACACCTTCCCTTATATGGAAGTGCGCAACCCGAGCGCGAGCGTCGAGCACGAAGCGACGACGTCGAAGATCGGCGACGATCAGCTGTTCTATTGCCTGAGCCGCGGCATCTCCGAAGAAGACGCCGTGAACATGATCGTCAACGGCTTTTGCAAGGCCGTCTTCAAAGAGCTGCCGATGGAATTCGCCGTCGAAGCACAAAACCTGCTCGCCGTCAGCCTCGAAGGCAGCGTCGGCTGAGAATCAAGAGATCCGTTACATGCTGAGCATCAAGAACCTTCACGCACTCGCGGGCGAAAAGCAGGTGCTGCACGGCCTCGACCTCGAAGTCGGCGCCGGCGAAGTGCACGCCATCATGGGCCCGAACGGCTCGGGCAAGAGCACGCTCGCGCAAGTCCTCGCCGGTCGCGAGGGCTACACCGTCACCGGCGGCAGCGTCACCTATAAAGGCAAGGACCTGCTGGCGCTGTCTCCCGAAGAACGCGCGCGCGAAGGCGTGTTCCTGGCGTTCCAATACCCGGTGGAAATCCCGGGCGTGAACAACGTGTACCTGCTCAAGGCCGGTCTCAACGCCATTCGCAAACATCACGGCCAGCCCGAGATGGATGCGTTCGAGTTCCTCACGCTGGTGCGCGAGAAAATGAAGCTGATGCAAATGGACGAGAGCTTCTTGAATCGCGGCGTCAACGAAGGCTTCTCGGGCGGCGAAAAGAAACGTAACGAGATTCTGCAGATGGCGGTGCTGGAGCCCGCGCTGGCGCTGCTGGATGAAACCGACTCGGGCCTGGACATCGACGCGTTGCGCGTGGTCGCGAACGGCGTGAACAGCCTGCGCCGTCCAGATCGTGCGATCGTCATGGTCACGCACTATCAGCGCCTGCTCGATTACATCGAGCCGGATCGCGTGCACGTGCTCTCCGGCGGCAAGATCATCAAGAGCGGCGACAAGTCTCTGGCGCTGGAACTGGAAAAGCGCGGCTACGACTGGGTGAAGCAGGAGGCCGCGGCGTGAGTGCAGTCGGCGCAAAGAGCACTGCCTCGCCGGTGGAGCGCTATCGAACAGCGTTCGATGCGCGCTGGCATGTCGACAACGGGGGCAACGACCCGCTGATCGCTCTGCGACGGGCGGCGCTCGATCAATTTTTGTCCGCAGGCTTTCCGACGCAGCGGCAGGAAAATTGGAAGTACACCAACCTGCGCCGCTTGGAAACACGCGCTTTCAGCCTGGCGGAACCGACCGCACTCGATGCCAAACAACCCGAATGGCTGCCTCACACCGGCACGCGCATCGTGTTCGTGAATGGCCACTGGATGCCGACGCTGTCGTCGCAACACGCGCAGCCGCCCGGCGTCACGTTGCTGACATTGAATCAGTGGCTGCAACGTGAGCCCGCCGAAGTCGCAACTTATCTGCGCGATCGCGGCCACACCGATGGCTCGACGCTCGAACAGCTGAACCTCGCGTTCTTCGAAGACGGCGTGGTCGTGCATCTCGCCGACAACGCAGTTCTGGACGAGCCATTGTACATCGTGCATCACTGCACGTCCGCTGCCGCCCAGCGCATGAGTCATCCGCGAGTGATGATTCGCGCCGGCCGCAACAGTCGCGGCACGGTCATCGAACATTATCTCGGCGCCAACGACGCTGAATATTTCACAAACGCCGTGACGCGCATCGATGTCGCCGCTGGCGGAGCGATTCGTCACTTCCGCGTACAGCAGGAGTCGACGCGCGCATTTCACATCGCGCACGTGCAGGCGAAGCTGGCAAACGACAGCCGATATTTGATTCACGACATCGCGCTGGGCGCGAGCCTCGGCCGAAGCGATATCACGACGCTGCTCGAAGGCCGCGGTGCGCACGCCGGGTTCTATGGCTTGTTCACCCCGATGGGCACGCAGCATCTCGATGCGCACACGCGTATCGATCACCTCGCGCCGAATACGACCAGCGAAGAAGACTACCGTGGCATCGCCGGCGGACGCGGACGCGGCGTGTTCAACGGCAAGATCATCGTGCGACCGGATGCGCAGAAGATCGATTCGCGTCAGTCGAGCCGCAACCTGCTGCTCTCGCCGACGGCGGAGATCGACACCAAGCCCGAGTTGGAGATCTACGCCAACGACGTGAAGTGCAGTCACGGGGCGACCACCGGTCAGCTCGATACAACCGCACTGTTCTACCTGCGCTCGCGTGGCTTGTCCGAAGACGAAGCCCGCGCCGCGTTGATTCGCGCATTCGCCGAATCCATTCTGTCGACCATCGACGTGGCTCCGCTGCGCACCGTGCTGGAAAAGCAGATCAATGAGCGTTTCACGCACGCTTACGAGGCCAAGGCATGAACGCAGCTGTTCGCCGTTCGTCCGATTTCGACGTTGCCGCCATCCGCCGCGACTTCCCGATCCTGCACCAGAATGTCAACGGCAAACCGCTGGTGTATCTGGACAACGCCGCGTCGAGCCAGCGGCCGCAGGCGGTGATCGATGCGATCAGCCGTTATTACGAGCATGATCACGCCAACGTGCATCGTGGCGTCCATACATTGAGCCAGCGTGCGACCGATGCTTACGAAGGCGCACGCGAGACGGTGCGACGTTTCATCAATGCGCACAGCTCCAAAGAAATCATTTACACCCGCGGCACCACCGAGTCGGTGAACCTGGTCGCGCAAAGTTTCCTGCGGCCGATGCTCACGCCGGGTGATGAGATCCTGATCTCCGGCCTCGAACATCACGCGAACATCGTTCCCTGGCAGATGCTGCGCGAACAGACCGGCGCGGTGCTGAAAGTGATTCCGATCACGGCCAGCGGTGAGGTCGATTTCATCGAGTTCGAAAAGCTCATCGGCCCGCGCACCCGGCTGCTGGCGCTGGCGCATGTTTCCAACGCGCTCGGCACGATCGTGCCAGTGGAGAAATTCATTGCCGTCGCCAAACAGCACGGCGTGCCGGTGCTGCTCGATGGCGCGCAGGCGATTCCGCATGCCGTCGTCGACGTGCAGGCGCTCGGCTGCGACTTCTACTGCTTCTCCAGTCACAAGATGCTCGGCCCGACCGGCATGGGCATTCTGTATGGCAAGCAACAGCTGCTGGAGAGAATGCCGCCATGGCAAGGCGGCGGCGACATGATCCTGTCGGTGACGTTCGAGAAGACGACGTACAACCAGCTGCCGTGGAAATTCGAAGCCGGCACGCCGCACATCAGCGGCGCAATCGGGCTGGGCGCGGCGATCGAATATCTGGAAAAGATCGGCATGGCTCGCATCGCCGCTTACGAGCACGAGTTGCTGACGTATGCGACCGAGCGGCTCAGCGCCCTGCCCGGGCTGCGCATCGTCGGCACCGCTGCAAACAAAGCAGCCGTGGTGTCGTTTACGTTCGACGGCATTCATCCGCACGACATCGGCACCATTCTGGATACCGAAGGCGTCGCGATCCGCACCGGCCATCATTGCGCCATGCCGGTGATGGACTTCTACAAGATCCCGGCGACCGCGCGTGCTTCGATGGCGTTCTACAATACGTTCGAGGAGATCGACCGCCTGGTCGCGGCGCTCGAACAGGCGCGGAAGGTGCTCGGGTAATGGACCTGAAAGATCTCTATCGCGACGTCATCGTCGATCACAATCGCCATCCGCGGAACTTCGGCAAGCTCGATCCGGCGGACACGCACGCCGACGGTCACAATCCGCTGTGCGGCGACCGGCTCACGATGTACGCCAATCTCAAAGGCGAGCACATCACCGATGTGAAATTCGAAGGCAGCGGCTGCGCGATTTCCGTTGCCTCCGCCTCGCTGCTGACCGAAGCCGTGAAGGGCAAGTCGAAGTCCGAAGTGAAAGAATTGTTCGATGACGTGCACGCGCTGCTGACTCAGCACGACGCGGCCGTCGACACCGCCAAGCTCGGCAAGCTTGCGGCACTCTCTGGAGTGCGTGAATTTCCCGCTCGCGTGAAATGCGCGAGCTTGTGTTGGCATACGTTGAACGCGGCGCTGGATCGCGCCGCTGAACCTGTCTCTACCGAGTAATTCTGTGCACAGCCACGACAACGAACCCGTAACCTTACGGCGCGACGTCGAAGCCATCATGGTTCCCGCCGGCATCCCGGTGACCCTGCGCGAGGGCAAGACGGGATTCATCACCCAGGCGCTCGGCGGCAGCTTCACTGTTTATTTCGAAGGCAACCTGTTCCGGCTTGCCGGCAAAGATGCGGACGCGCTCGGCAAAGAAGTCGTCGTCGGCCCCGAACTGCCGCCGAACGCGACGGACGAAGATGTGAAGCAGCTGGTGTGGGACCAGATGCGCACCTGCTACGACCCGGAAATCCCCATCAACATCGTCGAGCTCGGCCTGGTGTACACCTGCGAAATCAATCGCACGCCCGAAGGCGACCGGATCGCCGACATCAAGATGACGCTCACCGCGCCCGGCTGCGGCATGGGTGAAGTGCTGGTGCAGGACGTAAAAGACAAAGTCGAAATGGTGCCGACCGTGAAGCGCGCCGATGTCGAGCTGGTGTTCGATCCGCCCTGGAATCAAAGCATGATGTCGGAAGCGGCACGCCTGCAGACGGGAATGATGTAAGCATGGCCTGGCATCCCGTCGCGCCGGCTGCGTCCATCGCGGACGGCGACTACGCGCAGATCGAGCTCGATGCGCAGCTGATCGCGGTGTTCAACATCCATGGTACGTTTTACGCGATCGACGACCTTTGCACTCATGACGGCGGCGAGCTCGCCGGCGGCGCCATCGAAGGTGACGTCGTCATTTGTCCTCGCCACGGCGCCCGCTTCTGCCTGCGCACCGGCGCCGCGCTGACGCCGCCCGCATACGAACCGGTACGCACTTACGAAACACGCGTCAACGAAGGAATTGTCGAGATCCGCAGCGACGACTGAACGCGTACACTCGCGGCATGAAGCGCCTCACCCTGCTCCGCCACGCCAAGACCGAAGCTCAACACTCCGGACAAGATGACTGGGCTCGCGAGCTGGAGCCGCGAGGCAAGAAAGACGCCCCGGAAATGGCGCATCGGCTGCGCGACCGCAAGCTCAAGCCGGATCGGATCATCACCAGCCCCGCCGTTCGCGCACTGGCCACAGCAAACATTTTCGCCAAAGAGCTGCACCTGGCGCCAGCCAGGCTGGTGCAGGACGAGCGCCTGTATCTCGCAGCTCCCAAAGTGATTCGCGAAGTCATTCGCGAGCTCGGCGGCAGCGATGCGCACCTGATGATCGTCGGCCACAACCCCGGGCTCACCGAATTTGCCGACCGCATCTCCGCCGAGCGCGAGGTCGACAACATGCCGACCTGCGCGATCTACACCTTGGAATTCGAGCTCGACGCCTGGGGCGAGCTCGAATGGGACAGCGGCCTGAACGCCGAGCTGGATTATCCGAAGAATTGCTGGTGAGCCCGACGCTCGAAGGTCAGTCGACCTCCAGCTCGATGCCGAGCTCGGCCAGCGTGGCCATCGCCCGCTTGATGATGAAAGGCGACCGCTGCTCGCCGCGGTCGATGAGCAGCGCCACCGAACCGCCGGCACGGATCACCTGCTGAAGAAACTTGCGCGGCTGCTCGGCACGCAACGCCCTCAATTGCAGCAGGATGCGAGTGTCCCATTCGGTGCCGCCGCCCAAGGCCAGCAGATCTTCCTTGCTCATCTGGACCATCGAAAGGTTCCGCATGCCGCCGCGGTACTTTTCCACCAGCTCGTGCATGGAGGCTGTCGGCAGCTCCGCGATCCAATAGGACTCGCTGGAACCGCAGGGAATGGTTTGCAGCGGTTCGATTGCCAGCGCTTGGGTGATCTCGCGCGGATCCAGCGTCGGATGCCGGATCCTAAGAAACAACTGCGGACCTTCGGGAACAGGCTGCTGCTGCGGACGAGCCGTCATGGTCGCTCACTCCTTCCTGGACGGTACGGGGCTGTCGAACCTAATCTCGTCGCGGTCACAGCACAATAGTTGTTTGCTCGCAGCTCGCGCCGACCTCGCCTGCCAAGAAATGTGCCACGACGCGTAAGAACTCCGCCGGCCGTTCGATGTTTGATAAGTGAACCGCCGGCAGGATCGTGAGCTTCGCGCCAGGAATGGCCGCCGCCATCGCTTCGCTGTGGCTTGCCGCCGTGACGGTGTCGTCCCGACCTGCGATCACGAGCGTGGGACTCACGATCAGCGCGATCGTGCGCCGAAGGTCGGCATCGCGCACGGCGGCCCACGATCCGGCAATGCCCTGCCGATCGGTCGCAAGCAGCATGGAGCGAAACTGTTCCACCACCGGCGCCTGGCGTTCGAGCAGGTCGCTCGGGAACCAATTGCGAAGAAACATTGCCGCCGTATCGCTCATGTCCGGCGCCTGTTCGACGGCGCGGATCGCCGCGTCCCACTGCTTTGCCGGACCGAGATACGACGCGGTGTTGGCGAGGATGAGGCGATCGATGCGCTCGGGTGCGTGAATGCCCAACCACTGGCCGACAAAACCGCCGAGCGACAGCCCCAGGAAATGAGCTCGCTCGATCCGCAGCTCGTCCATCAGTTCCAGCACATCGCGTCCGAGACGGTCGAGTGAATAGGCGCCGGCCGGCACACCAGACGCGCCGTGGCCACGCATGTCATAGCGCACGACTCGATAACGCTCGCTCAACGCCGCGATCTGTCCGTCCCACATTTGCAGCGTCGTGCCGATCGAATTCGCAAGTACCAGCACCGGCCGCCCGGCCGCGCCGTCGATGCGATATGCGATGCGCACACCATCGCCGGTGGTGAAGAACGAGAGTTCGGGGGAAGTCATTGGCGTCTCCTTGAAGCCACTCGGGTTCGAGTGGCAGCCATCGTAGGCAGAGACTTTGTTCGCGGATATTATTTAGTTTGGACAGTCTCTGTAAGCGGTCCTGACAATGACCTCCTTCACCCTCAGCGAGCTGCAGTGTATCGATGCCGTCGTCCAGGCCGGCGGTTTTCAGGCCGCCGCTGCCCGCCTGCATCGTTCACATCCCGCGGTCTTCGCGTCCGTGGCCAAACTGGAGCAGCAGCTCGGCCTCACGCTGCTCGATCGCAGCGGCTATCGCGTGCAACCCACCGAAGCGGGCCGCTCGCTTCATCGGCGCATTCAGGCGCTGCTGAAAGAAGCGGACCAGCTCACCACTCATGCGAGGCAACTGGCGCTCGGTGAAGAAACACAGCTGCGCGTCGTGTTGGGAGATCTGTGCCCACGCCCGGTCGTGTAGAGCGTGCTCATTGCGTTCTTCACGCGCATCCGTCAAACACGCCTGCACCTGCACTTCGAAGCGGTGACCGGGCCGTGGGAACGTTTGTTCGACGACGAGGCCGACCTGATCGTGCATCGGATCGATAAAACGGACGAACGCCTGGAATGGATCGACCTCGGCGCAGTCTCACTGATCCCCGTGGTCGCGCCGGATTTCCTGCCGTTTCCGGTGACGAACGATATTTCTCCAGGCCAGATGCGCGATCTCGCTCAATGCGTCATCCGCGACACCGCGCGCCGTGCGAGCGAAAGTCACTTCATCGTCGAAGGCGCACATCAATGCAGCGTCGCCGACCACTCGATGAAACGCGAACTGATCGTGCAAGGCATGGCCTGGGGCCACCTGCCGCGTTTCCTGATCGAAGACGACCTCCGCGCCGGCCGCGTGCTGTCCATTGCAGGTAACTACTTCCCAGGAATCACTGAGGATCTGGTCGTCGCGCGACGGG
>CAMLEO010000112.1 GCA_946478975.1 uncultured Steroidobacter sp.
ATCACCTTCGTCGCTGTAATGAATGCGCACGCCGAAGCGCGAGCCATCGCCGATCGACTCGCGGATCTGCGCACCCAGCCACGCGAGATTCACGACGATCTCGCGCATACCGGCGGCTGCGAGCGATTCGATGTGATATTGAATCATCGGCTTGCCGCCGATGGGCAGCAGCGGCTTGGGCGTCTGGTCCGTGAGCGGACGCATGCGTTCGCCGCGCCCGGCAGCAAGAATCATCGCGCGCATTAGCCTGGTCCCATTTAGAGTGACGCCATCGCGGGCACGATGCGCTGCTCGATGAAGCTCGTCAGGAATGCAAGGTCGGGATAGTTCTTGATCACCTGGCGCACATAACTCAAGGTGCGCGGCAGATCTTTGAGATAGCCCGACTTGCCGTCGCGGTGATACAAGCGCGCGAAGATACCGAGCACCTTCAACTGACGCTGCACGCCCATCAGATCGAACCAACGCAGGAACTCGGTTTCGCTCGCACCGACATCGAGGCCGCTGCGCGCAGCGCTGTCACGATAACGCCGCACCCACGCGTGCACGCGCTCGATCGGCCACTGGACGTACGAATCGCGGAACAACGACACGAGGTCATAGGTGACCGGGCCGAACACCGCGTCCTGAAAATCGAGAATGCCGGGATTGGGCCCGTGCTCCTTGCCGTCGGTCACCATCAGGTTGCGCGAGTGATAGTCGCGATGAACGAACACTTTCGGCTGCCGCAACGCTTCGGCCACCAGCACGTCGAACGTGCTCGCAAGTCCTGCAGTCTCTGCCTCGTTCAGTTTCAGGCCGAGGTGCTTATTACAAAACCATTCAGGAAAGAGGCCCATCTCCCGACGCAGCAGCGCGTCGTCGTACGGCGGCAGCTCGGGCGCGTGCCTGCCCGAGCGCGCTTGAATAGCGACCAACGCCTCGATGGCGTCGTTGTAGAGCCGTTCGGCGTCGCCGCCGGCATCCAGGTCGGCGAGATACGTACGCGAGCCGAGGTCGGTGTTCAGCAGGAATCCCAGGCTTTCGTCGCGCTCCAGGACCTTGGGCGCGTTCACGCCTACATCCACCAACATTGCCGAAACGCGGATGTAAGGACCCATGTCCTCCTTGTCCGGCGGCGCATCCATTGCAATCCAGCTGCGCCCCTGGCGCGAAACGCGGAAATATCGACGGAAGCTCGCGTCCGCCGAGGCGACGGTCACAACGAAATCGCGGGCGCCAAACAACTTGGCCAGCCACTGTTCGAGTTGTTCCAACCGGGGGTCGCGTGGTGACATTGGCAAAGATAAATAGAGAGCGTGGAGCGGACGGCGCTCATTATAATCGCGGCCCGATGCACCGAACTGCGACACCACTAACAACTGCGCCCATCCGATTCGCCATCGCCGCGGTGCTCGCGGCCGCTGCCGTCTCGGGTACCGCGTCAGCCAAGGAACCGGCGAGCCTTGCCGCCGCCTCTCAACCGCCCGCGGAACAGGCGCCGAAATGCCCCGATCCGAATCGTGAAGGCACGCTCGGCACTGCGCGCCCGCGCCGGGACCAGCCTGTCGCCGAATTGCCTCAGGACATTCAGTTCGAGGCCGACGGCATCGAAGGCACGCGCGACGGTGAATTGAAGCTCACCGGCGAAGTGACGATCACGCAAGGTGAACGCAACATCCAGACGCGGGACGCCACGTACAACCAGCAGGACCAGAGTTTCGACGTCAACAACGGCGTCGAATACAAGGACTCCGCGCTCACGGTGCGAGGCGCCGGCGCGCACGTCGATCGAGCCGGCGGTGCCGAGTTCGAGCACGCCGAATTCGAGCTGACGGATCGTAATGCGCGCGGCTCGGCCGATCGTATCCGGGCGAGTACCGACGGCAACCTGTCGCTGGATCGAGTGCATTACACGACCTGCCCGCTCGGCAACGAGGACTGGCAGCTGACCGCCTCGGACATCAGCATCAACCAGCATGCGGCGCTCGGCACCGGCCGCGGCGTGCGCCTGGATTTCAAGGGCGTGCCGCTGATGTACCTGCCCTTCATCACCTTCCCGGTCGGCAACGAGCGCAAGTCGGGCTTTTTGTTTCCGACCATCGGCTCCTCCACGCGCAGCGGCTATTCGCTGTCGGTGCCCTGGTATTGGAACATCGCGCCGAATTACGACGCGACGTTGACGCCGACGTACTTCAGCAAGCGCGGCGCCAAGCTCGATACCGAGCTGCGCTACATGGATTCCTTCGGCAAGGCGCAGCTCGACGTCGCCTATCTGCCGGACGACAACCAGTTCGGCGGCGAGCGCAGCCTGCTGCATTTCGTCGATCAGTCGGATTTCACCGAGCGGCTGCGCTTGAACATCGACGCCGCGAACGTCAGCGACGATCAGTGGTTCCAGGACTTCGGCATGGGCCCGGAAAGCACCAGCGTCACGTATCTGAACCGCTCCGCCAGTCTCACCTACCTGGACGACAACTGGCTCGCGATCCTGAACGCGCAGAACTTCCAGACCATCGACTACGCGTACAACGGCCAGAACCTGCTGATCCCGCCGCAAATGCGTCCTTACACGGTGGTGCCGCAGCTGGCGATGCGCGCCGCGTTCCCCGATCAGGCATTCGGCCTGACGTGGGCCACGGACATGGAGATGGGCTACTTCGACCACAACGTCGCTGGACTCGTCACCGGCTGGCGCGCCGACGTAACTCCCGAAGTGCGCATGCCGCTGCGAGGCGCCGGCGTTTATATCGAGCCCGCGGTCGCCTACCGCTACACCCGCTATCAGCTGGAAAACTATCAGACCGACTTGAACGGCGACGGCATTCCCGACCGCACCGACACGCCGACGCGTTCGCTGCCGATCTACAGCGTCGACGGCGGCATGGTGTTCGAACGTGAGTTCGGCTCGCGCAAGCAGCGGCTGGGCACGATCGAGCCGCGCTTTTTGTACCTGTACGTGCCCTATCGCAATCAGGACAACCTGCCGACCTTCGACACCGCGCTCGCCGACCTGAACCTGGTGCAACTGTTTCGCACCAATCGTTATGTCGGCCCCGACCGGGTCGGCGACGCGAACCAGGTGGCGATCGGCTTCACTTCGCGCTGGCTGGATGCCAACACCGGCGAGCAATTCATCGCTGCGACGGTCGGCCAGGCCTACTACTTCGATACGCCGCGAGTGCGGCTGCCGAACGAGATCAACGACGACCTGGAAACCTCGGACATCATCGCCGAACTCGATGTGCGCGCTTACGGCGATTGGAACATCAGCGGCGGATTGCAGTGGGATCCGGGCGAAACGCGCTCCGAGCGCGGCCAGCTCCAGTTGCAGTATCGGCCTGCGTATGACCGAGTCGCGAACGTCGGCTATCGCTTCCGCCGTGACCGGCTGGAGCAAGTAGATGGCTCGGTCGCGTGGCCGATCAGTCAACAGTGGAGCGTGTACGCGCGCCTGGTGTACTCGCTCGAAGATGCGGCCATCGTCCCCTCGCTGGATCCGAACGCGCCGCCCGGCACGATGGTCCGCCGCGACGATTCGGGCGTGATCGATCAGTTCGCCGGGTTCGAGTACCGCTCCTGCTGCTGGCGTTTCCGCGTGGTTGGCCGTCGCTACGTGAGCGACCGCACCGGCGATCTGGACACCAGCGTGCTGCTGCAGCTCGAACTTAACGGCCTGTCGAATGTCGGAGTGGGGGCGAATACTTTCCTGGAGCGGTCGATTCGGGGATACTCCTTCGACGCGCCCGAGGACGAACGGGGCTACTAAAGCCCCGCCATTGCTGAGAATTTATTACTTATGAAATCGCTCGCCCAATTCTTTCGGGGCTGCCTGCTGGGTTCATTGCTGGTCGGCGCGGCGCTCTACGGAACTGCCTTTGCCCAGACGCGCGAGCTGTCCAGCAACGGCGTGCTGCTCGACCGGATCGCCGCCATCGTCAACGACGGCGTGGTGCTCAACAGCCAGCTCGAAGAGCAGACCGAAGAAATCACGAACCGACTGCGTCAGCAAAAGACCGAGCTGCCGCCGCGCAACGTCCTGCGCCAGCAGATCCTGGAGCGCCTCGTGGTCGAGGAGATCCAGATCCAGCGCGCTAACAAGCTCGGCATCCAGGTCTCCGATGAAATGTTGAACGGCGCGCTCGACGACGTCGCCAAGCGCAACAACATCGGCTTCGCCGACCTGCCGCAGGCCCTCGCCCAGCAAGGCATCGATTACCGCACCTTCCGCGATGAAATCCGTCGCCAGATGACGTTGCAGCTGCTGCGTCAACGCGACGTGATCGGCCGCATCAACGTGTCGCCGCGCGAGCTGGAGCAATTCATGGCTCGCCAGCAGAACGCGCCGGACCGCAACGCCGAGTACAACGTTTCGCACATTCTGATTTCCGTGCCGGTCAGCGCCTCGCCCGAGCAGATCGAAGCGCGTGAAGCTCGCGCCAAGGAAGTGTTCAGCAAGGCGCAGGCGGGCGAAGACTTCGCGCAGCTCGCGGTGACGTATTCGGACAGCAGCACCAACATCGAAGGCGGCTCGCTCGGCTGGCGCCGTGGCTCGCAGCTGCCGTCCATCCTGGCGGACACGATTCCCAAGATGAAGCCGGGCCAGGTCTCCGAACCGGTGCGCACGCCCAGCGGCTTTCACTTGTTCCGTTTGAATGAAGTGCGCGGCGGCGTGCAGCAGTCGGTCGTCGACCAGGTCCATGCCCGTCACATTCTCCTGCGCACCAACGAGCTCGAAGACGATCAGACCGTGCAGCAGAAGCTGGCGAACATTCGCTCGCGCGTGCTCGAAGGCAAGGAAGATTTCGCTGCGATCGCAGCGGTCACATCGCAAGATCCGGGCTCGGCCGCGGACGGCGGCGACCTTGGCTGGGCCGGCCCCGGCACCTTCGTCGGCGAGTTCGAGAAGCAGATTTCGTCGCTGAAAGAAAACGAGATCTCGCAGCCGTTCAAGACTCAATACGGCTGGCACATCGTGCAGCTGCTCGGCCGCCGCCAGCACGACTCGACCGAAGATCTGAAGCGTCAGCGCGCGTTCGCCGAACTGCGCGAAGCCAAAGCCGAAGAAGAAACCGAGCTGTGGCTGCGCCGCCTGCGCGACGAAGCGTTCGTGGAATATCGAATGTGACCGAGCCCCTGCCCCGCCTCATCGTCACATCGGGCGAACCTGCGGGCATTGGGCCGGATCTGTGTCTCGCGATCGCCGGGCGCGACTGGCCCTGCGATCTCATCGTCGCTGCCGATCTCGACCTGTTGAAACAACGCGCCGGGCAATTACAGCTCGGCGTTCAATTCATTCCCTACTCGTCTACACGAGCTGCTCACCAGCGCGGGACGCTGCGCGTACTGCACGTTCCAACAGCCCAGCCGGTTCGAGCTGGAGTGCTGGATAAAGACAATGCCAGGTATGTTTTGGAGTTGCTGAACATCGCAGCCGACGGCTGCCTGTCCGGCGAGTTCGACGCGATGGTCACCGCGCCAGTCCAAAAGAGCATCATCAACGATGCCGGCGTGCCCTTCTCCGGTCACACCGAATATCTCGCTGAACGCACCGGCGGCGCCTATCCGGTCATGATGCTCGCGAACAGCGACCTGCGCGTGGCGCTCGCAACCACGCATCTGCCGATTCAACAAGTGAGCGCAGCGATCACCGACGAGCTGCTGGCCAAGGTCATCCGCATTCTGGATCGCGATCTGCGCGCGCGCTTCGACCTCGCCGCGCCACGAATTCTGGTGTGCGGCTTGAATCCCCACGCCGGCGAGTCCGGTCATTTGGGCCGCGAAGAAATCGACGTCATTGCGCCGACGCTGGAACGTTTGCGTCGGGAGGGATTGACCTTGATCGGCCCGGCGCCCGCGGACACCGCGTTCACACCTCACATGCTCAAACAAGCCGACGCGGTGCTCGCAATGTTTCATGACCAGGGCCTGCCGGTCATCAAATACGCGGGCTTTGCCGACGCGGTCAACATCACATTAGGCCTGCCCATCGTGCGCACGTCCGTCGATCACGGCACGGCGTTGTCGCTCGCGGGCACCGGTCAAGCCGACGAAAGCAGCCTCGTCGCCGCGATTCAAATGGCGCTGCGAATGACACATGCACCAACCTCGCAAACGATTCGGCCAGCACTTCCTGCATGACCCCGGCGTGATCGGGCGCATCGTCGCCGCGATCGCGCCGCAGCCGCAGGACCGCATGGTCGAGATCGGCCCCGGCCTGGGTGCGATCACCCTGCCATTGCTGGCGCGCTTGAATGAGCTGCACGCGATCGAGATCGACCGCGATGCGATCAAACACCTGCACGACGTCACTCACAACGATCCGCGGCTGCACATTCATTCCGCCGACGTGCTGCGCTTCTCGCTCGCCGAGATCAACGCGACCGAACGGCTGCGGCTGGTCGGCAACCTGCCCTACAACATCTCCACGCCGCTGTTGTTTCATCTGATCGAACAGCGCGAGCGCATCCTCGACATGCACTTCATGTTGCAGAAGGAAGTGGTCGACCGCGTGGCCGCCGCGCCGGCTTCCGAACATTACGGGCGACTGACGGTGATGCTCGCGCCGTGGCTGAAGGTCGAACCGTTGTTCGATATCGGGCCGGGCGCATTCCGGCCGCCGCCGAAAGTGATTTCGACAGTCGTGCGACTCACACCGCATGCAACGCCGCTGCCGATCGACGAGCCCAGGCACTATTCGGCCGTGGTCGCCGCCGCATTCTCACAACGTCGCAAAACGCTGCGAAACTCGCTCAAACCGCTGCTGGAAGCCGAAGACATCGTTGCCGCCGGCGTCGACCCGTCGCTGCGAGCGGAAGTGCTCTCGCCTTCCCAATTCGCCTCGCTGGCCGCACAGCTCGGGCCGCGTTTGCAAAAACGAGGCGCAGCCCTTGCCGAAAATTCCGACAGCGAGGACTGACGGGCGCCTGAACCTTACGCCTATAATGGCTGCGCAGATTCGCCATTTACGTCGGAGGGACCGCGTATGCCCGACTATAAAAACATTCTGCTGGTGGTCGATCTTTCCGAAGACAGCCGCGTCATCGGCGAACGCGCCAAGGCCATCGCCGCCTGCTACGGCTCGCAGATCGCGCTGTTACACGTCGTCGAATACGTGCCGGTCGAGCCCATGGGCGAAGCGCTGCTGCCGACGGTGCAGATCGAGGGCGAGCTGGTGGATCGCGCCCGGCAGCGCCTCACCGAGCTGGCCGCGCAGCTGGGTCTGTCGCAAAGCCGGCAGCTGGTGGAAACCGGAGCCATCAAGAGCGAGATCATTCGCACCGCACAGCGCCTGAACGCCGATTTGATCGTGCTCGGCAGCCGCGAGCGACACGGCCTCGCAATCCTGCTGAATTTCACCGAAGACGCGGTTCTGCATGCAGCCCCGTGCGACGTGCTGGCAGTTCGACTGCACTGACATAACGCGTGCCCATGAACAGATCAGGCGTTGATGGGCAGGAGCCCGAATGCAGCGAAGCGCATGGATGCGCGAGAGCTGCTCAGGTCATGGTTTATTTCGGGGTGTTTTCGGGCAAGATCCAATACCGACACTGCTAGAATTCGCTTCGCCACAGCCAGCCACGCGGATATGACAGACACGACGCCTCCCAAAAGCCGAACCCAGGTCGCGAGCAGCAGCGCGGGCAATGCGCCGACGCGCGAGCCCGGACCGTCGGCGGACCCGTTGCACAAAATTCGCGTCGATGTGAGCGCGAATTACGTCGGCGAACAATCCAAGCCTGACGAAGGGCACTATGCCTTTTCCTACACCATCACCATTCGCAACGAAGGCCAGGTGCCTGCACGTTTGCTGACGCGTCATTGGGTGATCACCGACGCGAATGGCAAAGTGAAAGAAGTGCGCGGCGAAGGTGTGGTCGGCGAACAGCCGTACCTGCTGCCGGGCCAGGGCTTCCGTTATTCCAGCGGCGCAGTGTTGGAAACACCCGTCGGTGCCATGCAGGGCAGCTACCAGATGCTGGCCGACGACGGCGCGCACTTCGATGCGCCGATCGCGCCGTTCACCTTGGCCATGCCCGGGCTGCTTCACTAGCCGATCGGGACCGCCGCATCATGGCCGTCTACGCCATCGGCGATATTCAAGGCTGCGATGACGAGCTCGGACAGCTGCTGGACGAGCTCGCGTTCTCCCCCTCCCGCGACACACTCTGGTTCGTTGGCGATCTGGTCAATCGCGGCCCGCGCTCGCTCGAAGTTTTGCGTCGAGTGAAGGCGCTCGGCTCTGCCGCGGTCAGCGTGCTCGGCAATCACGATCTGCACCTGCTTGCCGTCGTGCTGTCGCCGAACGAGCCGATCAAATCCAAGGACACGCTGCAGGCCATCCTGAGTGCACCGGATCGTGACGAGCTGCTTCACTGGCTGCGCCATCGGCCGATGCTTCATCACGATGCGCAGCTCGGCTACACGCTGGTTCATGCCGGCTTGCCGCCGCAATGGGATCTCGCGCAAGCGCAAGCGTGTGCGAGAGAGCTGGAAACAGTGTTGCGCGATGAAAAGCAGTGTCGCGAGTTGTTCGCGAATATGTATGGCGACAAGCCCGATCGCTGGTCGGACGATTTGCGTGGCACGGCGCGGCTGCGCTTCATCACCAATTGCCTCACGCGCCTGCGCTTCTGCCGGCCCGACGGCACGCTGGAATTGAAGTTCAAAGGCGAAGTGAAAGACGCGCCGAAACACTTGCTGCCTTGGTTCAAAGTGCCGGAGCGCCGCTCGCGCGACACGCGCATCGTGTTCGGGCACTGGTCGGCGCTGGGTTATTACGATGCCGACGGCGTGCTCGGCATCGACACGGGATGTGTGTGGGGCGAGAAGCTCTGCGCGGTGCGGCTCGATCAGCCGACACTGCTGCCGAAGTTTGTTCCGTGCTCGTCTTCGGATCTCAAGCCCGGCCAGGAGTGATCAGGACTCGTTGGGCTTTTTCGCATCCGGCTTGGGCATTTCCACCAGCGCTTCGACCTGCAGGCGCGGCTGCCCGAGCGTCAGCTGATTCGGCGAGCATTGCAGATCGTCGTCGGTGACGCGCACCGCCAGCTTCGGCAGCACCTTTCGCTGCAATTCCTCGATCAACTCGCAATCGCCCGGCTCCAGCGCCAGCCGGCCGCGTGTCAGCGACACCTTGCGCCATTGCGCAGGAAATTCGTCGAGGCTGTCGACCGGGTTGGTGCTCTTGCCGCCCTTCACGCGATCCGTCAGCTCGCGCACGCTCTTGGTCTTGTCACGCTCGGCATAAGCTTCCGGCGTCGCTTCCACCGGACTTGCGACTTTCATGATCACTCGCGGCATGCGTGCGACCGACGACGGACAATCGGCCGAGCGCACTCGCACGTCCGCATGCACGCCGAGCGCCCGCATCACGCGCTCGATTTTTCCTTCCAGCCCGGTGCACGAATAGAACGTGGTGAAACTCTGGAAATAGAACGCGATTTCCTGATGTTTCCAGATCGCCTGCACGGTCGCAGGCCCGGCGTCGGGCGCCGGTGACGCCTGCTGGGCTGGCTCCTGGCCTGGCTCCTGGGCCAACGCAAGCGGCATCCCTGCGAGCAGCGTCAGCCACAAGGCCGATGCTCTCGCGATGCATTGACGGAACGTCATGAGCGGTGTCCTCCGCGGTGATCCCAAGCATGGTCCGGCGGGGGCCGGGACGCAAGCGACCGCGCAACCTGTATACTGCCGGCCACGGAGAACTGTATGAACGCGCTGAAAGCCTTCAATTTTCGCGAATGGATCGACCGCAATCGCGAGTACCTCAAGCCGCCGGTGAACAATCGGCTGGTGTTCCGCGAGTCCGAATTCATCATCATGGTGGTCGGCGGGCCGAACTCCCGCAGCGACTATCACGAAGATCCCGGCGAGGAATTTTTCTATCAGCTGGAAGGCGACATGACGCTGCGGACCATGCAGGACGGCGCGCGTGTCGACATTCCGATCCGCGAAGGCGAGATTCTGCTGCTGCCGCCGCGTGTGCCCCATTCGCCGCAGCGCTATGCGGACACCGTCGGCCTGGTGATCGAACGCAAGCGCCGGCCCGAAGAGCAGGATGGATTCCTGTGGTACTGCGAGCATTGCCAGTACCCGCTGCATGCCGAATACCTGCACCTCACCGACATCGAAAAACAATTGCCGCCGGTGTTCGATCGTTTTTATAACTCGCTGCAGCTTCGCACCTGCCAGGCCTGCGGCGCCGTCGCGCACAAGCGCTGAACGCGTCGCATGCGATGAGCGAAGCTCGACGGTCGAAGCTTGGCAAACTCGCACTCGCGCTGGAGATCGGCGGGCGGAAGTGGGCCATTGCCGAGGATGGCCCGGGGCACGATATTTCTATTCCACTGCGCTTCAACGCCGCCCAGCCGACATTCTTCGGTGCGGCGGCCGCGAGCGAACAGCCGCTCGCGGCCGGCTCATTCGTCGGCGACGTGCGCCAGGGCGGCAGCTGCAACTGTTCGATCCACACGTTCGTCCCACATTGCAACGGCACTCACACCGAGTGCGTCGGCCACATCACGCGCGAGCGCATGAGCGTTCGCAACCTGGCCGTGCATCACTTGAGCGCGGCGTTGTTGATCACAATCGAGCCGCAGCCGTTGGATGGCGATCGAGTGATTACTCGCGAGGCGCTGCAGCTGGCTGTTGAGCCGCATCGACTCGCCGACTATCACGCGCTGGTCGTGAGAACGTCGCCGAACGACGAATCGAAGCTCACACGAAACTACGACGCCGATCCCCCGCCGCCCTATTTCACAACTGAGGCGATGAGCTGGATCGTGGAGCACGACATCGAAACGCTGGTCGTAGACCTGCCTTCGATCGATCGTGCGCAGGACGGCGGCCGCCTGGCTGCCCATCGAATTTTCTGGGGCGTGCCGCAGGGAGGCACCTCGGGCGCACTGGCGACCCGGGCGCATGCGACCATCACTGAAATGGCGTTCATTCCCAACGCCGTCGCCGACGGACCGTACCTGCTCAATCTGCAGGTGCCGCCGTTCATGAGCGATGCCGCGCCCAGCCGCCCTATTTTGTTGCCGTTGACGCCTGCATGAACATTTCCGTCGAGCGCGCCGAAGCCGAACAAAAAGATGCGGGCGATAAACTCGCCCCGTATCGCGCCAGCTTCTTTATCCCGCCGCGTGAAGACGGCACCGATTCGATTTATCTCTGCGGCCATTCGTTGGGACTGCAGCCGCGCGGCGTCGCTCGCATCTTCAACGAGGAGTTGGAGCATTGGGCCGAGCTCGGCGTCGAAGGTCACTTCGCCTCCTCGCGACCGTGGCTGCCGTATCACGAGCAGCTGACCGGCTCGTTGGCGAAGCTCACCGGCGCGCTGCCCACTGAAGTCGTGGCGATGAATTCGCTGACGGTGAACCTGCACCTGATGCTGGCGAGCTTCTATCGGCCGACTCAGGAGCGGAATGCCATCGTGATCGAGAAGCGCGCGTTCTCGTCCGATCAATACGCGGTCGAATCGCAGATCCGGCATCACGGCTTCGATCCTCACACCGCACTGATCGAAGTCGGCCCACGCGAAGGCGAAGACACTCTGCGCACTGAAGATATCTGCGCAGTGATCGAGCGCGAGGGAGCGAGAATCGCAACTGTCATGCTCGGCGGCGTGCAATACCTCACCGGTCAGCGCTTCGATATGGAAGCAATTGCCCGCTGCGCACGCAAGCACGGTTGTATGGTCGGCTTCGATCTGGCCCACGCCATCGGCAACGTTCCATTGCGGCTGCATGATTGGGGCGTCGACTTCGCCGTCTGGTGCAGCTACAAATATTTGAATGCCGGCCCCGGCGCGATCGGCGGTTGCTTCGTGCACGATCGTTACATCCGTTCGCCGGACGTTCCTCGCCTCGCCGGATGGTGGGGCCACGACAAATCCACGCGCTTCGAGATGCCCGCCGCGTTCCGTCCCATTGCGACGGCGGAAGGTTGGCAGTTATCGAATCCATCCATCTTCGCCGCCTCTCCCCTGCTCGCCTCGCTGCCGATGTTCGACGCCGCGGGCATGGATCAGCTGCGTGCAAAATCGGTGCAGCTGACGGGCTACTTGGAATCTCTACTCCAGGCGCGCGTTAACGATCAGCTGAGCATCATCACGCCCAAGGATCCGGAAATGCGTGGCTGTCAGCTGTCGCTGCGGCTGCATCGCTCGCCGGTGGCAGCTCGTGCCGCGTTCGATGCGTTAGCCAAACGAGGCGTGATCTGCGACTGGCGCGAGCCTGACATCATCCGCGTCGCGCCGGTGCCGCTCTACAACTCCTTTGTGGATGTTTGGGAGTTCGTCGCCGCGTTGGAGCAGGCGCTGCAATGAAACGCACGGCGGACAACACGGTTACCATCGTCGGCGCGGGTTTGTCCGGGGCGCTGCTGGCGATTCTGATGGCGCGTCGTGGTCACCGCGTGCGGCTGTACGAACGACAGCAGGATATGCGTCGGATCGCGGTCGATGCTGGACGTTCCATCAATCTCGCGCTGGCCGCTCGCGGCATTCGAGCGCTGGAACTGGCCGGCGTGATGGATGAAGTGCGGCCGCTGTTGATCCCGATGCCCGGACGCATGCTCCACGACTTGAGCGGCAAACTCACGTTCGTGCCCTATGGGCAGCGTCCGGAAGAAGTCATCTATTCCGTCTCGCGCCCGGGCCTGAATTGCATCCTGCTCGATGCGGCCGAACGCGCCGGAGTCGAGGTGTTGTTTCATCGCTCCTCCATCGGCGCGGATTTCAAACGTCATCGCGTGCTGTTTCGCGATGAAAACACGCAACAGGTCGAAGAATGTGACATGCATCGAGTGTTCGGCACCGACGGTGCCGGCTCCGTGCTGCGCCGGGCGATGGTCGAGCAACTCAACATCGCTTGCACCGAGGAGTTGCTGGAACACGGTTATAAAGAGCTGACGCTTCCGGCCTTGCCTGATGGTGAAGCGCG
Source organism: uncultured Steroidobacter sp. (assembly GCA_946478975.1). The sequence goes on from CAMLEO010000112.1 coordinate 12,924, forward strand.
CATCGACAAACATGCGCTGCACATCTGGCCTCGCGGCGGCTTCATGCTGATCGCGCTGCCTAACATTGATGGCACGTTCACCATGACGTTGTTTCTGGCGATGACGGGGCCGGAGAGTTTCGAGACACTCACGACGCCGGCCGCCATCGAAGCGTTCTTCTCTCGTCACTTTCCCGAAGTGCCGCAGCTGATGCCGGAGCTCGCTGCCGAGTTTCTGCGGCACCCGACCGGCATCATGGGCACGGTTCGCAGCCAGCAATGGTCCGTCGCGGATCGGATGCTGCTCGTCGGCGACGCCGCGCACGCGATTACGCCGTTTCATGGCCAGGGCATGAATTGTTGTTTCGAAGACTGCCGCGAGCTCGACGAGTTCCTGCTCCGGAGCACGGATTGGTCGCAATCGTTTCAAGACTTCGAAGCGTCGCGTCGGCCGAACACCAATGCCATTGCTGACATGGCGCTGGAGAATTATCTGGAGATGCGAGACACGGTGCGTGACCCGAAGTTTCATCTCCACAAGGCGCTGTCGCTGGAGCTGGAGCGCCGTCATCCGCAACGTTTCGTGCCCCGATATTCCATGGTCATGTTCCGGGACAACATTCCGTACGCCGTTGCGTACGAACGCGGCCGCCTCCAGGAACAAATCCTCCACGCCCTCACGACCGAGGCCGACACTCTCGCCGCCGTCGATTTCACCGCCGCCGCGCGCATGATTGAGCAGCGCCTGCCGCCGCTATCGAATTAACTGCGACGCCTGGGATACCTGGGGGCATCTGTGCCGCTCTCACGGCACCAGACTGTGCATTTACTGCAAGCTCAGCGAGCTATAAAACAAGCGACACAACGCATCGCCCGCGAGACACCCCATGGCAACGCTGAAGTTCCGCATCGTCAACGTCTTCACCTTTGAAGGCGGCCGCTTGACCGGCAATCCGCTGTGCGTGTTCGAGAACGCCGCGGGGCTGGACAGCAAGGCGATGCAGGCCCTGGCGCGTCAGTTCAATTTATCTGAAACGACGTTTATCTCTGCTTCGAGCACCGCCAACGCTCACGTTCGCATCTTCACGCCGAGCTACGAAATGCCGTTCGCCGGGCACCCAACCTTAGGCACTGCTTTCGTCTGTCGCGCGCTCGGCCTCGGTGGCGACGAGCTGAAGCTGGAAATGAAGGCCGGCATCATTCCCGTCGAAGCACGAGGCGATCGCTGGACGCTGCAAGCGAACTCACCGACGTGGCGCGAATGCGATGCGTCCCGCGCCACGCTGGCCAGCATGCTCGGCCTCAACATCGAAGACATCGGCCAGCGTCCGCTGTGGGTCAAAGCTGGCAAAGAACAATTGATCATCCCACTCACCAGCGAAGGCGCCGTCCGACGCGCAGCGCCCCGACCGGATGAATTCTCCAAGGTGAAGAGCGAAGACGGCCACAGCATGGCCTATATCTTTGCGCCGCCCGCCAACGGCCGAACCCTCGCGCGATTTTTCTTCCCCGACGGCGCAGCCATTCTCGAAGACCCGGCCACGGGCTCGGCAACGGCGAACTTCGGCGGCTGGCAGGTCGCAACCGAGCAATCTTTGCCGTGCAAATTGGAAATCTCGCAGGGTGAATACGTCGCGCGCCCGTCGACCCTGTTCCTGCACGTGGACGCGCAACGACGCATCTTCGTCAGCGGCGATGTGGTCGAAATTGCACGCGGCACACTCGACTTGTAACCGTTGAATAAAAAAAGCGGCTCTAAGATGTCTTGCGGATAGCCAGCGCGGGCGCGCACCCCTAAGGTCAACTCCCTATTTCTTCGGGAGCCTTGGGTGCGCTGGATGCCGTCGAGTGAGTCAGTATTAGCACGTATCTGCCACAGCCTGCGGATTGTCCTCGTGCTCCTTGGCCTCGCGCACACGGCGCGGGCCGCTGAAGAAACGCCAAGTCGAGTCACATTTGCACAGCTGGGCGCGCCAGCCATGCAGTTACGCGGCACTCAACCCAGCGCCGCCGTCAACTTGGGAATTCGCGGCGACCAAGTAGTGATGGCCGCCAAGCTGCGGCTGCGATTCACCTACTCGCCCGCGTTGCTGCCGCAACTTTCGCATCTGCGCGTCAGCCTCAACGATCAAGTGCTGGCGGCGCTGCCGCTGCCGGTGGAACAGGCCGGCCGCGAGATCGAACGTGAGGTCGTGCTCGATCCTCGCTACTTCACCGATTACAACCAGATCCGCTTCGACCTCATCGGTCACTACAGCATGGAATGCGAAGATCCCAGCCACAGCTCGCTGTGGACCACGCTGAGTCAGTTCAGCGAACTGGAGCTGACGGTGCGCCCGCTGGAGCTGCGCAACGATCTGGCCCTGCTGCCCGCGCCGTTCTTCGATCGACGTGACAATCGCCGGCTCGAATTGCCGATCGTGCTGCCGGCGCAGCCCTCTAGAAACATCGTGCGCGCGGCCGGCATCGTCGCTTCCTGGTTCGGCGTGCTTGCCGATTATCGAGGCGCACGCTTTCCGGTGACGTTGGAGCAGATTCCTCCACAGCACGCGCTGGTGTTTGCGACCAACGCGTCCCGGCCGGCGCAGCTGCAACTCCCGGAAGTGAGCTCGCCGACTGTGAGCATCATCGACCATCCCGGCGATCCAACGGTGAAATTGCTGGTGTTTCAAGGCAAGGACGAAGCGCAGCTTCAGCAAGCCGTGGAAGGCGTCGTGCTCGGCAATCCCGTGCTCAGCGGCTCGACGGCGACCGTCACCGCCGTGAAGTATCAGAAGCGCGAGCCTTACGACGCTCCGCGCTGGCTGCAAACCCAACGTCCGGTGCGACTCGGCGAGCTGGTCGATTCGCCGCAGCAGCTGCAAACCAGGGGCATCGCGCCGGCGCCGATACGTATCAACATGCGGCTGCCGCCGGACTTGTTTGCCTGGAATCAATCCGGCGTGCCGATGGACCTGCGCTATCGTTACACCGCGCCGCTGGAGCGAGACAGCTCGGCGCTCAACGTCAGCATCAACGAACAGTTACTGCGCTCCTATCGACTGCGAGCCGAAGATCAAACCGGCACCGCGCGCAAGTTGCTCGTTCCATTGCTCGAAGGCGAGACGACTCAGCATGCGGAAGAAGTGCTGATACCGGCGTTTCAGCTCGGCAGCAACAACCAATTGCAGTTTAGTTTTTCGCTGGATCCGCAGCGCGAAGGGCCGTGCAGTCACGTACCACTCGACCAGGCGCGCCAGGCCATCGACCCCGACTCGACCATCGACTTCAGCAAATTCCCGCATTACACGGCGATGCCGAACCTCGCGTTGTTTGCTAACGCGGGCTATCCGTTCACGCGTTACGCGGACCTGGCCGAGACCGCCATCGTGCTGCCCGACACGACCCAGATCGCATCGCTCGATCAGTTGTTTTTCCTGCTCGGACGCATGGGCCGCCAGACCGGAGCGGTCGCGATGTCATATCAGTTGTTGAACACCGAGCAGGCGAAGCAGGCCGGCGACGTGGACCTGCTGCTGCTCACCGGAACCGCAGCGAACGAACTCCTGGCGAGCTGGGGCAAGGATCCTGGCCTGATCCTCAACAGCGGCAGTCGCAAGTTTCGTGAGCAGGCGCCGGCGTCGGGGCTGCAGCCCATTGCCACCTCCGAGGCGCAGGAAGCGAATCGGGACGTGCAGGTGGATCTGAACGCCAGCGGCTCCCTCGGCGCATTCGTCAGTTTCGAATCCCCGCTGAAGGGCAATCGCACCGTGGTCGCGCTCGCCGGCACCGACGACGATGCCGGCCGGGCGCTGGTCACAGCCCTGGAAGACGACGGCCGGGTGCCGCTGATTCGGGGCGATCTGGCTGTAGTACGCAACAATACGGTGGCGAGTTACCAAGGCCAATCTATTTACTACGTGGGTTCGCTCTCCTTGGGAAAGCGATTGTGGTTTCACTTGTCGCAGCACGTGATCCTGCTCACGGTGGTTGCGCTCGGTGGGGTCGTGCTGATCGCGATGCTGCTCTATGGCGGGCTGCAACGGCGAGTGGCACGGCGCCTCGCCGATTCGAAACAGTGACCGCGGCTGCGAAACTATGGGTGACCCTCGTGCTAGGCAGCCTGACGCTCTTGGCCGATTCCGCACTGGCGGCCGGCGTGCGATGCGAAGCGTGGCCCGCGTGGCAACGCTTCAAGTTGTTATATCTAAGCGCTGACGGCCGCGTGATCGACGCGAGCACCCCACGACAAATCACTACCTCGGAAGGACAGTCGTATGCGCTGTTTTTTGCGCTGGTCGCAAACGACCGCGCCGCGTTCGATCAGATCCTGCGCTGGACCCAGAACAATCTCGCCGGCGGCAGCCTGGAGAAACATTTGCCGGCCTGGCAGTGGGGGCGCGCCGACAACGACGAATGGCGAGTGCTGGATCCAAACTCGGCGTCCGACGCCGACCTATGGATCGCCTACACGCTCGGCGAGGCCGCGCGCCTGTGGAACGAGCGCTGGTATGGACAGGTCGGCGCCGGAATTGCAGGAAACATCGTGCGGCACGAAGTCGTGACGATTCCGGAACTCGGCCCGACGCTGCTGCCGGGCCCGATGGGATTCAGCGATGAGCACAGCTGGCGGCTCAATCCCAGTTATTCGCCGCTGTCCATCATTCGGGGCATCGCGCGACAGACGCACGAGGCGATCTGGAACGAGATCGCCCGCTCCTCCTCGCGCGTCATCCTGGCAGCAGCGCCGAGGGGATACGCGTCGGATTGGATCGAATTCAGCAGCGGCGAATTTCTGCCGGACCGCAAGACCCAGGCGATCGGCAGCTACGACGCGATTCGTGTGTATCTGTGGGCCGGCATGCTGCCCGCCTCCGAATCGTTGCGCGATCAGATCACGACGGCGCTGAGGCCGATGTTGGAAACCGTCGCCAACCGCCCTGCTCCGGTCGAATCCGTCGATACCGAGACGCTGGAAATGAAAGGCGACGGCTCGCCTGGATTCTCGGCAGCGATGTTGCCGCTGCTCGCAAACGCTCATTTATCGGCGGCGCTGCAGACTCATCGCAAGCGCGCGGCCGACGAGTCCCTGCAGGACAACCGAGGATATTACAGCGACGTGCTGAGCCTGTTCGGGCTCGGCTGGCTGGAACAGCGCTTCCGCTTCAATCGCGCGGGCGTGTTGAACGTGCGCTGGACGCCTGCATGCGATCGGCCGCATTAGCAGTCACATGCTTATTACTACTCGGCCGCTTCACCTACGCCGCCGAGCCATCGATCGCCAACGACGAGCTCATGCAGAGCGCGCGGATGTGGGAAGCGCGTCAGCGTGGCGATCTCGCCCGACTCGCGCTGGAAAAATTAGTCACGACTCGCCCGGACTCGCCGGACGCTTTGCTGGAATTGGGCGAGCTGAATCTGCGCATGTCGGATTTCGTCGCCGCCGAGCGAGCACTGTCGCAGCTCGAACAGCGATTCAAAGACTCGCCAGCGACGCGCTCGATGCGCACGCGCTATCGCCTCGCCACTCGCGATCGTTTGCAATGGCTGGCCGTGCAGCGACTCGCGCAACTGGGCAAAGGCCGGGAAGTCCGCCGCGAGCTGGATCGCTTGTTTCCACAAGGTCCGCCCGAAGGTCCGGTCGGCATCGAATATTTCCAATTGCTCGCCGGCACGCCGGGCGGCCGCAAGCCGGCATTACGCGGGCTGCGGCAATTGGCAGCGAACAATCCCGGCGATACACGATATACATCTGCGCTGGAAGGACTGCGTGGGCAAGCCGCTCCCGTCGCCACACGATCGCCGACGAAACGGGCCGTACCCGCACCAACGCCTGAGCCATCGCCAGAAGCGGTTGCCGCGGCTTCTGTTTGGGAACAGCGCAGCCGTGAAGCCACGAACGCACAACAACTCCAGCTCGCGTCAGCGGAACTACAAGCGGCGAGCGAGTTCCGTGCAGAAAACTACGAAGCGACGATTCCGGTCGCGACCACGCTCGATTCACTTGGATATGCATCTCAGGCTGGCGAGCTGTTGGCCAGCGCACAGCGCCTGGCGCCGCAATCGACGTGGCTGTTTGAAACATACGTGCGCTGGCTCATCGCTCACGACGGCTCGTCACAAGCGCTGAGCATGCTCGACTCGCGTCCGCTGGATGAAAAATGGACGGCCGCGAGTCGCGACAACCTGCGAGCGAGCGCTCTCGATGCGAGAGCTAAAGCCGCAATCGCATCGTCGCACGAAGACGCGGCAATCCCCGATCTCACCGAGGCGATTCGCTTGCAGCCGAACGATCCGTGGACACGCTATCGGCTGGCCTCGATCTATGCTCATCAACATCAAAACGATGCCGGCCGGCACGTCATGGACGAAGGCGCGCAGCTGGCACCCGACAATCCGCGGATGCGCTTTGCTCAAGCGTTGTACCTGGAAAG
>CAMLEO010000113.1 GCA_946478975.1 uncultured Steroidobacter sp.
TCATTGTCCCCGAATGAGCCACTGAATCAGCAAGAAGGCGAGCAGCAGCACTCCGGCGAGCAGTCTCAGATCTGTGCTCGATGCCTGCAGATTGCGCCTTCTCAGCCACCAGCGCGTCAAACCAAACACGGCGGCTCCGAGCAGCAACGCGATCAGAACCGTGTGCGTGTGTCCGCGATGATGCAGCAGGTAATTGACCTTGCCGCCGAAGAACGAATACAGCAGATCGGCGTCCGGCAGGTTGCTGCCGACCGCGGCGAGCGTGACGCATGAGTTCCGGCGAGTCAGCTCAGGCAGCTCGCTCTGGCCGCGAGGCAGAACACGAGCGACGGCTTCACCGACCAGGGCGCCGATCAATGTATGCGTGAGGTTGTCCATCCGCCGAGTGTAGCTGCTTTGTGCGGACAGCTTGCTCGCGACGGCGAGGTCATCGACCATGTCGGCATGAAGGTGAGGTTTGCATCATGAACAGCTGGCAGGTCGGTGACGTGAAAATCTCCTGCGTGGTCGAATTCAAATCGGCGATCCCGCACGATCCGGAGCGCGGCTTGATCCTAGGCGCGACGCCGGAAGTGCTGGCTGAGATTCCGTGGCTGAAGCCGAAATATGTTTCGCCCGAAGGGCACTTGTTGATGGCGGTGCAAGCGGTGCTGGTGGAGGCGCCGGGCTTGAAGCTGCTGGTCGATACCTGTGTCGGCAACGACAAGCCGCGGCGGATGACCAGGAACATCGGCTTGAAGACGGGATTTCTGCAGCGGCTGGAGAGTGCCGGCTGGAGTCGCGACGATGTGACGACGGTGGTGTGCACTCACCTGCACATCGATCACATCGGCTGGAACACCATGCTCGATGAGGGCCGCTGGGTGCCGACGTTTCCTCGCGCCAGATATTTGATGGCGCGCAAGGAATATGAGTTTTGGGCGAGGGACGAGGAGGATGACGAGCAGGTCGCGGCGCTGGGCGATTCGGTGCAGCCGCTGTTCGATACCAGGCTCGTCGACCTGGTCGAGCCCGATCATGTGCTGTCGGAAGAAGTGAGATTGCTGCCGAGTCCGGGGCATACGCCCGGGCATGTTTGTGTGGCGATCGAGTCGAGGGGCCAGCGGGCGATCATCACGGGCGACATGATGCATCATCCTTGTCAGATCGCCCGACCGGAGCTGCTGGCGCGGTTCGATTCGGATCACGCCCAGGCATTGGCGACCCGGCGGCGGTTGTTGGCGGAGTGGGCGGATCAGCCGGTGCTCGTCGTCGGGACGCACTTCGTGGCCCCGGCGGCCGGGTATTTGAAGTCTGACGTTCGGGGATACCGGTTCCAGAATTAGTCCATTGCGGTCCACCCCGTTGACCGGCGTGGGCGGAACGGGTCAGGCTTTAGCGGTGAGCCGAGAATCCATAGTCGACCTGCCGCAGGGATTGCCGAATGCCGACTTTTTGGGCGGCGGCGGCGAGATGGGCGGGCTCATCCGCAATTACGATTGGGCGCGCAGCCCCATCGGCCCGCCCGACTCCTGGTCGCAAGCGTTGCGCACGGCCCTGCGTCTGCTGCTGACGACGCACCATCCGTCCTGCATCTTCTGGGGCCCCGAGCTGATTTGTTTCTATAACGACGCCTACCGGCGTTCGCTCGGGCCTGAACGGCATCCGGGAATGCTCGGGGCGCGCCTGCGTGAGCTGTGGTCCGAAACCTGGTCCATCATGGGGCCGCAGATCGAGCGGGTGATGTCGGGCGGCATTCCGACCTGGCAGGAAGATCATCTCGTGCTGATCCCGCGCTTCGGCCGGCGCGAAGAAATCTACTGGACCTACAGCTTCAGCCCGGTCGACGACAGCACCGCCCCGAACAATGTCGGCGGCGTGATCGTGCTGTGCATGGAAACGACCAAGAAGGTGCGGGCCGAGCGGCAGCTCGCGTTTCAGCTGGCGCTGAGCGATCGGCTGCGCAGCCTGTCCGACGCGGCCGAGATCATGCTCACCGCCGCCGAAATGTTAGGAACGCAGCTCGGCGTGAGCCGCGTCGGCTATGCGGAGATCGACCTGTCCGGCGAAACGGCCACCGTTGTATGCGACTGGACGGCCGGCAAGATGCGCAGCCTGCAAGGCACGCATCGCGCCGCCGATTTCGGCGTCGCGTTGATTCGTGAGCTGCGCGGCGGTCGTGTTTTGCGAATTGACGACACCGATCTGGATCTGCTGACCGCACCCGAGGGTCGAGCAGACAACTATCGGGCTTCGGGCCTGCGCTCGATGATCGATGTGCCTTTGATCAAGGGCGGTCGATTGGTTGCTGTTTTGTATGTGCATCATACGGAGCCGCGCCGCTGGACCGATGACGAAGCCTCGCTGGCTCGCGAGACCGCGGAGCGAACCTGGGACGCGGTTGAGCGAGCACGCGCCGAAGATGCATTGCGCCAGCTGAACGCCACGCTGGAGCAGCGGGTGATCGATGCCATCGCACAACGTCAGTTGTGGGGCAACCTGCTGGATTCGGCGAAGTCGCTGATCGCCGCCGTCGGCGTCGACTATCGTTTTCTCGCATTCAACAAAGCGTATGCAGATACATTGGAGCTGCGCTACGGCGTGCGGCCGCAGATCGGCCACAACCTGCTCGAATTGTTGAAAGTAGATCGTGAGCAGCTGGCGCTGTCCGGCAGTCGTTGGAGCCGTGCGCTGGCGGGCGAGGAGTTCACGCTGATCGAATCGGCGGCGCCGAATGAGCATGATCTGTCACGTCACTTCGAGATCACTTACACCTCGTTGCGGGATCGTGGCGGCAAACTGATCGGTGCGTTCTTGTACGCGCAGGACGTGACCGAGCGGGTGCGCGATCAACAACGTTTGACCGAAGCCGAAGAATCGCTGCGCCAGTCGCAAAAGATGGAAGCGGTCGGGCAGCTCACCGGCGGCATCGCGCACGATTTCAACAACCTGCTCACCGGCATCATCGGCTCGCTCGACATGATGCAAAGAAAGCTGGCGCGTGGGCAGCAGGTGGATGTGAATGCCTATGTGTCCGCCGCGATGGCTGCTGCCAACCGAGCGGCTGCGCTGACGCATCGACTGCTCGCTTTCTCACGTCGCCAGGCGCTCGATCCTCGCCCCGTACATGCGCATCGGCTGGTGCATGGGATGGAGGAACTGCTTCGTCGAACGTTGGGCGAGGCGATTCGGCTGGAAATCGTCGCCGACGACGAGCTGTGGCTGACGCGATGTGACCAGAATCAGCTGGAAAGCGCGCTGCTGAATCTCACCATCAACGCGCGCGACGCGATGCCTCACGGCGGCAAGCTCACGATAGAAACATCGAATGCGCACCTGGGCGACGCGATGGAAGCGCGGATGCGCGACGTCGAGCCGGGCGATTACATCGCGATCTGCGTGACCGACACCGGCTGCGGGATGACGCCGGAAGTTGTGAGTCGCGCGTTCGATCCATTCTTTACGACCAAGCCCATCGGCCAGGGCACGGGACTCGGGTTGTCGATGATCTACGGCTTCACGCGACAGTCCGGCGGTTACGCACGCATTCAATCGGAAGTGGATCGCGGCACGACGGTGAAGCTGTACTTGCCGCGTTATCACGGTGAGCATGAAACATCGCAAGAGCCGGCATCGGAGCCGGTGGAGTTGATTCCCGATGCGCGCCAGGAAGTGGTGCTGGTGGTGGAAGACGAACAAGTCGTGCGCGAACTGGTCGTCGACTTGCTGAGCGAGCTGGGCTATCGGCCGTTGCAGGCAGTCGACGGTCCGAGCGGGCTCGCGATCCTGCAATCCGATGTGCGCATCGATCTGTTGATTACCGATGTCGGCCTGCCCGGCTTCAACGGTCGTCAGCTCGTCGATGCCGCCTGCGTGCAGCGGCCCGATTTGAAAGTGCTGTTCATCACCGGTTACGCGCACGACGCGGCAGTCAGCAACGATCTGCTCGCGCCTGGCATGCAAATGATCACCAAGCCGTTCGCGCTCGAAACGCTCGCGAGCCGCATTCGCGAGATGATCGAATCTCCCTGAGTCGCGCCTCGCTCAGCGCGGGAGCGCTGCTTCTTCCATCGGCACCAGCGCGGACACCGTCAATCTCGGTGGCCCGATGTTTCCCGTGCTCGACGAACACCGCACGTTGTCCTTGACCACGCGCACCGACATGCGCGTCAGGATCTGACGCCGTAACTGCTGAACCAGCTCGCAGTCGCCTCGCTCCAGGCGCATGCGCCGATCGCGCGCGAAAGAAACAGTCTTCCAAACCGCGGTGAAGCGGGGCAGGTCGGCGGCGGACGGCAGTTTCTCGCCATTGACCCGGGCGATCAGCTCGCCCTTGGTATCGTGCGTCGTCAGCTCCCGCACGTTGTCCTCCGACGCGACAACGGGCGACTGCAGCGAAATCTGAAACTTCGCAATCCCGATCTGCTCGTCACACGCATAGCTGCGCAGCTGAACATCCTCGCGTGCACCAACACTGCGCAGGATCAGCTCCAGCTTATCCTCCAGGCCGCGGCACGAGTACGCGGTGCTATAGCCGCGGTACTCGAAATCCACCTGCTGCGGCTTCCACACCGCCATCACGCTCTCGCCATCCACCGGCGCGTCCGCCACCGCGGCAGACGGCGCGGCCATGCCCAGGTAAGCGACGGCGATCAGCCAGGCCCAAGCCCCAGATTTGGACAGCCACCCAGTTCTGGACAGCCATGTTCCCGACCAAGGGGAAGTTCTGGACAGCCATGTGCTCGACCAGATCCTGGACAGCCATCGGTTGGCGGAAAAATTGGACATCCATCCTCCAAGCGGCGACTTTACGGGCGAGCGGTTGGCGCGCGCTACGGACTTCGGCCAGTCGCGGGTGAGTACCGGTGAGTCGCGCTTACGGGCGGCGGCCGCGCGCGTTGGACTTATTCCGCCGGCGTCGGTGAGCAGCAACGGAGTGACACGAGGGAGTACGGCGCGGCATTGTTAGCGCGTATGATGCACGGCATACAACAAACAGGGACTTCACCCTCAGGGAAGCCCAGCGGGTACGGGTGGCGGAAGGGTATGGGCACTAGGTCCACGGATGCCTGGGAAGGGTGGTCCATCGTTGGCGCGGTGGCCATTGCCCTGATCCTGGGTGTCACTGTTGAAGCGATGGCGGCGGCGACGCCAGCTGAAGGCGTGCGCGGCATCCTGCGCATGACGGCGCGAATCTCGTTCGTGCTATTCGCCATTGCATTCACTGCGTCCGCGAGCTGGCACTATTGGCCCAATGCCGTGACCCGCTGGCAGATGCGCAGCCGTCGTCACCTCTGGGTGGCGTTCGCGCTGTCGCAGACCGTGTACGTGATCGCGCTGTTCTCCCTCGGTCGCATCGCCCCCACAGAGCTCTCCGCGGAGTCCAACGCAGCGACCTGGATCATCGGCGGGCTTGCGTATGTATTCACGGTACTGATGGCGTTGACGTCGTTCGAGAGCAGTACGCAGCTCGTCAGCCCGCGCGCCTGGTCGGCGTTGCATACGATCGGTTCGTATTACATCTGGCTCGTCTTCGGCAGCTACTACTTCTCACGCGCGGCGATCATTCCCGCGTACATTCCTGTCGCGGTGCTGACGGCGTTCATCCTGATCTTGCGTCTCGCCGCGCGCGTTTCCAAATCACGCGCGCGCCAGGCGACGAGCGAGCGTTAATTCACCTTCATCACGACCGAGTCCGTGAGCAGCGGATCGGTGAAGCGCGCGAGATCGCCGGCTCGCTTGTCCGGCACTAGAAACAAACGCGCCGAGAGTGGTTTGCGCAGCCGAACCGACAACGCAGCGACATCTCGCAGCAAGGCGGCAATCGTTTCGGCGGAGGTGTCGCCCGCGATGGGCACGACATCCAGCCCTGTCCCGCACACGCTAGAGAACAGCAGCAGATCGCGAATGGTATAGCGATTCTCGCCGGCGCGCTGAGCGAGCAAAGGATCTTCGAGAACGGGCAGCATCAGCCCCGAATATCCGCAGGTGCGCACCGATACCGACTTCAGCGCGGCGGTGATTGCCGAGCACGCTTCCAACGTTCCGCTCTCGCCGAACGGTGTGCGAGTGAGCGCCTCGATGGCGGCGGCAATGCTTCGATCCTTCGCCGGCGCGGGCGACGTATCGATGCCGAGATATTGACGCTGCTCGCGCTGAGCGATCTCCTGCGCCAGCTTCTCGATGGGTGCGAACGTTTCATTGAGCGCCAGGCGCAAATGTTCCGTCGCATCAGCGCCGGCGCTCAACGTATCAAACGCGCGTTCAACGACCGTCGCCGCTTCCATGCCGATCGCCACCGACTCGCTGCCCTGATGCCACGCGACCGGGAAGAACGGCGTGCCCGCAGGAATATTCGCCGCCGCCGCGAACCGAAAATTCGCGAGTCCGTCCGGCAGGGCGCGACACAGTGCGACCATGATCTTCGCCGTCGTCACCGCGACGTTTCTCTGCACGCCGCCGTCGGGCGACGCGATTACTGTTGAGAAGCTGATCGAACGCGTCGTGCGCACGAGCTCACGCGACCACGCCACCAACTCGTCGTCGCTGCGATTCTCTGTGAGAATCGGCCCGATGTTGAAGATCGCGCCATGCGTGGCAACGAGGTCATCGATCTCCTTCAAGCGGCGCAAAGCCCGATCGCGCGACGACGCATCCATCGCCGCAATCACTGGATTGATCGCGACGCGAATCGTCTGGACCTCGTACCCCGCCGCTGCAAACGAGGCCTTGGCACGATCGAGAAACCCGAGCGCCTTCTCAACGCGATCCAGATCGAGCGCGGCCGACAGCTCGACACCGGCAGTGATGGTACGAACACGAGTCGAAGACAAAGCAGTGGCTCCCTGAACTTCAGGATGACGTTAGAGCTTGGCTTCGCGATTCAACAACGCGTCGATGGTGACGCCGACCTCGGGCACGCCGCCGAACACGCTGCCCATGCGTCCGTCGTTGAAATGTTTCAGGGCCAGCTTGCTCGCCTGCTCCGGCAGCGGCACGAAGCCGACTTCGCTCGCGAGCGCCGCGCCTTCGGTCATGAAGAACTCGACGAACTGGCGCACTTCAGGGCGATCGACGGCCTTGCTGCTCACGTAAATGAACAGCGGGCGAGACAGCGGCTGATACGTGCCGTCGGTGACGGCGGCAGCGCTGGGCAGAACCGGAGTGCCACCTTCCTTCTCGATCGGTACGGCACGCATGCGATCCTTGTGAGAGACGTAATAAGCGAAGCCGAAGTAGCCGAGCGCGTTCTTGTTGTTCTCCACGCCTTGCACGAGCACGTTGTCGTCTTCGCTCGCGGTGAAGTCGCCGCGGCTCGATTTGGCTTTGCCGACGACTGCTTCGGTGAAGTAATCGAACGTCCCCGAGTCGGCGCCCGGGCCGAACAACATCAGCGGCGCGTCCGGCCATTCCGGCCGCACCTGGTTCCAACGCGAGACCTTGGCTTGCGCGTCCGGCTCCCACATCTTTTTCAGGTCGGCGACTGTCAACGACTTCACCCATTCGTTAGTGGGGTTGACGACCACGGTGATGGCGTCGAAGGCAATCGGCAGCTCGTAGTAGCTGATGCCCGCCTTTCGGCACATCTCCATTTCTTCGGAAAGAATCGGGCGGGACGCATTGGAAATATCCACATCGCCGCGGCACAGCTTCTTGAAGCCGCCGCCAGTACCGGACAGCCCGACGGTCACTCGAACTGCGCCGCGTTTCTCCGTTTGATACTCCTCGGCCACCGCTTCAGCGATCGGAAACACCGTGCTGGAGCCGTCGATCCGAACCACGGGCGCATCGCGTCCCGTCTTCGCCGCCGGCGCATCGCCTGACCCGCCCGAAGAATCTTTCTTACCGCAGCCGGCCAGGCCCAGAGCCAAAGCCACAGGAATGATCGAGGCGATCGTTGCCAGGCGCGATGCGTTCACGAAAAAACCTCACACAACCTTAGGATGAAGGCGCGCAAGTTTGCGGGATCTCGCGGCCAAAGTCTCCTCTGGCCGAAACAGTTCTCTGCCGGCAGGCGTTGCGTCCACAAACCGGCTTCCCAGCGGCAAGTGGAGCCGAGGTTGAGGAGAAGTTACATGACCTGCGGCATGAGCCAGCACAGCCCGGCGGAGCGACCATGCGGCGTCGTGACAAGTGGCTGATTGCTGTCGCGATAGTGATCGTGGTGCTGGTGGCGATACGCGCCACGCTGCCGATCGTCATCCGCAATTATGTGAACGACAAGCTGCAGGCGCTGGAGCAGTACGACGGCCACGTCGACGACATCGATCTGTCGCTGGTGCGAGGCGCGTACGCGATCGATCACATTCGCATCGTCAAGACCGGCAGCAAGCATCCAGTACCGTTCTTCAGTGCCGACCGCATCGATCTGTCCGTTGAATGGCGCAGCCTGCTGCGAGGCTCGCTGGTCTCGGAGGCCGTGTTTCAAAGCCCCAACGTCAACTTCGTGCAGGCTGAGAACAAGGAACAGTCGCAGACCGGCGAAGGCGAGGATTGGGCGGACCGCTTCGGGGAAATGTTTCCATTTCGGTTCAATACCGTCACTGTCCACAACGGCACGGTTACTTTCCTCGCGCCCGGCATTCACACCGCGGACGCGATGAAAGCGACGCACGTCGAAGGCCAGGTAACCAACATCACCAACGTTGCGGACAAGAACAAGGAAACATTCGCCGACTTTCATACTACGGCCCAGGTGCTCGATGGCGGATATGCCGAGGTGAGCGGGAGCGTCGATCCGCTCGCGCGCAAGCCGACGTTCGATGTGAATTTGCAGGTCAAGAAAGTGAAGCTGCCGCAGGTGAATCCGTGGCTGCGCCAGTACATCAAGGCCGACGCGGAGGCCGGCGATTTCGAGCTGTATCTGGAGCTCGCCGCCGCGGACGGCAAGTTCAAGGGCTACGCCAAGCCGGTGCTGCAGAATGTGAACATCTATAGCAGCGAAGAGCCGGAGAAGAATCCGCTCAAACGAATCTGGGAAGGCCTGGTGGATTTTGCTGCCAACGTGCTCAAGAACGATGAAAAGGACCAGGTCGCGGCGCGCATTCCGTTCACCGGCACCATCGAGCATCCGAAGAGCAGCATCCTGGCCACCATCGTCAGCGTGCTTCACAACGCCTTCGTCAGCGCGTTCGCCCGCTCGCTCGAAGGCAGCATCTCGGTGCGCAATGTGCGCGAGAATCTGAAGGGCATCGGCGAGCCGGACGCGGAGAAGCACGACAAGGACATCGCCAAGGACAAAGACAAAGCCAAAGAGAAAAAGCAGCAGAACGACACAGAACAAGGCAAAGACAAGGACCGCAAGAAGTCGGACGACGCGGAGCAAGTCTCGCAGACCCCCAATTTTGGGCCCAAGCAGAACTGACCCTCGCCATTGCTCGCGGCGCAATCCAGAAATTCGCTAGCGCTCAATCCAGAAAAAAACGATGCGCTGCTCGCCCTCGTGTACTGAACTCGGCTCACCAAGGCGAGACAGGGAGGAGGCGCTGCCATGCTCAGATCGACACTTTGTGCCGGAATGCTCGCGACGCTCGCTGCCAGCGCCGCGCAGGCGCCGATCCCGCTCGCCATCTTCGATTTCGAACTCGAAGATTTCAGTGCCGGTGCATCGCCTGCAGGCACCGTTTCTTCCGACGCAGCGCAATTGGCCAAAGTCACAACGACGGTCCGTCAGCTGTTCGCCCAGTCCGAGCGTTACAAACTGATCGATGTCACCAGCGTCGACGCCCCTGCCGCCAAGGCGCACACGCTGCGTGAATGTAATGGCTGCGACGCCGGCATCGCCCTGAAGCTCGGCGCCGAGCAATCGCTGGTCGGCGTCGTGAGCCGAATCAGCCGCACGGAGTACGTCGTTAAATTTCACATTCGCGACGCGCGAACCGGCGCAGTCGTCGCGACAGGCGACAGCGGGTTGCGCATGGGCGCCGACTACTCCTGGAGTCGAGGCGCGGCCAGCTTGATCAAGGATCGGTTGATCCGGATGTGATCACGGGTCCTCACGCCCGCAAATACGCCAGCACAGCGCGCACGACTTCCTCCTTCGCCGCTGTGAGCGACAGTTTTGCCGGCCGCTGAATTGCGGCTGCGTGCGATAGCGAGTCGATCATATGAGTGAGAACAAACAATACGCGCTCGATCTCGCGCGACGACCCGAGCTCGCGAGTCCGAGACGACAGCGCCAGTTTCAGCACGCTTCGCAAGCGGCTGTCGAAGTCGCGCACGCCGTGCGCCCGGTGGGGAACTTCGCTATGGAGCAACTCGAACAGCTCCGGGTCTTCGGTGTGAGCTTCGATCATCGCCTCGACCAGCCCGCGAACCAGATCCGGCAGCGGAGCGGCGGCGCGTTCGAGCACGGCGCGCTCGACGAGGCTCCCGATCTGGTCGACATGGCGCGCATGCAGAGCCATGAAGATGGCCTGCTTGTCGGGGAAGTATTGGTAGATGGAGCCGATGCTGACGCCGGCCACTTCGGCGATGCGGTTGGTATTGACGGCGCTGACGCCGTCGCGCTTCAAGACTTCGACAACGGCATCGAGGATCACCTCCACCGTTTGCTGGGCGCGTTGCTGTGTCGGCTGTCGACGTCGTGCAGGTTTCTTCGCTTTCATAATGTGAGCCACCGTTCAGTTCGATCCCTGCCGCGCTGTGATTTCGGCCGAATTCCCATGGCCAGAACGCGAGCTGACGCAGCGTGGGTCGAAGCTTAAGCTGCTGCCGAAGACATGAGCAATCGTTCAATTATCTCGGAGCAGCCATGAAGTATCTGGTTACCGGTGCCACAGGGAACATCGGTGCGCGGGTCGCGCGTGAACTCATCGAAATGGGCGTGCGCCCGAGAGTGCTGGCTCGTAATGAAGCGAAAGCGCGAGCACTGTTCGGCGATCGCGCCGACGTAATCGTTGGAGATCTCACGGACCAGAGCGCGTTAAAGGCAGCGCTCGCAGGCGTCTACGCAATGTTTCTGCTCAACAGCGGGCCGCACATCGCCGTTCGTGATGCGACGGCGGCGAGTGCAGCCAAAGCAGCAGGTGTCACGCGAATCGTCAAACTCTCCGCGATGGGCGCGCGACCTGACAGTTCGACTGCAGAGCTCGGCTCGTGGCACGCGGCAGGTGAAGCTGCAATTCGCGCGAGCGGAATTCTGTGGACCTTCGTCCAGCCGGCGGGTTTCATGACCAATGCTCTTGCGTGGGCAACGCCGATTCGTCGCGATGGTGTCGTACGCGCTTCGACGGGCGAAGGCCGAATCGCGATGATTCATCCCGACGACATCGCATCCGTCGCAGTGGCCGCGTTGACATGCGGCGAGTATGCAAACCGGTCGCTGCCGATCACCGGCCCGGAGGCGCTCACCTATGCGGAGATGACAGCAGCGATTGGTGCGGCCATTGGTAGAGAACTATCGTTCCAGGCGATCTCCGATGCACAGGCGCGTGAGCTCATGATGAAGCATCACGCGATGCCCGAGTCGGTTGCGAACGCGCTCGTGAGTTTGTGGCAATCGGTTCGCGAGGGGCGCGTCGCCGGAGTGACGGATACGGTGGAGCGAGTGCTGGGACGCAAGCCGCAGAGCTTTGCTGAATGGGTGCGGCAGAACGCGTCGGCGTTCGCTTGAATCGGATTGAGCCATGGAGCGCCGCCCCTTGCTGCATCTGCAGTTGCAACTTGGGGCGGCCTCCTTCGTCGGCGCTAGGGCGTGGCAGCGCTAGCTCGCATCCTGCGGGCCGAGTCTTCCGTGAAATCTCATTGAGACGTTACGCGTCGATAGCGCCAGGCGACCGCGCCGATGCTGACGAACAACATCAGCAGCGGATCCATCGAGCCACCGCCGCCGGAGCCGTTCATGTTGGAAACAGTCGGGGTCGGCGTGATGACGCTGCCAACGCCAGGATCCGTTGGCGTTGGAGTGGTCGGTGTCGTCGGCGTAGTCGGGGTCGTGGGCGTCGTCGGAGTAGTCGGGGTGGTCGGAGTCGTGGGTGTGGTCGGCGTCGTCGATGCCGGCGGATTCGGCGCGCCAGCCCAGAAGCTCTGGAGCAGCGTCACTTTGTCCTGCCGCACGGTGGTCCAGTCGTCGTTCAGGATGCCGCCGGTGTCGCCGCTGTTCGGGTTCCATGACCAATAAAACACATCGCGCAGATCTTTCTGCTTCAGGTAAGCAAACAAAGCGTCCTGGAATGTTTTATCGCGGGCATCGCCGGTGCCGTACTTGCCGCCAGTCTCGCCGAGCACGACTGCGTAGCCCTGAGTCTGAATGGCGCCGAAGTGGCTGTCCCAAACCGCAGGCATGTTGGCCGGGAAATTGGCAGCGGTGAAATACGATTGGACGAACACGTCCGGCCCGTACACGTGCGGTGACAACACCAGCCGGTTGGGCGGAATGTTCAGCGGCTTGCACATCTGGTTGGCGATGTTTCCACCCCACCAGATGCCGGGAGTCACCGTCGTGCAGCCGGAACCGTCGCCGACACCTTCAACAAAGATCAGCGCATTCGGTGCAACCGACAGCACTGCCGCTGCAGCTCGTTCAGCTGCGGAGTTCCAATCTACCGTCGCATCGCCGCTGCCCCAGCGCGCACGTCCGTAGGGTTCATTCTTCAGATCCATGCCGAGGAAGTACGCGTTGTCCTTGTAGCGAGCCGCGACGAACTTCAGGTCGGTGAGCCATTGCGCTTCGGTGTAACCGTTGATGTACCACAGCTCCGAAATGGCATTGCAGTCGGGGCGATGATGATCCATCAGGAAATACATGCTGCGCTTCTGCAGCTCGGTCGCGAGCACGTCGAGGATCTGCAGGCTGTTCAGGCCCTGCAGCGCCGGGTTCTTGCTGAAGTCGATGCCATTCGGCGTTACGCCTTGCAGCGTGTTCGGACAGAACGGCACGCGCACCGCGTTGAAGCCTAGCGATTTCATTTGATCCAGCATGTCCGTCATGCTGCGGGTCCAGAGGCCGTGTACGACGCGATTGCTGGTCTCGGCGCCGAACCAATTGACGCCCTGGATGGTGATGCGATTGCCCTGGTCGTCGAGGATCTTGCCGTTGGAAACCTGGAATGCGAAGGACGGCGCAGTCGCGAGCACGGCGCTGGACATGAACAACGCGCAGACAGCCGACCTGAACCGAGCGTGGAGCCGTTGAGTTTTCATCCGCACGTCCTTAAGTGAAGTCTGTAGTCCTTCGTTCGGAGTGCATGTTGGATCGGATGCTCGTGCGAGCAGAGAAAGATCCGCGGCGTCTCGGTTGAGCGCCATGTCGCACCGATGCGTCGCCAGCGCATCGTGACAAATCGATCAGCGCATGACCTCTCGACGCCAAAGCTCGCGATAGGCGCTGAGCTCTTTGATATGGATGGGTGAGGCAGCTTTGGTCGGTGCAACGGGCGCGTCGCTGAAGCCGGCGAGAAAACAGGCGGCGCGAGTGTTGCCGCTGTCGCCCGCGCTTAGATGAACGGGACGCGAAAGGCACTCGGACAACAGCGAGCCGAAGAAAGGATTGGTGGCGAGCGGGCCGTCGACCAGCACGTCGCCGCCGGCGCCCAGCGCTTCGATCAACAGCTCGGTCATGAACGTCACATACAGCGTCGCGACGCTGGCCTTCTCCGATCCGGACAAGCCCTCGCCACCGACGATGCGTCCCTCGCGGCCGGCGAAAGGTCCGCCGCTCGCGAAGGCAGGAAACGCCATCGCGCGCCGGGCGATCACGTTAATCATCGCCGGCATGTTCGGTCGCGCATCCGCGCCCGCAATCGCTTCATATTCACGACCGCCCATGAACCTGGCCGTGGCGACCGGCGAACCGAACGCGTCGACATTCGCGAGCATGTCGCGGTCTTCACGCAGGCCGCTGAGCTCGGCGCGATTCGCCATCACCACCGTCCACGTGCCGCTCGAAACGACGGTGAACGGCTCGTTGCGATCGCGGGAGATCAGGAACTTCAGGTACGACGCGTTCGAATCATGAATGCCGCAAGCAACCTGGCACTCCGGATCGAGGCCCGTGATCGCGGCAATCTCCGGCGTGATGCGTCCCAGAAGATCGTTTGCAAACTTGCGCGGCGGAAACAGATCGCGCCAGCCGCGTGCGATGGCCAGCTTGGAAAACTCCATTTGTTTCGGCAGCCACAAATCTGAATGACAGCCGAGCGAGGTCACCTCGGTCGCCATGACGCCGCTCAGGCGCCATGCCCAGAACTGCGGATAGAGCAGCACGTGCGCAACTCGAGCGAACAGCTCCGGCTGCGTCTGCTGCAAATAAAACAACTGCCGGCCGAGGTTCAGGCCCAGAGGCAAGTCAGGCGAATAGGTGCTCGCGTACGGATCGCGCCTCTGTCGATATTCATCATTGACGCGCTCGAAGCAGGCATCTTCGTAATCCGGTGCGGCGACGATCTGCTGATTGCGATCGAGCAGCACCGCGGCGGCACCGTGCGCGACCGGAACGATGCAGCGTATGCGTTCCCGATGAGGCGCATCGCGCAGGGCTTCGAGTAGCCACTGCTCGATGGCTTTGACGTCCAGCTCACGACCGAACGTTCCCTGAACGATGGCATTCGCACGCCGGCTGCCGCGAATCTCGGCTCCCGAGTGCGGCTCGATCACCGACAGCTTGGCGTTGGTCTTGCCGAGATCGATCAGCGCGACGAGCGGCTCACTCATGACGATTCACGCGGATAGATTCACGAAGCGCGTCGAGCAGGCCGCACGGCGGCCCAACGTTCAGCGATCACTGGAATCGCCACCACCATGATCAGCAGCGCGCCGACGATGATGGACATGACGATGCCCGGGACGTTCAGCAAGCCGAGGCCGAAGTTCACCAGGCCGAGCACGACTGCCGCGAGCATCACGCCCGGAATGGTGCCTTTGCCGCCCCACACGGAAACGCCGCCGAGAATGACCATGCTGATGATCTCCAGCTCCCAACCTTGCGCGATGGACGGGCGTGTCGAGCCGAGGCGCGATGTCAACAACACCGCCGCCATGCCGCTGCACAAGCCTGTCACCGCGAACAGCATGAATCGATAGCGATCAACCGGCACGCCGGACCATCGCGCCGCGATGGGGTTCGCGCCCAGGGCGAAAATCGTGCGGCCCCAGCGAGTCTGGTGCAGAAATACACCGAACACGATCGCGAGCACGATCACCAGGGTCAGCTCGATGGACAGCGCGCCAACGGCATAACCCTGGCCGAAGGTCGAGAACGAGCCCGGATATTCCTTGAGCACGCGATCGCCGAGCACCGCGTAAGCAAAGCCTCGAAACAACGTCATCGTGCCGATGGTCGCGACGATGGAAGGCACGCGTCCGATCGTGACCAGCGCGCCATTGATCATTCCGGCAACGAGCCCCGTGGCCAAGCCGATCGCGACGAGGCCAGGAGTGCCGATGCCTTGGCCGGCGGCGAGGCCCATCGCGACCGAGGCGAGAGCGATGATGGCGGCGACGGAAATATCGATCTCACCTGCGATGATCAACAGCGCGAGCGGCAACGCAATTACGGCGCGCTCGGTGAAGTTGAACGTTGCGTCCGACAGCGTCCAAACATTCAGGAAATAAGGCGACAGCGTTGCGAACAGGACGACTTCCAGGACCAGCACCAGCCCGAGCATTGACTCCCAGCGCATCAGCCCGCTGAATCGCGCCTGTTTGTTCATCTGGATGTTCATGTGGCGGGCGCCTCCAGGATCGAACGTTTATCTTCGCGTCGACGCGCGCTGAGCACGGCGGCGGCGACGATCACCGCGCCGTTGATGCCCATTTGCCAGAACGGCGAGATGCCGATGAGTGGCAACGCGTTGCGAATGACGCCGATGAACAAACATCCGAGCACGACGCCGGCAACGGTTCCGATGCCGCCAGCGATGGCGACGCCGCCGATCAAACAGGCGGCGATCACCTGCAGCTCGAAACCGAGCGCGATGTCTGTGTATGCGACGGCGAATCGCGCGACCCACAAATAACCGCACAAGCCTGCGATGGCGCCGCAGATCGTGTACGCGAAACATTGCATGCGGCCGGGATCGAGGCCGGTGTAGGTGGCGGCTGCCGCATTGCCGCCGGCAGCATAGAAGTCACGACCGAGTCCGGTGTAGCGCATGGCGAATGCAGCCCCGGCTGTGCCGATGATGGCGAGCCAGGACAACAGCGTCAGGCCTGCCAGATCCATTCTCACCAAACTCAGGAAGCCCGGTGACATCTGATTGTCATTCACCCACGTGCCGCCCGACAGTAAATAGATCAGGCCGCGGTACACCGACATCGTGCCCAATGTCACGACGATCGGTGGCAGCTTCAGTCGCCACACCAACATGCCGTTCAGCAGACCCAGCAGTGCACCGCTGCCGATGGCCATCAACAGCACCGGAATCACGCCCGCGTCCGGATGATTCCTATTAAATAGCGCGACCAGCATTCCGGAGAGCGCGAGGTTCGCCGCAATCGACAAGTCGATGCCGCGAGTCAGGATCACCAGCATCTGCCCGAGCGCGAGCAGGATCAGAATCGCGCTGTCGTCGAGCACTTCGCTCAAGTTTCCCGGCCGCGCGAACTGCGGAAACGCCGCTGTAACCAGGCCGAACAGCAGCAGCACGATGAAGCCGAGCGCAAGGTCGCGTCGGGCAGCGGAGTTCTGGGTCATTCGAATCACGCGTCAGTCGCCGCCTGTACTACGTTCTCGGCGGTTGCTTCACTACGATCGAGCAGCGCGCGCACCCGGCCTCGTCGCATGACCAGCACGCGATCGGACATGCCGAGGATCTCGGGCAGCTCGGAAGAAATCATCACGACAGCATTGCCTCGCTGCGCGAACTCGCTGGTCACGGCGTGCACGGCGGACTTCGCGCCCACGTCGATGCCTTTGGTCGGCTCATCGAGGATCAGCACTTGCGGCGCTCGTGCCAGCCACTTCGCAATCACCACCTTCTGCTGATTGCCGCCGGACAGGTCGCCGACGTTTTGTCGTGGCCCCGTGGCCTTGATGCTCAACGCACTGATCCAATGGTTCGCGAGCTGCAGCTCACGTTCGCGATTACAGAAACCGCGCGGCGCGAGCGAGCCCAGGTTTGGCAAACAAACATTCGCGGCGATCGAGAACGGCAGGATCGCGCCCTGTTGCTGGCGATCCTCGGGCACGTACGCCAGGCCGTTGCGAACGGCATCCGCTGGATCGGTGATCGTCACCGCTTTGCCATTCAGGTGCACGGATCCGGAATCGGGCGCGGTGAGGCCGAACAAACATTGCGCCAGCTCCGTTCGCCCGGCGCCGACCAGGCCATAGATGCCAAGCGTCTCGCCACGACGCACCGAGAATGAAACATTCTCGAACTCCTGCGCTCGCGACAGATTCTCGACCCGCAGCAACTCCTCGCCCAGCGTCGTCTGCAGTTTCGGAAACAGCTGCTCGACGGAGCGCCCGACCATCAACCGGATCAGGTGCTCGGTGTTCGTGTGCGGGATCATGCCGTCGCCGACCGATGCGCCGTCACGAAACACGACGTAGCGGTCGGCAAGCGAAAAGATCTCTTCGAACTTGTGGCTGATGAACAGCAGCGCGCAGCCCGACTCTTTGAGTCGCCGCGCGATCCGGAACAGATCGTCCGCTTCTCGGTGTGAGAGTGCCGCGGTGGGCTCGTCGAGAATCAGCACTCGTGCATCGCTCGTCAGAGCTCGGGCGATCTGCACGATATGTTTCTGCGCGACGCTGAGCTGGCTCGCCGGCGTGTCGGGTGCGAAAGAAACATCCAGCTGACGCAGGATCTCCGCTGCCCGCTTGCGCATGTCACGCCATGCGATCAAACGGCCTTGCTTCGGGCGCGCGCTGATGAAGATGTTTTCGGCGACCGACAGGTTGTCGAACACCACGCATTCCTGGTGGACGACGTTGATGCCGAGCTGTCTCGCGTGCTCCGGATCGTGGACGCGAATGGGACGCCCGTCGAGCACGATCTCGCCGCCGTCCGGCTGATGCACGCCGCACAGAATTTTCACCAGCGTCGACTTGCCGGCGCCGTTCTCACCGATCAGCGCTGTGACCTGTCCCGGATACAACGCGAGGTTCGCGTCACGCAGCGCATGCGCGCCGCCGAATGACTTGCGAACCTGCGACAGAGTCAGGATGGGCTGAGCCAGGTCATGTTGAATCGCGGCGGCCATCAGAAAATCGCCGCGAATTGCTCGACATTGCTTTGATCGTAGATGAACGGCTTCGCCATCGCGCCGACGCCGTGGGCATCGAATGTCACGCTGCCGACGCGTTCGAGCGAGATCGGATGACCATCAGCGGCCGACTCACCGCGAGCCAGACGAGCCGCGACTTGCGTGGTCGCGAAGCCGAGGTCGATGGGATTCCAGATCGCGAACTTCGGCACGACACCTTTGCGCACGTAACCGACCAGCTCTGAGGGCAGCCCCAGGCCCGTGACTTTCACTTTGCCTGTGAGGCCTTGATCCTCGATCGCCTTGGCCGCGGCCACGATGCCGACCGAGCTCAAAGAAACAATCACCGCGAGATCCGGATGCTGCTTCACCAGCGCCACCGTCTCTCTATATGACTTGTCGGCCACGTCGTCGCCGTACACGACGCCGACGAATTCCAGGCCGGGGTGCTGGGGCAGCGCCTCCTGCATTTTGGACAGCCATGAGTTTTGATTGGTGGAGGTCGGCGTCGCCGAGACCACCGCCACCTTGCCTTTACCTTCCGGTGCCAGCTCCGCGGCGAGTTGCGCGACCGTCTCGCCGATCAACACGTCGGAGGAGGGCGCGAGATGCGCTTGCCGGCCAGCTTTCGCCACGGCGGAGTCATATGAGATGACTTTGATGCCGCGCTGCATGGCCCGTTGCAAAGTCGGCACCAGCGCATCCGGATCGTTCGCGGAAACCGCGATGGCATCGACGCGCTGCGCGATCAGCGCGTTCAATGTCTCTATTTGACCTTCCGCGGTCGGCGTCGTGGGGCCGGTGAAGATGATCTCGGCATTGAGCGATGCCGCGGCTTCGTCCGCGCCTTTGTGAACGGCATCGAAGAAGCCATTGCCGAGCGACTTGGCGACGATGCCGATGCGAAGCTTGCCATCGTGCGCCGGAGCGGGACGTTCGCCGCAGCCCGTCAATGTCATCGCCGCGAGCGTGGCCGCGGCCCAAACAAACGTTCGTCGATCAAACATCCCAATCCCCCCAAGACATCGACTGGTCATGAAGTAACCGGCTGTTGCCGTGTTACCTGCGGCCTGCGCGCGGTTCACCGCGCGCAGGCGACCGACCGTCGCATCCACGCGCGCGTGTG
>CAMLEO010000114.1 GCA_946478975.1 uncultured Steroidobacter sp.
GGGCGGCGGCATCGAGGAAATGCAGGTCGCAGTGAGCGTCGGCGCATCGGCTCAACAACAGCAATGAGCCCGAAGACGAGCTAGTCAGAAGCCCCCTCTGGCCGGGCCGGGGCGGCATCGGCTATCGTTGCCACCCTTTCCGAGCGTGCGTTTTTCGTATGACCTATTGCGTGGGCATGCTGCTCGATGCCGGGCTGGTGTTTCTGTCCGATTCGCGCACCAATGCCGGTGTCGATCAGATCAGCACCTTTCGCAAGGTGACGGTGTTCGAGCGGCCGAGCGAGCGGGTGATGGTGCTGCTCACGGCCGGCAATCTCGCCATCTCCCAGGCGGTGATAAACGTGCTGAACGAGCACGCGCAGAACCCCGCCACGCCCAGCATCTGGGGCGCAAAGAATATGTTCGAAGCAGCGCTCGAAGTGGGCGCAGCGTTGCGCGAGATTCATCGCCGCGATGCCGAGGCGTTCAAGGAACATCACATCGAGTTCAATGCGTCGCTGATTTTCGGCGGCCAGATCGGCAACGAGCCGCCGCGGCTGTTTTGCATCTACGCCGCTGGCAATTTCATCGAAGCGACTGCCGACACGCCGTATTTTCAGATCGGCGAATCCAAGTACGGCAAGCCCATTCTCGATCGCGTGATCTCGCGCAGCACCAGCCTCGCCCAGGGCGCGAAGTGCGCGCTGATCTCCATGGATTCGACGATTCGTTCCAATCTTTCGGTCGGTGTGCCGCTGGATCTGTTGTCGATCAAGCGCGACGAGCTGAAGGTGCACAGTCACGTCAACATCGATGAGAACCACGCGTACTTCAGGATGATCCGCACGCGCTGGAGCGAGAGCCTGCGGCATGCGTTTCACGAGATTCCCGATCCGGAGTGGATGCGCAAGAGCTGATGTCGCGAAACCTGACTCGTCACAGCGCGAGCGAGCGCATGCCGCGCCATCGTCACATCGAGGGCTATGCGGCCCTGGTGCTGGCGGGCGGCTATGTCGAAGCCGGCGATCGCGGTCGCATTCGAGTGCAGGCCGGGAACGTCGTCATTCATGGCGCGTATGAAGCGCATCAGGATCACTTCGCGCGTGCCGGTGCGCTCGTGCTCAATCTTCCTCTCAGCGCCGGTCTCGATGCGATCACGGGCGTTGTGACAGACGCCGACGCCATTGCTCGCGAGGCCGAGAAAGATGTGCGAGCCGCCGCGGCGCTGCTCAAAGAAACAATCCGGCCGATGAATGTTCTGTTGACGGACTGGCCCGATCGGCTCGCCGCCGCGCTTGCGTCCCAGCGCGACTTCAGTATCGAAGATTGGGCGGACCAGATGGGCCTCGCGCCACAGTCGATCAGTCGTGGCTTTCGGCAAGCGTTTGGAGTGAGCCCGAAGCGCTATCGGCTGGAGCAACGCACGCTGCGAGCGTTGCGCAAGCTGCAGACGTGGCCGGGAACACTCGCCGGCCTGGCCGCCGACGCAGGCTTTTCCGATCAAGCGCATCTCACGCGGGCCGTGCTGGCGCTGACCGGCGTCGCTCCGCATCGATTGCGACTCCGAGGTTAAGTGCGTTCAAGAACGCACTGGTGTGCGTCGCTACAGTGACGCCATGCAAAGACGCACATTCATCGCCAGCGCGCTGGCAACTCTCGCCGCCGCTTCCAACACGCTCAGCCCCAGGGCGCTCGCTCAAGCGGGTGGAACAAACAAAACTCGCTGGCAGGTGCGAGCGTCGGAGGGCTTCGATGCGCTCGCATTCCTGGGCCCGCTCTCCGGCGCCGAGCTGTACACGAGATATTACGGAGCGGATGCCACTGCCTTCGGATCCCGCCTGCCGCAAGCGATTCGCGACGACATCGTAAAGCTGTCGACCGAGGCGAACACCGGCGACTTCGGGCTGCTGGGCCCGACGCTCTCAGTTCTATTCTCGAACGGCAACGACGCCACGATAGAAACGGTGCTGAGTGCGCTCAAGGCTCGCAACGAACGCATCCTGCCGGGTTACCAAGCCAGCCAGTATTGGGATGAGAAACAATGGAGCTGGTTCGATACCAACGCGCCGCGACTGGAGGCGATCTTCACCGCCATGCGCGATGCCGGCTTTGCCGCGTTTCGTGCCGAGCGCGCGGGTCCTGAGCTGAACACGCGCATCGCCGACGTGCAGCGTTCGCTCGGCGGCTTCGATGTCATCAGCTGGCAGCAGAAGCTCACCGGGCGCACGTTCGATCCGACGATTGAGATCGTGCTGCTGCAGTTCTCCAAGCCTCACGGCATCAAGGTGCAGGGCCAGACGTTTCTTCAGGCCACCGATTACGACGTGCCGACGACGGTGCGAATCGCTGCGCACGAAATGTTACATCCGCCCGTGCCGATGCACGGCGAGGTCGCGCTCGCTGCGCTCAAGGCTTTGGAGAAGGACGCGCTGATGATGCGCATCGTGCGCGAGCATGATCCGCGCTGGGGTTATACGACGCTCGATGGTTACTTGGATGAGGATCTCACCGAGGCGCTGGATCAACTGATCAGTGAAGCGCTCGGCGTCGCGCGCAATCCGGCGGATCGCTGGCACAAGGCCGATGACGGCATGCATGTGCTCGCCGCCGGTTTGTATGGATTGTTACGGCAGGATCGCTGGGTCGAGACCGGCGGTTCGATCGAAACATGGCTCGGAGAAGCCACACGCAAGGGCAGCCTGGCTCCGGCAAATTTGCATCCAGTGGCTGCGCGCGTGCTGGAGCGGCCGGTCGATAAACTCTGGCCGCTGATCAAGTAATCAAGGGCTGGCGATCGAGGCGACCGGCGCAGCCGCAATCGGTTCGGCTGCAACTGGCTCAGCTGCGACAGGCTGAGCCGCAACCGGCGCAGCTTCAGTGGCGCCCGGTTCGCCGACCGGCGACTCGGTCGGGCCGTGCTGAACGCTCAGCAGCGAGCCGTTCTCGTGCAGGATTGCTTCTTCGGTGCGGCGGTTCATCACGATGATGCTGATGCGTCGATTGATCGGGCTGTCCGGCACGGCGGTGTCGAGCAGCACGCTCGATGCGAGCCCGACCACCCGGCCGACTTTTTCCGTCGGCAGGCCGCCATCGACCAGCGCGCGACGAGCCGCGTTGGCGCGATCAGCCGACAGCTCCCAGTTGCTGTAATGATTCGCCAGATATGGCTTGATGTCCGTGTGGCCGCTGACGCTGATCTTGTTCGGCACCGTTTTGATGATGCTCGCGAGCTCGAACAGGATCTTGGCGCTGAAGTCCTCCAGGCGCGCGCTGCCGAGCGGAAACATCGAGCGACGATCGTGATCGACAATCTGGATGCGCACCCCTTCGGGCGTGACATCGAGCAGGATCTGATCTTTGAACTTCGCCAGCGCCTCGCGCGCATCGATGGCTTGTTTCAAATCCTGCAGCAGTGAATTCAAACGTTCGCGATCGAGCTCTTCGGCGCGCTTCTCGGCTTCGTCATCGGTCACTTCGGTGACCTGGCCGTCCTGGTGCGGCGGGCCGTCTTTGGAGTCGGCATCGGTGTGCAGTTCCATGCCGCCGCCGAGCTGGATCATGCTGGTGCTTGCGCCGCCTGGGCCTTGGATCGAGCTGGGCGCAGGCACGGTGCTGCTGCCCGGGACCGCGGAAGGATTGTTGAAATATTCCGAGATCGCGCCTTTCTGCTCTTCGGTGGTCGAGCCCATCAGCCACATCAGCAGGAAGAACGCCATCATCGCCGTCGCGAAGTCGGCGAACGCGACCTTCCACGAGCCGCCATGATGACCATGGCCGCCCTTCTTGACCTTCTTGATGATGATCGGAGCGACGACTTCGCCGTCCGCGTTCCTGCCCTTGGCCATGATGGTGTCGCTACGCCGGTGCGCTTACTTCTTGCCGCGCAGCTGCGTTTCGAGATCTTTGAAGCTCGGGCGCATTTCCGCCGGCGTCGATTTGCGGCCGAACTCGATCGCAATCTGCGGCGGGTGGCCCTGCAGGAATCCCATCACGCAGGTTTTGATGGCGGTGTAGAACGCGGTCTCGTCGCGAGCTTTGCGTTCCATGGCGCTGCTCATCGGACCGAGCAGGCCGTAGGCGAGCAGAATTCCCAGGAAGGTGCCGACTAGAGCGGCGGCGACTTTCAAACCGATTTCTTCCGGCGGCCCGCCGAGCGAACCCATGGTGTTCACGATGCCGAGCACCGCGGCCACGATGCCGAAGCCCGGCAGCGAGTC
The DNA here is from genome assembly GCA_946478975.1 of uncultured Steroidobacter sp. The sequence goes on from CAMLEO010000114.1 coordinate 4,197, forward strand.
GGACACTTTGTTGAGCGCCATCGCCGGCTCTTCGCCGCCGTGATGATGCGTTTCGATCTCCAGGTCCATCAGCGCTTCCAGCTGATGCTGGTCCATGTCGCCGCTGATGATCAGGCGCAGGTAATCCTGGATGAACTCGACCACGTGATGATCGGAGAGAATCAGCGGCCGCTTCTTGAACAGCTCGCTCTTGGCCGGATCTTCGATGACGCGCTCCAGGCCCATCATGCCTTCCTTGCGCGCGATCGACAGCAGCTCGTACATGACCGAGAACAGCGCGAGGTAATGATCCTTCTTGTAGGGCGAGCCTTTCAGCAGCCCGCCGATGCCGCCGGCCACTTTCTTGGTGACGCTGAACGGATTGGCAATGATCAGCGCGCCGATGGCGGCGCCGCCGATGATCAGCAGCTCCGACGGCTGCCACAGCGCCCCGAGGTGTCCGCCGTGGACGGTGAAGCCGCCGAGCACACAACTGAACACGACCACGATGCCAAGGATCAGATTCATCGCTTTTCCGTAAACCAAAGGCGCGCAACGCGGTTGAACACCGCCCAGGAGCCTGTGCGAGTCATGGCCATCGCTACGAGGACCGCTTCCGATCGAGCAGATTGACACGATCGTTTCGTGCACATAGCCGTAGCTATGTAAGCGAAAGGATCGTGGCAAGCTGCCGATCCGAAGCGGCCGCAGTAGATGGACATGACTTGGACAGGCTCCTGCACTGATTCGGCATAATGAGGATGGCCTTGAGCCAGACGCGTTGCGATCAGGCCGGTGTTTGTACTTAAGCGAATGCCTGAATTCGTTGCTCGATCATCGCGATACAGGGACTTACATGATGCGCAGGTTTCTTTGTACACGCCGCCGCGAGCAGTTCCGCTGCTTGCAGCGATGGTCCTGGCTGGCCATCAGCAGTTGCCTGATGGTCACGCTGGCGTGGGCGCAGTCGCTCACTGTCATCGACCTCAAACATCGGCGTGCGGAAGAAATCATTCCGGTGCTGCAGCCGCTGCTGGAGAAGGGCGGCGCGCTGACGGGGCAGGACTACAAGCTGTTCGTGCGCGCGAGCCCCGGCAACGTCGCGCAATTGCGCTCGGCGGTCGAGCAGTTGGATCGCCAGCAACGGCAGATGCTGGTGTCGGTGCGTCGTGGCTCCGCCCAGGACATTCAGCGTGAGCAGGCTTCTGTGTCCGGTACGGTGCGCACCGATCGTCCACGAGCGGATGTGACTGTGCGCGCAGGCGAGGGCACATTGCGCACCGATAGTTCGAGTGTGTCGAGCGTGCAGGTACTGGACGGCAGCTCAGCTTTCATCGCCACCGGCACCTCCGTGCCCATCGTCACAGCCGTTGCTGTCGGCGGCGGTCGCCGGCCGTTTGTCGCCGGCAGCATCGAGCAACGCAATCTGCAACGGGGCTTCATGGTCACGCCTCGCATCCGCGGCGATGAAGTGGTTCTGGAAATCTCGCAGCAGGACGAGCGCGTCGCCGGCGGAAACATTCAATCGCAATCGCTGAATACGCAGGTCATCGGCCGGCTCGGTTCCTGGATGCAGTTGGGCGGCGTCACCGAATCTTCCAGCAGCACCAGCCGCGGTGTGCTCAGCCGAAGTTACGGCACGGACAACAACGAGCTGTCGATCTGGGTCAAGGTCGACGCACTCTGAGACGCGCGGCGATGTGACAGGCGCACTGCGGACCGTTCCGGTTCCGCATTACGCTGCGTGGCATGTTCACTCACGCAAAACTCATATTGGCCTTGGCCGGGGTGGCGCTGGGACTGTTTTTTCTGCTCACCGGCGGCCCCATTGATCGTCCGCCCGGCGTGCTGGCGGCGAACGAACCCCAGCAACGTCTGGTACAACGCCCCGCATTCCAGTTCGGCGCTTACGAGCTCACCCCGCTCGCCGAGTTCGATGTCGAAGCTCGCGTACTGTCGGTCGAGAAATATCACACCGACGGAGGCTCTCGCCTCTCGCCCATCGACTTCGCCCTCGGCTGGGGCCCGATGTCCGACAGCGCCGTGCTCGAACATTTCCGCGTTACCCAGGGCGCTCGCTTCTTCACGATCTATCCCGACGCGCAAGCCATCGACATGAAAGTCGCACTGCTCAGCGCCGCCAACATGCATCTCATCCCCGCGAGCGGAACATTAGAAAGCGAGCTCAAACGCGTCCGCCCCGGCAACATCGTGCACCTGCACGGCCAACTCGTCAGCGCCCTCGGCCCCAACAACTTCACCTGGCGCAGTTCCCTCACTCGCGCTGATACGGGCAATGGGGCTTGTGAGTTGTTTTATGTGGAGGCGATAGACAAGCGCTGAGCATTGCCGTTGCCCGAGGGCAGCACACACCGCACGATCAGCCCAGGCGTGTTATCCAGCAGATCAATCGTCGCCCGGTGCAAGCGCATGACTGCGGCGACCAAACTCAGGCCGAGGCCGCTGCCGACTTGTTCGCGATCGCGTTCGAGGCGCACGAAGGGTTGCAGGATGCGCTGGCGGTCGGCGGCGGGGATGCCGGGGCCGTTGTCGGCGACGGTGAGGGTGACGGAGTCGCCGGTGGCGCGGACGCTGGCTTCTATCTTGCCGCCTTGCTGGACGTACTTGATGGCGTTCTCCAGCAGGTTGACGACGGCTTGGGCGAGCAGCTGGCGGTTGCCGTGAATGTGAGCTGCGACGTCGCCGCGATAATCGAGCGTGATGTTTCGGTTGCCTGCTTCGGGCTGATACAACTCGACCAACTCGCGAGCGAGCGCTGCGACATCGACGTCCTCGGTGGGCACCTCGCGGCCGCGACCGTCGGTCTGTGCGATTTGTAACAACGTGCCCAAAGTCCGTTGCACGCGTTCGAGCTCGTCGAGCGTCGCTTCCATGGTTTCGCGGGCGCTGTCGCTCAGGCCTTCATGTTGTAACGACTCTTCGATGCGTACGCGCGCACGATACAAAGGGCCGCGAAGATCGTGCGCGGCGCTGTCGAAGGTCATTCGTAACATATCCGTCTGCTGCTCGATGGTTTCGAGCATGCGATTGACTGCCGCGCCGAGTGCATCGAATTCGTCATGCGCCGCTTCGACGGGCAGGCGCCGAGACAGGTCGCCGCCCATGATGGTGTCGCAAGTCGCGGCGATCACGCGCACGCGACGGCGAATGCGACGGCTGTAACTGATGCCGAACAAGGTCGCGAGCAGAACACTCGTGCCCACACCCCAAAACATCGCCGTGCGCAGGCGGGATGCAAGTCGTCGGCGTTCGAGAATGTCCGTGCCGACCAGCAGCCAGCGATTGCCGGGCAGACGAATGATCTGCGCCCGTACGGGGTGAGACACGATGCCGCCGGCCTCGCTGGCATCGATTTCGAACTCGACCCAATCGTTATATCGACTCAGGGATTGCGGCCAGCGTGCGAGATTGCCGGCGATCGGAAAGCCGTTGTTCTCGGCGAGCAAATAGACGGCGCCGGTGCGGCCCCAGCTGTCGGCGCGACGATGCAGGGCGGCCGCGAGGTTCAGCAGGCCGCCGCGAGCGTAATCGTCGACGAGATTGTTGACCTCGGAATTGATGACGGCGTCGACTTCGCTGTCGAGCACGCGCGCGGTGAGGAAATAAACCGAGGTGAGCACCAGCGTTACGCCGGCGGCAAAAATGAAAATGAACAACGCGGCCAGTCGCGAGGTGGACAGGCGCATCGTCCTGGGGCGCGACTTCGGCTTGCCGGTATCGGTCATGCGGCCGCCATTCTAGCGGCGGCTCATTCCTTCAGCACGTACCCAGCCCCGCGCACCGTGTGAATCAACGGCCGTACGAAGCCTTTGTCGACGGCGTTGCGCAGCCGGCTCATGTGCACGTCGGTGATGTTGGTCTGGGGATCGAAGTGCAGGTTCCACACGCCTTCCAGCAGCATGGTGCGCGTGACGACCTGCCCGGGCCGGCGCATCAGGAATTCCAGCAGCTGAAACTCCTTGGTCGTCAGGTCGATGGTCTGCCCGGCGCGCGTGACTTTGCGGGCCAGCAGGTCCAGCTCCAGGTCCGCCACTTTGAGGCGGCTGGACTCAGCGAGGGCGGAGCTGCGCCGGCTCAGCGCATCGATGCGCGCCAGCAGCTCGGCGAAGGCGAAAGGTTTGGTGAGGTAGTCGTCGCCGCCGACTTTCAATCCATGCACGCGATCGTCGACCGTGCCGAGTGCGGAGAGGATCAGCACCGGCGTGTGATCGTTGCGCTCGCGCAGGGACGAGATGATCGTCAGGCCGTCGACGTGCGGCAGCTGACGATCGGCAATGATCACGTCGTAATTGCGTTGCGTGGCCTTGTCCAGGCCGTCGCGACCGTCAGGGCTGTGCTCGATGGTGTAGCCGCTTTCGCGCAGCCCTTTGACCAGATATTCGGCCGCCTGCAGGTCGTCTTCGATGAGCAGCAGTTTCATTCCAGGTCAGCGACTCCCAAATCGCGCAGAAACCGGCGAGAGGTGTAACCGCGTGCCGAGGATCACGCGGCCACCGCTCGCCGGCGGGGGCCTCATTCGCTTCAGCCAATCCGGACCGGGACGAAAATCTGCGCATCCTCGCGTTCGATCAGCAGTGCGACGATCTTGCCCTTGGTCTTCTTGGCGGCGGTGCGCAGCTCATCCACCGATTTCACCGGCTTGCCGTTCACGCCAAGAATGATATCTCCACGCTGCACGCCTGCGGCAGCGGCCGGGCCGTCGACATCTTCGACCACGAGGTCGCCGTCGGTCTCGGCCTGGCGCTTCTCTTCCTGCTGCAGCGGCCGCACCGCCAGGCCCAGCTTCGCCGTCGCATCGGCATCGTCGTTGTCGCGGTTGGCGACCTTCATGCCTTTCTCGACGATCTCGACCGGCTTCGCGGTCAGGCGCTTGGTGCCGCCGTCACGCCACACTTCGATATCGACCGAGCTGCCGGGCTTCTTGCCGGCGATGATGCCGGGCAGCTGCGCCGACTGGTCGATCTCGGTGCCGTCGACTTTCAGGATCACGTCGCCGGCCTTGATGCCGGCCTTCGCGCCCGGACCGTCGTCTTCGACCATGCCGACCAGCGCGCCGCGCGGACGGTCGAGGCCGAACGATTCGGCGAGCTGCGCATTCACGTCCTGGATCGACACGCCGATGCGGCTGCGAGTGACCCTGCCGGTGGACACCAGCTGCGTGCGCACGGTGTTGGCGACATCGATCGGAATCGCGAACGACAGGCCCATGTAACCGCCGTTGCGGCTGTAGATCTGCGAGTTGATGCCGACCACTTCGCCGTTGAGATTGAACAGCGGGCCACCGGAGTTGCCCGGGTTCACCGCGACGTCGGTTTGAATGAACGGCGTGTAGTTGCTGCCGGGCATGGGGCGCGAGGTGGCGCTGACGATGCCGGCGGTCACGCTGTTCTCGAAGCCGAACGGCGAGCCGATCGCGATCACCCATTCGCCGGGGCGCAGCTTGGATGCGTCGCCCAGCTTCACCGTCGGCAGGTTCTTGGCGTCGATCTTCAACACGGCGACGTCGGTGGCCGCATCGCTGCCAACGACCTTCGCGGTGTATTCGCGGCGGTCGGTCATTTTCACGGTGACTTCATCGGCGTTCTCGACCACGTGCGCGTTGGTCAAAATATAACCATCGGACGTGACGATGAAGCCCGAGCCTTCGCCGCGCGAGGGCTGCGGCGTGCCGCCGCCATGCGGGCCTTGCTGGCCGAAGCGCTTGAAGAATTCATAGAACGGATCGTTCGGCGACATGCCCGGCACATCGGCCACCGACTGGGCTTTGCCGAGCACGGTGACGTTCACGACGGCGGCGCCATAGTGTTCGACCAGCGAGGCGAAATCGGGCAGCGCCGCGGCAGTGGAGCGGGGCGAGGCGGTCGCAATCGCGGGCGGCGGGCTGGACTTGGCGGCGGCTTCGACGGGATTGTTTTCGGCAAAGCTGCCATTGCAGCCGGCGAGCGCGATACCCATCAGGGCCGCGGCGGTCGCCACGCTGACGCGTGTACGGTTCAAAGGTTTGCGGTTCATCGGTCTGGCCATCACAAGAGTCTCCTCCCAAATGTGGACGTTCCGTGGGGAGCGTGCCTGATGAGACGCATGATGCACTCTGAAGTGCGGCTCTAAGTCCGAGAATTACGGGGATTTAATGCTGACCCGCAGCTCCTCGAGCTGGTGCCGCAGAGCGGCCACTTGTTCCTCCAGGCTCTGCACGCGGGCCGCAAGCGACTCGCGGGCGTCGGTGCCGCCAATCTGTGGTCGGGGTTCAGTTTCTGCAAGCTCCGGGGCGTGCGCCTCACCCTCTGTGAGCGAAGGTCGGGAAAAGCCGCGCCTTTTCCCGGCCGTATCGAAAGGGCCTTGGCCACTTTCGATCGTAGGATCAGTCTGATCCTCGCCGCTGAACAAATGCGCATAGCGCGAGTCGCGGCGGCCGGGCTCGCGGGGCAGTTGCTTGACGAAGGGGCCGTCCGGACGCGTCGCGAGGTTTTCCAGCGCAGTGTCGATCTCGCCGCCGTCCTGTAACGGCGCCATCCGGGGAACTCGCGTGCGCAGCTCTCCGGGGGTCTGCGGGCCTCGCAGCAGCAGTTCGCAAACGATCGCGGTTTCCACCGGCGTGAATTCCAGCGAGCCGAAGCCGGTGTTGCAAAAGCGGTGTTGATACTTTTGCACGCGGCTGCCGAAGCCCGATTTTTCCAGCACCAGGTGCTTTTTCACCAGGTTTTCGACGCTCTCCTGCACGGTGCGCTCATCGAGGCTGAGCACCGGATCGCGGTTGCTCTTCTGGTTGGCGGCGTTGAGCAGCGCGTTGAGCGACAGCGGATATTGATCAGGCGTGGTGATTGCCTTTTCGATCAGGCAGCCGATCAGCCGGGCTTCGAGGGCGGACAGTTGGATGTTCATTCTTGGCCGCTTATGCAGTTTGGTTAGGCGAATATAAAGGATTCGCCCTGATCGGGAATCTATCCTTCTGCGCGCGCACCGTTCCCTCTACAATCGCCGTCCACCCATCCATGGGCAATCCCTTGCGCAATCTCTTGTTACCGCTCGAAACCGAGGATCTTCCGAACCCGGCGACCTTCATCGGGTCGACCGTGCGTCTGCGCGAAATCCCCTACAACTACACCTCGTTCTCGGATCGCGAGATCGTGATTCGTTTGTTGGGCGCGTCGACGTGGACCATTCTCGATGAGCTGCGAGGTGAGCGCCGCACTGGCCGCTCGGCGCGCATGCTGTACGAAGTGCTCGGCGACATCTGGGTCGTGCAACGAAATCCGTATCTGCAGGACGACCTGATCGACAACCCGAAGCGCCGGCGCCTGCTGATCGAAGCCTTGCATCATCGGCTCAACGAAATCGAACGCCGCCGCGACGTGTCCGATCCGGAGCGCGATCGCAAAGTCGGCGAGCTGTTGCAAGCGGCGCGGCGCGCAGTGGAGTCGTTCGCCAGCGACTTCGATGAGTTCGTTCAATTGCGCAAGCGTGCGCGACGTTTGTTGGAACGTCACACGCGTGCGGACAATATTCGTTTCGATGCGTTCGCCCGCGTATCGCATGTCACGGACGCGACCGACTGGCGCATCGAATATCCGTTCCTGGTGCTGTCGCCGGATACCGAACATGAGATCCCCGCGCTGGTGCGTGCGTGCATCGAGCTCGGCCTCACGATCATTCCTCGCGGCGGCGGCACGGGCTACACCGGCGGCGCGATTCCGCTCACGCCGCTGTCGGCCGTCATCAACACGGAAAAGTTGGAAACATTGGGTGATATCGCCTATATAAATTTACCTGGCATCGGTGCGCCTTCGAGCACGTCGGATGCAGCCGAAGTGAATGTTCCAACGATTTTCAGCGGCGCGGGCGTTGTGACACGCCGCGTTTCGGACGCGGCCGAGCGCGCCGGTCTCGTGTTCGCCGTCGACCCGACTTCCGCGGACGCTTCGTGCATCGGCGGCAACGTCGCAATGAACGCCGGCGGCAAGAAAGCAGTGCTGTGGGGCACGGCCGTCGACAATCTCATCTGGTGGCGGATGGTCGATCCGGACGGCAACTGGCTCGAAGTCACGCGCCTGGATCACAACCGCGGCAAGATTCACGATGTCGAAGTCGCGAAGTTCGAGCTGGTGTGGAAGGACGGCCGCGACAATCCTCAGAAAGCTCGCGTGCTGCGTACCGCTCGCGTCGATATCGAAGGTCGCAAGTTCCGTAAGGCCGGCCTGGGCAAAGACGTAACAGATAAATTCCTCGGCGGTTTGCCGGGCGTGCAGAAGGAAGGTTGCGATGGCGTGATCACGTCCGCGCGCTGGATCCTGCATCGCATGCCGAAGCACACACGCACGGTGTGCATGGAATTCTTCGGTCACGCGCGGCACGCGATTCCGTCCATCGTCGAAATCAAAACGCTGCTCGACAACGAAGCGCGTACGTCGGGCGTGCAGCTCGCCGGCTTGGAACATCTCGACGAACGTTACTTGCGCGCGGTCGGCTATGCGACCAAGAGCAAGCGCGGCTCGCTGCCAAAGATGGTGCTGATCGGCGATATCGTCGGCGACAATGAAGACGCGGTCGGGCGAGCGACTTCCGAAGTCGTGCGCATCGCGAACAGCCGCGCGGGCGAAGGCTTTGTTGCCATCAATCCCGACGCGCGCAAGAAGTTCTGGCTGGACCGTTCGCGCACGGCTGCGATCGCGAAACACACCAACGCGTTCAAGATCAACGAAGACGTGGTGATTCCGCTCGAACGCATGGGCGATTACACCGACGCCATCGAGCGCATCAACATCGAGCTGTCGTTCGACAACAAGATCAAGATGATCACGCAGCTGCGCGAGTTCTTCGCCGGCGAGCTGCCGCTAGGCAAAGTCGACGATCCGGAACTGGAGCGCGTGTCGCGCGCCGAATTGTTGGGCGATCGACAGATCCAGGCTCAGCAGGTGATTGCCGATACGCTGGCGCGCTGGAGTTATCTCGCCGGACATTTGGATACGCCGCTGCGTGAGGCTCTGCCGCAGTTGTCCGCGCTCGGCTTTGCGCCGCTGCGGAGTGATTTTGAACGACGTTTGGAACGCGAGCCGGGCACGCGGGTGTTTGATCTGGTCCAGGATCGTTCCTTGCGTACGTCGTGGAAGTCGGAAGTGCGTGCGCATTTGCGACGTTTGTTTGTCGGCGGTGCGTGCCAGCCGATCCTGACGGCCGTGGAGGAGATTCACAAGCGCACGCTGCGCGGGCGCGTGTGGGTGGCTCTGCACATGCATGCCGGCGACGGCAACGTGCACACCAACATTCCAGTGAACTCCGACGATTACGAGATGCTGCAGACGGCGAATCGCGCCGTCGAGCGGATCATGAAAATCGCGCGCAGCTTGAACGGCGTGATCTCGGGCGAGCATGGCATCGGCATCACCAAGCTGGAATTCCTGAGCGACGACGAGACGGTCGAGTTCCGTCGCTACAAAGATCGCGTCGATCCGGACGGCCGCTTCAATCGCGGCAAGCTCATGCCGGGCGGCGACCTGCGCAACGCGTATACGCCGAGCTTCAACTTGATGGGCCACGAGTCGCTCATCATGCAGCAGTCCGACATCAACTCGATTTCGGACGCGATCAAGGACTGCCTGCGCTGTGGCAAGTGCAAGCCGGTGTGCGCGACGCACGTGCCTCGCGCGAACCTACTGTATTCGCCGCGTAACAAGATTCTCGCGACCTCGCTGCTGATCGAGGCGTTCCTGTACGAAGAGCAGACGCGTCGAGGCGTGTCGCTGCGTCACTGGGACGAGTTCTCCGACGTGGCCGACCATTGCACCGTTTGTCACAAGTGCGAAAAGCCGTGCCCGGTGAACATCGACTTCGGCGACGTGTCGATGGCGATGCGCGACCTGCTTCGTCGCATGGGCAAGAAGCGCTTCAATCCGGGCACCGCGGCGTCGATGTTCTTTTTGAACGCGACCAATCCGCAGACGATCAAGATTGCGCGCACGGCGATGCTGGAGTGGGGCTTCAAAGCCCAGCGCATGGCGAATCGTGCGTTGAGCGTCGTTGCATCCGCGCAGACGGCGCGTCCGCCTGCGACGACCGGCAAGGCGCCGGTGCGCGAGCAGGTCGTTCACTTCGTGAACAAGAAGATGCCGGGCGGGCTGCCGAAGAAGACCGCGCGCGCATTGCTGGATATCGAAGATCGCAACTACGTGCCGATCATTCGCGATCCGGCGCGCACCACCAGCGATTCCGAAGCGGTGTTTTATTTCCCGGGCTGCGGTTCGGAACGTTTGTTTTCTCAGGTGGGCCTCGCGACCCAGGCGATGCTGTGGCAGGTCGGCGTGCAGACGGTGTTGCCGCCGGGCTACTTGTGCTGCGGCTATCCGCAGCGGGGCGCCGGACAGTTCGACAAGGCCGAGAAGATCATCACCGACAATCGCGTGCTGTTCCATCGTGTCGCGAACACGCTCAACTATCTCGACATCAAGACGGTGGTGGTGAGCTGCGGCACCTGCTTCGATCAGCTGCAAGGTTATAAATTCGACGAGATCTTCCCCGGCTGCCGCATCATCGACATTCACGAGTTCCTGATGGAGCGCGGCGTGAAGCTCGAAGGGGTGACGGGCGTACGATATATGTATCACGACCCGTGCCACACGCCGATGAAGAGCTACGACCCGCTCAAGGTCGTGAACACGCTGATGAATGACGCGGTGAACGGCAAGATCGAAAAGAACGATCGCTGCTGCGGCGAGTCCGGCACCTTCGCCGTCACGCGCCCCGACGTCGCCACGCAGGTTCGCTTCCGCAAGGAAATCGAAATGCGCAAAGGCGCCGACAAACTGCGCGCCGACGGCTTCAAGGGCGAAGTGAAGATCCTCACGTCGTGCCCGTCGTGCATGCAAGGCTTGAAGCGTTACAACGACGACGCCGACCTGGACGCCGATTACATCGTCATCGAAATTGCCAGGCACGTGCTCGGCCAGAACTGGCTGCCCGAATACGTGCAGAAGGCCAACGCCGGCGGCATCGAGCGCGTGTTGGTTTGAGCCTCGGCTGGTTCTAGCTCAGCGCGCCTTCAACGACGCGCGCGACGGCGGGAGTGTCGTCGAACCACGGCGCGTGGCCGGTGTTGGGGATTCGGACCATTCGGATGTGTGGGTGGGCGGCGGCGATGCGTTCGCCTGCTTCGGGTCTCACCCAGTGGTCCTGCTCGCCCCAGATCAGCGTCGTTGGCGGCTGCAAATGTTTCCAGCGCTCGGCGAGCAGCAGGTTCGGCTTGAGCCCGCGCAGATCGATTGCACTCTGGACCAGATAAATCCAGCTTTGATAGTTGCGCACCTGGCTTGCGGCGCACAGATCGAGGAAGTCGTCGCTGAGTCGCTCCGCATGCAGCACGATTCGCTGCGCCCAGAGTTCGCGAACGCTGTTACGAGTTGGATGGGTCAGGCCTCGTTTCATGAGTCCGGCAAGCGCGGGAAGCGATCCCAATCGCAGTCCCCACGGCATCGCACGCTGCACGCCTGCGGGCGCACCGACGATGACGAGTCGGTTCACTCGCTCAGGATGAGCGAGTGCGAAGCCCGCTGCCCACAGACCGCCCATCGAATTGCCCAGCACCCCGGCCGATTGAATGCTCAGCGCATCGAGAATTTCGTTCGCGAAACGACTTGCGATGTCGAGCATGTTCACGCCGCGATAGTCGAAAGCGTCAGCGAGCCCATGGCCCGGCCGATCGACCGCGAGCACTCGATAACGACGCGCCAGCAATGGCATCAACGGCGCCCACTGAGTCGCTTCGCCCAAGCCGCCGTGAAGCAGAAGCAACGGCTGGCCTCGTCCCGCTTCGATGACCTGCGTCGCGCCGCCCGACCAGCGCACGCGAACGATGCGATATCCCGGCACCACCCGATCGAGATAAGCGGCCTGAAGCGTTTCGATCCGCTGTGCGTCCATGCAGGTTCTGCCTTGGCGATATGAAGCGTTAGGATGTCCCCGCCGACTTCGGTCAGCAATCAGGGACGGATTCCGCGATGACTTCAGTCTTCCTCGCTGAGCAAGCGCCATGAAATGGGCATTTATCTACCTGCTGGAGCCGGGCGAACCCGGGCGGACCGATGTGCTCGGCGCGCTCGTGAGCGTCGGCGTAAGAAATATCACCGACGCCGCCGCGACAGCCCGCCGGCTTGCGGAAGATGGTGTCGAACTCATCGAACTGTGCGGCGGCTTCGGCGGCGAAGGGCTGGGCGTCATCGTGAACGCCGTGGAGGGCAAACTGCCGGTGGGGGCGGTTTTTTACGGCGTGGATGCAAGCAGGGGCTTGCAGCGGCTGTTCGGCACAAAGCAATGAGCCCCATGCACAAGGGGCTCGCGAGTGGCTACACTCGGGCGCTCGCTGCAAAGGCCATCAGGATCAGGAGTTCGACATGAGCCAGGATCTGCACGCCGATATCGCCAATGTGTTGTCACGCGTCGAGTTGAACCGCCGTGACATGATGGTCAGCACCCTGGCGGCGGGCTTTGCGCTCGCAGTGCAGCCCGTCAGTGCCGAAACCATCAGCACCAGCAGCGAAGGCCTGACGGCGGACGATGTAAAAATTCCGGTGGGCGACGATTTGATTCCGGGCTATCGCGCCATGCCGTCCAAAGGCGGGCCGTTTCCGGTGGTGCTGGTGGTGCAGGAGATCTTCGGCGTGCATGAGCACATCAAGGATGTCTGCCGGCGCTTCGCCAAGCTCGGCTACTTCGCCATCGCGCCGGAGTTGTATTACCGCCAGGGCGATGTCTCCAAGCTCAAGACCATCGATGAGATCCGCCCGATCGTGGCAAAAGTGCCCGATGAGCAGGTGATGTCCGATCTCGACGCAGCGGTGGAGTTCGCGCAGAAATCCGGCAAGGGCGATGTCGCCAAGCTCGGCATCACCGGCTTCTGCTGGGGCGGCCGCATCGTTTGGTTGTATGCCGCGCACAGCAAACAATTGAAAGCCGGTGTGGCCTGGTATGGGCGCCTGGTCGGCGATCCGACGCCGAATACACCGAAACATCCGGTCAACATCGCCGGCGATCTGCACGCACCGGTGCTGGGATTGTATGGCGGCAAGGATCAAGGCATTCCGCTCGAGAGCATCGAGCAGATGCGCACGGCGCTCAAAGCTGCGAAGGTCGATTCACAGATCGTCGTGTATCCCGATTCGCAGCACGCGTTCTTCGCCGACTATCGTCCGTCATATAACGAAACCGACGCGAAAGACGGCTGGCAGAAGCTGCAGGCCTGGTTCAAACAATACGGCGTAGCGTAACGATGCGCATTTCTCTGTCGCTTGGTGCGTGCGCCCTCGCGCTCGCTTCTTTCACCGTGCATGCGGCGGACAGCGCCGCGTCGGGCGTAATTGAACATTACGGCTTGCAACAAGCCGAAACGCCCGTGAAGGAGCGCAAAGGATGGCACAAACCAAAGCGCATCCTCATCGGCGGCTTTGCGTCGGAAATCGGTCCAGCACTGCAATCCTCGGCGCCCGGCGTTGAATTCATCGTCGCCGGCTCGCCGGAAGCCAAGGCCAAGCTCGCGAGCATCGACGCGGCCATCGGCATCTGCAGCGCAGACCTGCTGGCAGCGGCAAAATCCATCCAGTGGATCCAGATGGTCACCGCCGGCGTGGAGAACTGCGTCTCCATCCCCGCGATCAAAGAAAGAAACATTCTGGTCACCAACATGCAGCGCATTGCCGGCCCGGTGATCGCCGAGCATGTGATCGCGATGACCATGGCGCTCACGCGCGGCCTGGATATATTCATTCCCGCTCAAGCCACCGGGCAATGGCGGCGCAATGATGTTCCCGAAGGCCGCATGGCGGTCGTCGATGGCAAGACGATGCTGGTCGTCGGCCTCGGCGGCATCGGCAGCGAAGTTGCCAAGCGTGCGCACGCGCTCGGCATGAAAGTCACAGCCACGCGCGCGAGCGGTCGCACCGGTCCGGATTACGTGAGTCATGTGGGCTTGCCCGACGAGTTGCCGAAGCTGGTCAGCGAAGCGGACTTCGTCGTCAACACGGCGCCGCTGACGCCGCAGACCAAAGGTATTTTCAACGCGGCGCTGTTCGAGAAAATGAAACCCACCGCGTATCTCATCAATGTCGCGCGCGGCGGCAGCGTGGTCACGTCCGATCTGATCGCAGCTTTGAAGAACAAGAAGATCGCCGGCGCGGCGCTGGATGTGACCGATCCGGAGCCTTTGCCGCCGGATCATCCGTTGTGGAAGACGCCGAACGTCATCATCACGCCGCACATTTCGAGCGATTCGGATCTCGGCTTCGATGCCCAGATCCAGGTGGTGCGCGAGAATCTGCGACGCTACGCGGCCGGCGAACCGATGCTGTCGGTCGTCGACGTGTCGCGCGGCTATTGAAATGCCCGAGCAGGAAGACACTGGAACCGGCTGCTGATTGCAAGCGTTTCGCCGACATCTCCCTTCCGGTGCAGTTCTCTTCAGCCGCCATGTCCGCGCTTCCTGCCAATGCACCCCCGCTACAATTTGGGTTCCAGCCCGGCCGCAATTGCTGGCGGGTGGAGCATGCGCGCCAGGCGTCGTTGATCGTCGACGGTGAAGATTATTTCCGCGCCTTCGTCGAAGCCGCCCGCAAAGCCAAGCGCTCCATCCTGATCAGCGGTTGGGATTTTCACAGCCGCACGCGGCTGATCTGTCGCGGTCCGAACGATTGCGACCTGGAGCTCGGCGAGTTCCTGAACGACCTGGTTCGTCGCAATCGTCACCTGCACGTGCACGTGTTGATCTGGGACTATCCGGTGATCTTCGGGCTGGACCGCGAGTGGGCGCCGTTCTACGGCCTCGGCTGGCAGCCGCATCGACGCGTGCATTTTCGTTACGACAACACGCA
>CAMLEO010000115.1 GCA_946478975.1 uncultured Steroidobacter sp.
TTCGCTCGGGCTGCAGATCGGACGTTTGTATGTAGAACGTAACTTCAGTCCCGAAACCAAAGCGGCAGCAGAAGAGCTGATCGCTTACTTGCGCAAGGCGTTTGCAGAACGGCTGGCGAGCGCGTCGTGGATGGATGAGGCGACACGCGCGGAAGCGCAGGCCAAGCTCGCACGGTTCAAGTTCAAGATTGGCTACCCCAGCATCTGGCGTGACTTTTCCGATCTGTACATCGAGGCCGATGACGCGGCCGGCAATCTGCAGCGCATTCGCGAATCGGACTGGGCCTATCAGCGCCGACGATTGCTTCCAGACAACCAGGACGAGCCTTGGTATCAAACGCCGCAGACCGTCGATGCAAGTTATAGCGTCTTGTTCAATGCCATCGAGTTGCCGGCGGCATTCCTGCAGGCACCGTACTTCGACGCCAAGGCCGATCCGGCCGTGAACTTCGGTGCGATCGGTGGAATCATCGGTCACGAAATGGGCCATGGGTTCGACGACCAGGGCATCATCTACGACAGCCAGGGGCGCATGCGAAACTGGTGGTCCGCCGAGTCGCTCCAGCAATTTCACACGCGCGCGCAGGCACTGGTCGAGCAGTACAACGCCTTCAGCCCGTATGAAGGCGTGCACGTGAACGGCCAGCGCACCATCGGCGAGAACATTGCCGACCTGTCGGGCGTGTCGCTCGCTCATCGTGCGTATCGGTTGTATCTGGCGGATCATGCCTGCCCGAACCGAACGTCGCTCGATGGTTTGACCGGCGAGCAACGTTTCTTTCTGTCGTGGGCGCAGGCGTGGCGTTACGAGGCGCCCGAGAGCGCAATCCGCTGGATCATCGATTACGGCTACCACGTGCCGGCGCCTTATCGCGTCAACGGCGTGGTGCAGAACATGGACGAGTGGTACCAGGCCTTCGGCATCCAGCCGAGCGACAAGTTGTTTGTTCAGCCGGCGAAGCGCGTCCGAATCTGGTGAGCCGTTAACTGCGGCGGCGTGGGCTGCGAGGCTTTCGGAATAGTTGCGGCTGCCACCACTTCGGCAGCAGTTCGAGAACTTCAGGGCGCGTGTAACGATCGTCGATCAAATACACCACGCCGCGATCTTCGCGAGTGCGGATCACGCGGCCCGCGGCCTGAATCACTTTGTGCAGCCCGGGATATAGATAAGTGTAGTCATAACCGGCGCCGAACAAATCATCCATGCGAAAGCGCATCTGTTCGGTGATTTCATTCAACTGCGGCAGCCCGAGCGTCGCGATGAAAGCGCCAATCATGCGTTCGCCCGGCAGGTCGACGCCTTCGCCGAATGCGCCGCCGAGTACCGCGAGGCCGATGCACTGGCCGCCAGGCACGAAGCCGTCGAGAAACTCTTTGCGCTCGCTCTCTGTCATGTTCCGGTGTTGCAGCTGATTGGTAATGTGCGCGGCGACACGATCGAGCTGCTCGGCGATGCGAGCGAGATAGTCGAAGCTGCTGGCGAACACCAGGTAATTGCCGGGCGCACGCTCGAATTGTTTGACGATCAACTCGGCGATGGGCGCGATGGAATCGTCGCGATGCTGATAGCGCGTGGAAATGTGACGCACCAGCTGTACTTCGAGCTGCTCGGCCAGGAACGGCGAGTCCACGTCGATCCAGCGCGTCGTCTCGGGCAGCCCGAGCAGATCCAGATAGAACTTGCGCGGCGTCAGCGTCGCCGAGAACAGCACCACGCTTTGCGAGTTCGCGAAGCGCAGCTTCAGGAACGCAGCGGGCACGATGTTCCTGAGCGTGTAGGTGGCATATTCCGGCGTCGAGACGTCGAACACCGAATGCTCGGCGAACTCTTCAGCCAGGCCGTAGAAACTCAGCGAATCGAAGAACAGCTCCTGCACCGACTCGGGCAGCAGCACCGCCTGATCGGCGAGCGCGCTTTGTTTGCTGATGTAATCGTCGAGCGCATCGAGCAGCGACTTCGGCACTCGTTCATAAACCTGGTATGGCGCCTCCTGCGCATTGGCGATGCGCTGAAATTCCTTGGCGACGCGCTCGATGGGGCGGCGAAGCAGCGGCGGCGATTCCTTCTTCGCCCACTTCAAACTATCGGTGGCGATGGACGCCGAATACATCCGGCGCGCGCGTTCGACCAGGTTGTGCGCCTCATCGACCAGCACGCCGACGCGCCAGCCCTGTTCCTGCGCCAGCCCGTATAGAAACGCGCTCTGGTCGAAGTAATAGTTGTAATCGCCAATGATCACGTCGCTCCAGCGTGCCAGCTCCTGCGACAGGAAATAAGGGCACACGCCATGATTGGTGGCGACGACGTTGATTGTCTTTTGATTCATCACGCCGCAGCCGAGCGCCTCGGCTCGGGCGCCGGGCAGGCGATCGTAGAAACGTTTGGCGAGCGGGCACGAATCGCCGTGACAGGCATAGTCGGGATACTTGCAAACCTTCTCGCGCGCCGTGATCTCCAGCACTCGCAAGTTCGCTGTCGAGGTCAACGCGCGCAAGGCATGCAGCGCCAGCTCACGCCCGGTGGTCTTGGCCGCGAGATAAAAGATCCGATCGAGCCGCTGTGCGCCCATGGCCTTGAGCATGGGAAACAACGTGGCCAATGTTTTGCCGACCCCAGTCGGCGCCTGCGCGAGCAAATGTTCGCCTTGAACAGCGGCCCGATAGACACTTTCAGCAAGCTGGCGCTGCGCCGGATAGAACTCGAACGGAAAACTCATGGCCTGCAGCGCCTGGTCACGGTCGGTCTTGCGGGCCAGCTCCGACCGGGCCCAGTCCTCGTACAGCGCGCAATGCTCAGCGAAGAACGCTTGCAGCTCCGCCGCCGAAAACATTTCGGCCAGAACGGTTTCGTGCTCGGTATCGACGTCGTAATACACCAGCGCCACGCGCAGCTCGTGCAACTGATGCTTGTGACACAACATGGCACCATACATTTTGGCTTGCGCCCAATGTAACGCGCGATGATTGTCCGGCATGCGGGCGAGGTCGCCGCGATAGGTTTTGCATTCGTCGACCCGCCGCTGTTTGTTGTCATAACCGTCCGCACGGCCGCGAACTCGCAGCGATCCGTACGAGCCTTCCAGCGTCACTTCTGTTTCATAATCCCGGCCGCGTCGGGCCGCGACGATCTGATGGCCGGCGATGCCTTCGCGTGCGCTCGGTGCCGGCGTAAAGCGCAGATCCAGATCACCGCGCTTGGCGGTGAATTGACAGAGCACGCGCACGGCGACGGACGTGCTCGTTTCTGGCGCATTGACGGTGGGGCCGGTCGACATGGGAATGGAGTGGCACTGTGGATACGTACAGTACCACGCCCGTTCCGACTGCGTATATCGTCTGCCGCGTCAGTGGTCGCTTGCATCGATTAAGGGAAACGCGGTGTCCGATATTCAGATTCGTCGCCTGCACTCGGTGAGTGAGCAGGAAATCAAAGGCTTGAGCGAGGTGCTCATCGATTGCGTCGAGGGCGGCGCTTCGGTCAGCTTCATGTGGCCGATGACGCTGGCCAAGGCGCAGGCGTTTTGGAGCAAGGTCGCAGCCGGCGTCGCACGAGGCGAGCGGATCTTGATGGTGGCCGAAGAGCCCGACGGCAGCATCGTCGGCACGGTGCAGGTCGTGCTCGACCTGCCGGAAAACCAGCCGCATCGAGGCGATGTTTCCAAGATGCTCGTGCATCGACGTGCCCGCTGCAAAGGCGTGGGAGCGGCCCTGTTGACGGCTGCTGAGGCTGCGGCGCTTGAAGCTGGCAGGACTGTCTTGGTGCTCGACACGGCCAGCGATTCTGCCGAACGCCTGTACGCACGCCAGGGCTGGCAGCTGTGCGGGCAAATTCCGAAATACGCGTTGATGCCGGACGGCGCATTCTGCGCGACCACGGTGTTCTACAAGCTGCTCGCCTGAGCCCGACGTCAGCACGAACATGAGCACCAATTGGGGGCACGCGTCGGGAACCTTCCTATTCCTTCGGCCGTTTAGCGCGGCTACCCAAACTACAAAGCCGTGACCCGTGCTGGCGCGGCTCGCCAGCGGATCAGCGGCCCCATGCGCAAACGTTTCGAGAAAGAGACGCACGACGGTTGGTACGTGTTCATCGCCGCGAGCATGCTCGCGATTTTTGCGGTCGACCTGCAAACCGTCCTCGGTGTCGCGACCTGGTTGTTCTATCTCATCCCGCTGGGCGCCTGCATCTTCCTGACGCGGTCGGCGGCGCCGCTGATCGTAGCGTTGCTGTCGACGCTGCTGATCGTGATCGATCACTTCGCTTCGCCGACCGGCAGCGAGCCGATGCTGGCGAAAATCTCGCAGATCAACCGCGCTTTCGCAGTCGTCGTGCTGTGGGCGTTCGCGCTGCAGATTCGCTGGTCCATCATCACGCGCCAGGAATTGCGGCGCCGTGATTGGATCCGGGCGGCACAAGCCATCCTGACGGAGCGGGTGCTCGGCGAACATTCGGTCAGCGAAGTGGGGGATCGACTGATCGCTTTCATCGCCGAATATCTCGGCGCGGTGGTCGGTGCCATCTATGCGCGAATGGATGTGGCCAGCGCGACCTGCATCGGCGGTTATGCCTTGCCGGCTGAACATCCGGCGCGAGCGAACATCGGGCCGAACGAAGGATTGGTCGGCCAGGCGATGCGGAATCGCAAGCCCATTCATCTCACCAACATCGCCGCAGGCTCGCTGGATGCGAGCGCTGCGTTGGGCAAGATCAAACCCAAGGACCTGATCGTCGCGCCGCTCATTGCCGATGGTCAGTCGGTTGGCGCGATCGAGCTGGGATTTCTGGAGTCGCTGGGCTCGGCCGACATCGAGCTGCTGAACATGCTGAGCGAGCCGATGGGAATCGCGATTCGCACGGCGCGCCTGCGCAGCGAACGCGAAGAGCTGCTGCTCAGCACGCAACGCCAGGCCGAGGAACTGCAGGCTCAGCAGGAAGAGCTGCGGGTCACCAACGAAGAACTGGAGCAGCAGAGCAGGATGCTGCAGGAAAGCCAGGCGCGGCTGGAAACCCAGCAGGCCGAGCTCGAGCAGACCAACGTGCAGCTCGAAGAGCACACGCAAATGCTCGCGCAACAGAACGACGATCTGGAAACTGCGCGGCGGGAACTGGTGACCAAGGCAGCGGAGCTGGAGCGCTCCAATCAATTCAAGTCCGAGTTCCTCGCCAATATGTCGCACGAGCTGCGCACGCCGCTGAACAGCTCGCTGATCCTGGCCAAGCTGCTCGCCGACAACACCGCCGGCAATCTCAACGACGAGCAAGTGAAGTTCGCGCGGAATATCTATTCGGCCGGCAACGATCTGCTGGAGCTGATCAACGACATTCTCGACCTGTCCAAGATCGAGGCGCGGCAGATTGATTTGAAACGAGAGAACGTCGGCCTGCAGGCGTTGCTCGACAACATGATGCAAACATTCCGCCCGATCGCCGCGCAAAAGAATGTGGCGCTGGAAGTGGAAGTGGCGCCGGATTGTCCGCTCGCTTTACAGACCGATTCGCAGCGGCTGCGGCAGATCCTGCGCAATCTGCTGTCGAACGCGTTGAAGTTCACCATGCGCGGGCACGTGCGCCTGAAGGTCTACATGCCGCCGTCGGTGAACAAGATTGCGTTCGCGGTGGCAGACACCGGCATCGGCATTCCCAAGGACAAGCAGGAGATTATTTTCGAGCCGTTCCGCCAGGCCGACGGCACCACCAATCGCCGCTTCGGCGGTACGGGGCTGGGCTTGTCGATCTCGCGCGAGCTCGCCTCGATGCTCGGCGGTCGCATCGATCTCACCAGCGAGCCGGGCATCGGCAGCACGTTTACGCTGGTGTTGCCGCAAACGATGCCGGAGCAGGCGCAGAAAGAGGAGCGTCCGGAGATAACAATGGTGCCGCCCACGCCGATTCGCACCAGGCGGCACTCGGAAGTCGAGCAGTTGGTGCCGCAGGCCGCGGCCGTCGCATCTGGCGATTCGCGCCTGTTGCTGATCGTCGAGGACGATCCTGCCTTCGCGCAGACGATTGCCGCGCTCGCGAGCGGCTTGCAGTTCCAATGTTTGATCGCGACCACCGCCGATGAAGGCATCGAGCTGGCCTTGAAACATCGGCCCACCGCCATCGTGCTCGACATTCGTTTGCCGGATCACACCGGCCTCACGGTGCTCGATCGGCTCAAGCATCATCCGACGACGCGGCACATTCCGGTGCAGGTCGTGTCCGGATTCGATTACACCCACATGGCGTTGGAAATGGGCGCGGCGAGCGTGCTCCGCAAGCCCGTGAATCGGGATCAGTTGCTCGGTGCGCTCACTCGACTTGCACACAAGGCGGACGATACGACGCGTGCGGTGTTGATCGTCGAAGACAACGCGGTTCAGCGCGACAGCATCGAGCGGTTGTTGCAATCCGAGCAGGTCAAAACAGTCGCGGTGGATTCGGCTGCGGAAGCGCTGGAAAAGCTGCGTGCGGCGACCTTCGATTGCATGGTGCTGGACCTGGCGCTGCCCGACGCCTCCGGTTATGAGCTGTTGGAAAAGATGGCAACCGACGAAGCGTATTCATTTCCGCCGGTCATCGTTTACACCGGGCGCAGTCTGTCGGCGAACGAGGAGCAGCAGCTGCGGCGTTACTCCAAGTCCATCATCATCAAAGGCACGCGCTCGCCGGAACGTTTGCTGGATGAAGTCACGCTGTTCCTGCATCGGGTCGAAGCGTCGTTGCCGGCCGAACAGCAGCGCATGTTGCGAGTCGCGCGCAGCCGCGAGTCGGTGTTCGAGAAGCGACGCATCCTGCTGGTCGAAGACGACGTGCGCAATGTGTTTGCAATCACGCGAGTGCTGGAGCCGCATGGTGCGACCGTGGAGATCGCGCGCAATGGCCGAGAGGCACTCTCGGCGCTCGAACGTGCTCCCGATGTCGACCTGGTGCTGATGGACATCATGATGCCGGAGATGGATGGCTTCGACGCCATGCGCGCGATCCGCACGCAGCGCCAGTGGACCAACCTGCCGATCATCGCACTCACCGCCAAAGCAATGCCGGACGATCGGCGTAAATGTCTGGAAGCGGGCGCCAACGATTACATCACCAAGCCCATCGACGTCGAGAAACTGCTGTCGCTGTTGCGCATCTGGATGCCGCAGCGGCGGGGAGCGCCGCGTTGAGGCCCGAGGTCTCAGACGAGGACATCCGCCTGCTGCTGGAGGCGATCTACCAGCGCTATCACTATGACTTTCGCCAATACGCGGTCGCGTCGCTGCGGCGCCGGCTGTTGCACGCGATGAGCCAGCTTCACTGCGAGACGTTACCGGAGCTGCAGCACAAGGTGCTGAGCGATGTCACGATGTTTCCTCGCCTGCTCGAATACCTGACGGTGCAGGTCAGCGAGCTGTTTCGGGATCCGGAGTTCTTTCTCGCCGTGCGACGGCAGGTGATTCCGCTGCTCGCCACCTATCCATCGATCAAACTATGGGTCGCCGGTTGCAGCACCGGCGAAGAGGCGTACTCGTTTGCCATCCTGCTCGCCGAAGCGGGCCTGCTCGACCGCACGCGCATCTACGCAACCGATATCAATGACGAGAGCCTGCGCAAGGCGCAGAGCGGTGTGTATGCGCTCGACCGCATGAAGCAATTCACATTGAATCATCGCGCTGCCGGCGGCCAGGGCTCGTTGTCCGACTACTATCACGCCTCACACGACAGCGCTGTGATGGCGACGAGTTTGAAACAACACATCACGTTCGCCGACCACAGCCTCGCAACCGACAGCATGTTTTCCGAAGTGCAGCTGGTGTCCTGTCGCAATGTGCTAATTTATTTCGCGCGCGAGCTGCAGGATCGCGCGCTCGGTTTGTTCAACGATTCGTTGTGCCGGCGTGGCTTCCTGTGCCTCGGTTCCAGGGAGTCGGTGCGCTTTTCCTCGCACGCCGCGCGCTTCCAGGAATGGAATGCGGAAGCGAAGATTTATCGGAGGGTCGACTGATGTCGATACCCGAAGCCGTGGTGATCGGCGGATCCGCCGGTGCGTTCGACATTCTGCGTCGAATCGTGCACGCGCTGCCGCCGTCGCTGCCGTGCCCAATCATCATCGTCATTCATCTGCCGCCGCATTCGAGCGGCCTGGCGCACTTGTTCGGCATCGAGACCGCATTGCCGGTCAAGCAGGCTGAGGACAAGGAACCCATCGAAGCCGGCACCATCTACATCGCGCCGCCGAGTTATCACTTGTTGATCGAGTCGCATCGGGCGTTCGCGCTGTCGGCCGATCCACCGGTGCACTTCTCGCGTCCGGCCATCGATGTGCTGTTCGAAGCGGCGCGCGATGTGTATGGCTCGAACCTCGTCGGCGTTCTGTTGAGCGGCGCGAGTGAAGATGGCGCCGCGGGCTTGCACGAAGTTCACCGCGCGGGTGGTATCACTGTCGTGCAAGTACCCGAATCGGCAGATTCGCCCATCATGCCGGCCGCGGCGCTGAAGCTGTTCGAGCCCACTCATCTATGGTCGCCCGAGGAGATCGTGAGCGGATTGAACCGGCTGTTGAGCGGGAGCCGCCCATGACGGAACGCTCGCGCATTCTGGTGGTCGACGACGTTGAAGAAAATCTGGTGGCGTTGGAAGCGCTGCTGCGGCGTGAGGACGTGGATATCGTCACCGCGCGTTCGGGAACCGAAGCGCTGGAGCTGATCCTGCAGCATGAGTTCGCGCTCGCGTTCATCGACGTGCAAATGCCGGAGATGGATGGCTTCGAGCTCGCTGAGTTGATGCGCGGCGCGGAGCGGTCCAAATACATTCCGATCATTTTTCTCACTGCCGGCACGCGTGAAATGCAGCGTGTGTTTCGGGGCTACGAATCCGGCGCGGTCGATTTTTTGTTCAAGCCTGTCGATCCGCTGATCCTGCGCCACAAGACCGAAACGTTTGTGGCGCTCGATCAGCAGCGCAAGAAGCTGGCCGAGCAGTATCAGCAGTTGCAGGAGAGCGAAGCGCTGCTGCGTGAGGCGGTTCAGGCGCGCGAGGACGTGCTGGCCGTCGTGTCCCACGACATTCGTAATTTTCTGCAGGCGATCAAGAGCGGCGTGCAGCTGCTCAACAAGTCGCCCGACAAGCTCGGCGCCGAAGCGAAGGCGGCGATTCACAGCCGCATGTCCAGCACCGTGGATTTGATGGGACGCGTGATCGCGGATCTGCTCGACATGGCCAGCATTCGCAACGGTCGCATCGAAGTGGTGATGCGTCCGGAAGTCGCCGCACAGTTGATCAACGAGGCGATCGCCGTACACGAGCCGATGGCGCAGCAGAAGGGCATTCGTCTGCTGGCGACCTGTGACATTCCCGATCAGGTCGTCTCGTGCGATCGCGAGCGCATCCTGCAAGTGTTTTCGAACCTGCTCGGCAACGCCATCAAGTTCTGCCGGCATGGCGATGAGATCGACGTCTCGCTGCGTCGCGCCGGCGATCACGTGGAGGCGTCGGTGCGCGACACCGGCCCGGGCATCGCGAGCGAGGACCTGCCGATGGTGTTCGACGCCTACTGGTCCGGAGCAAACAATCGACGCAGCGGCACTGGCCTCGGGTTGTATATCACCAAGCGCATCGTCGAGGCGCACGGCGGCCGGATCTGGATCGAGAGCGAGCCGGGCAAAGGCACGGCGGTGCGTTTCACGCTGCCAGTCTCCTAGAACCGCGTGATCTCCAGTCCATTCGTAATGTAATGGGCGTAACGGAAGTCGCGGATGTCGATGATGCGATCGTCGGCCCATTCCAGCAGCACGACATACTCAGGCGTATCGGTTGCATCTGCTGGATTGCTGACGAGCAGTGCGGGTCGGCCCTCCGCAATCGCCGGCGTGAATTTCCAGTCGAACGATTGGCTGTAGCGCGTGAAGTACACGGATACATCTTTGCGTCCGGCGAGGCGCAGGCGATTCGCGAGATCGAGTTTTACGTCTTCAGCGAGCAGGTCGCGAAGCGCATCGAAGTCACGGGCATTGAATCGATCGGCGTAGGAACGCAGCCGGATTTGTTCTTCCGCCGGGAGCGCGAGCTCAATGTGCTGGTTGCTGTCGGCGAGCGACTTCAAACGAACACGGCCGCGATGTAGCGCCGCTTTCACCGCCGGCAGCGTCGAGCCGAGAATCTCCACCGCCTCGGCGAGTGAATATTCCAGCACATCCAGCAGCACGACTGTGGAGCGCTGAATCACCGGCAGATGCATGAGCGTCGCGAGGCTCGCGCCAGCGGCGACCCAGGAGTCCGCTTCATCCGCGCCGACGGGAACATCGGACGATTCGTTATCGAGCGGGACTTCGGCCTGCCGCTTGCGACGACGTAGAGCGTCGAGCGCGGTGTTATGCGCAATCGTGAACAGCCAGCGTTCGGTGTTGTCGATGGCGCCAGCCGACGGCAGCGCTTCCGCCGCCTTGGCGAGCGCCTCCTGCACGATGTCCTCGCCATCGAACACCGAGCCCACCATGCGAGCACAGTATCGATGCAGGCGCGGACGGATATCCGCCATCAGCTGGTTGAATGCTTCCCGATCCACGATGTCGCCCGCCATTCAGAGTCCTTCGAGTCTGCCCCACCAGCAGACGTTTCGCGCGTCCGAAAGGATGCGGCGGCCGGAATTTTTTTCGGCAGCGAATCGTTTCCGGGTGCGGCGTCGTCCTCGTCCTTGGAAGGCACGCAAGGTGCGGGCCTTACAAGACAGGATACCCCCATGCAAAGAGTGACTCTGGTTCGTTATACCACCAAGCCCGAACGCAGCGCGGAGAACGAAGCGCTATCGCGTGCCGTGTTCGCCCAGCTGCGCAGCGCTCCGCCCCCGGGCGTGGCCTATGCGCTGCTCCGGGAGGGCAATGACTTCATCCACGTGTTCCTGAATCTGAAAGCCGACGACGCGGCCGTGCTGACTGAGCTGCCGGCATTCAAGACGTTCCAGAAGGACATCAAAGAACGCTGCGACGTCGAGCCGAATGCGACCCGCCTCGCTGCAACGCTGGTCGATAGTTACGGTTTCGGCTGATCGAGCAGCACACTGGGCGCGACCAGCTCGCCTGCCGCGACGGAAGACGTTGCGGCAGGCGCATCCGTGCGCATCATGTTGCGCGCAAAGATCGGCCTCAGGAACGAGCCGACGCTGCGATGATGTTTTTCGAACGAGTGATAAACCAGCAGCGCCGCCGCGTGCGCCAGGATCACTCCGATGCCGATCGACACGGCTCTGGGCAGGCCGACGGTGTTCTCGAACACCAGCACCAGCACGGTGTTGTGAACCAGGTAGAGACTGTAGCTGTAGGACGCAAAGAACCTGGCGAGCGCAGCTGGAATCTTCCACACGCGCGCCGCCTGGTTGAGCAGCAGGAACATGCCGAAGAACATCACTGTCATCAAGAATGCGGTCTGCAGGTCGTAAGGATCGAAAACGTTTTTGACGATGCGGGCGCCGAGCGCCAGGGCACCAAACAACACCACGCACAGAGCCAGCGATCTGGAGCGGGCCACCTTGCTGTCGGTGCCGATGTAAACGACCAGAAATCCGGCGATGCCGCCGATGAGCCAGACCAATGACAGTGCCTTGCCCGCGCCGTCCGCGGCGTTCCAGATCACCACCGGCACGCTGACCAGCGCCAGCACCCACAGATATCCCACACGAATCCGCTCGCGCAGCAGGACGCCGAACACCAGCAGGCTGGCGGCGATATAGATCCAGAATTCGATGGCGACGGTCCAGAACGGCTCGGCAGTGTTGTATGGACGAATGCGCCACCAGACATCGAAGTGCGCGAGGTCGAGCAGCTGGAACAACGGATAATCGAACAACAGCAGCAGATTGCCGACCAAGGCGACCACGCCCGTGCTGAGGCCGCGAAGGCTCCAGTGCGTGTGAATCACGGTCGCATTCAACACCGCGATGATGAGCAGCACCGGCACCAGCGGCGTCATGATGCGAGCGACGCGATCGGCCAGGAACACGGCCATGTGCGGCCCGGGCTTCTTGGCTCGATACATCAGCGAGCGTGTGATCAAAAATCCCGACAGCACGAACAACGTGATGACCGCGACGCCGCGGCCTTTGTATGTGACTTTGTTGTCGAAGAACACCAGCAGGATGTGCGACAACAGCACCAGGTTGGCGGCGATGAATCGCAGCGTATCGAGCATGGCGGTGGCGGACGGACTCGTGCCGCGCGAGTCCCTGGTGACATTCACACTCGCCATCTCACCCCCATGTTCTCATCAGCCTGTGTGCTGCGGCAGGGATTCCAGCCTGGCGTTCAGCGCGTCGCGAAAAATCTGGTAACCCGCCGGCGAAATATGCAACCGATCCTTGGTGAAGTACTCCGCGCGCGGCTGCCCATCGGCGGTCGCAAACAGCGGAAACAGATCCAATATCACGACATTCTCGTAGCCCCTGGCCAGTTGTTTGATGTTCGTATTGAGCGTGAGCAGCTCCGAATGTTTGATCGGCGCCTGGACGCTGTCGCGCGGCGGCAGCGTGCACAGGATCACGGGCACCGACGCCTTCCAGGTCTGAATCGCGTCCAGCATGCGCTTGATGTTGCGAAGGGTTTGATCGGTCGGTTGCAGCGCGCTCAGGTCGTTGCCGCCGATCAGCAGCACGATGCCAGTGGGATGGAGGTCGAGCACGTCCTCCTGCAAACGAAACAACAGGCCGCGGCTCACGTCGCCGCCGATGGCTCGGTTGGCGGTCTTGCGAGGTTCGAGATCGCTTCGTGAGGTGCGCCAGTTACCGAGCAGGGAATCGCCGGCGAGGACCCACGCGCCCTGCATTTGTTCTCGCTGTCGCCAGAAGCTGTCGCGATTGGGTTTCATCCAGTCGAACACGCGGATCACGCCTTCGCCCGGCCAGTCGTTGGCTTCGGTCGGATACGCGGAGGGTCCGTCCTTGGCGCTCGCGATGCTCAGGTAGATGGCACACAGGCAGGCGATGATGAATCGCGGCAAGCCCAGACTCCCGCTGCAGATTGCAAATCAAGTCCGCGCGGAGTTTATAACTTTCGCAGCCTTCGGCGACATGGCTGCTTTCAACGACACGCTGTCATTTGTACATGGCGGCGCTGCGTTTGCCGAGCGCCGCCATGTCACATTTGTTACCAGTTGTAGAGTGTGCCGTCTTCGAGACGATTCACCGGCAGGTACGCCGGCTTGTACGGATATTTCGCCGCCAGTTTCTCGTCGATGTCCACGCCGTGGCCCGGCGCTTCGCCCGGATGCAGCATGCCTTTGGAGAACGTGTACGCATGCGGAAACACTGCGTCGGTCTCGGCGGTGTGGCGCATATATTCCTGCACGCCGAAGTTCGGCACCCACAGATCGAAGTGCAGCGCTGCGCCCATGCAGACCGGCGACAAGTCGGTCGCGCCGTGGAACCCGGTGCGAACGTTGTTGATCTCGGCCAGGTGAGCGATGCGGCGCATGTGGGTGATGCCGCCCGAGTGCACGATCGTGGCGCGGATGTAGTCGATCAGTTGTTCCTGGATCAGCTGCTTCGCGTCCCACACCGTGTTGAACACTTCGCCGACGGCGAGCGGCGTGGTGGTGTGCTGACGGATCAGGCGAAACGCTTCCTGGTTTTCCGCCGGCGTGGCGTCTTCCAGCCAGAACGGCCGATACGGTTCCAGGTCTTTGCCGAGGCGGCCGGCTTCGATCGGCGTCAGGCGATGATGCACGTCGTGGAGCAGATGCACGTCCCAGCCCAGCGCCTCACGCGCGGCTTCGAACAGCTTGGGCACGGTCGGCAGATATTTGATCGTCGACCAGACGTTTTCGGTCGGCAGCGCCGCGTCGGCGGGCTCGTAGTAGAGCTTGTCTTTGGAAACGCCGTAGGTCGAAGCGAGGCCCGGCACGCCGCTTTGCAGGCGGATCGCAAGGTAGCCCATTTCTTTGTAGTGCTTCGCCTGCGCGATGGTTTCATCGAGCGTCTTGCCGTTGGCGTGGCCGTACACCATCACGCCGGTGCGGCTCGCGCCGCCGAGCAATTCATACAGCGGCATGTTGGCGTTCTTGGCTTTGATGTCCCACAACGCCACGTCGACTGCGGCGATGGCAGTCATGGTCACGGGGCCACGACGCCAGTAGGCGCCGCGATAGAGGTACTGCCAGATGTCTTCGATCTGGCGCGCGTCCCGGCCGATGAGGCAGGGGATGACGTGATCCGTCAAATAACTGGCGACCGCAAGCTCGCGGCCGTTGAGCGTGGCGTCGCCGATGCCGTAGACGCCGCTCTTGGTGGTGATCTTCAGTGTGACGAAGTTACGGCCCGGGCAGGTCACGATGACGCGGGCGTCGACGATTGTGTGCATAAGAAGGGGCAGGTTAGTGGATCAGTTGGCCATGCCACTTTGGCCTGACCAATTGCAGTTGTCAACGGTCGGACTGCGCAGTTTCGCGCCAGCGGCGTTATCGCCCTGGCTGGCGGCCCGCTCAATCCGGGCGATTACTTGTTGGACGCGTAGCGCTTGCGCTGCTCGGCGATCTGCTGACGGGCCTTTTCGAGCTCCTGCACTTCGGTGGCTTTGAGCAGGGCATCGATCACTCGCGTGAGGTGCTCTCGCATGGCGGCGCGGGCCGCGTCCGGATTGCGCTGCTTGAGCGCCTTGAGAATCGAAGTGTGCTCATCGACGCGGGGCTTGATGCCGGTGGCGCGCACCTTGATGCTCAACGAACGGTTTTGCGGCGAGCGGGCGCGTGCATCCCAAAGCATTTTTACGGCCGCAATGATGCCGCTGTTTTGAGTTGCCTCGGCGATCAGCTCGTGAAAGCGCCGGTCCGCATCTTCGCTGAGCATGACATCGTGCTCGTTCTCGGTGCGCATTTCCGCCAGCAGCTCACCCAGCGCATCGAGCTGCGCATCGTCGATGCGAGCGGCTGCCAGGGCAGCGGCTTCACCTTCGATCGAGCGTCGCGCTTCCAGCAGCTCGAACGGCCCGATGTCGGTCGCCCCGGCCTTGCCGCCGGGCGGCTCTTTGTTCGTGACATAAACACCGGAGCCGACGCGCACTTCGACCAGGCGATCCAGCTCCAGCGCGATGATCGCTTCGCGGATGGTCGGGCGGGAGACTTCGAACGACTGCGCCAGCTCGCGTTCCGAGGGCAGGCGCTGGCCGATCTTGTATTCACCGCGAGCGATGCTGCTGGACAGCTTCTGCGCGATGCGCTCGTACAGTCGCTGTGATTCGGCCATTGCGGCTTACCGTGTATGCAAGGGGAGGTGTGCCGATTATTCCTGGCTTGACCAATTCTCACAATACGAGTTCGGCAATGTCAGGATCGCTCGAAGTTGAGCCTTGTAATTGGTCAGACCAATTGTTACCGTTCACGCTCGCGTGAGCAATGAGGTTGGGGGATATGAATCGAGAGTCGCACGCGGATCTGGATCGTCGCACGTTTTTCGGGCTCGCCGGTGGCCTGGCTTTAGCGACCGCTGCTGTGGGTGACGCCCAAGCCGCGGCTGCACCACGTCCCACCGATCGGCCCACCAAACTTTATCCGCATACCAGCGAGACCCGCTCGACGCGCGATCTGTCGGGCGTCTGGAAGTTTCGCCCCGATCCGGAGCAGGTCGGCGAGCGCGAAGGCTGGTTCAAAGGGCTGGAACAGACCCGGCTCATTCCAGTGCCGTGCAGCTGGAACGAAATCTTCGACGATCTGCGCAACTACACGGGTACCGCCTGGTATCAATGTGACTTCGATGTGGACGGCGCGTGGAACGGCCGACGCATTCATCTGCGCTTCGGCTCCGTCACCTATCGCGCCAAGGTCTGGTTGAACGGCGCGTTGCTCGGCGAGCATGTCGGCGCTCATCTGCCGTTCGTGTTCGATGTGACCGGGCAGGTGAAGCCGGGCGCAACCAATACGTTGGTGGTGCTGGTCGAAAACGAGCTGCGGCTCGATCGTGTGCCGGCGGTGCCGGACAAAACGCGCGTGAGCATGCACACGCAACACTATCCCCAGACGACGTACGACTTCTTTCCATACTCCGGCATTCATCGGCCGGTGTTGTTGTTCACCACGCCGGACGTGCACATCCATGATCTCACTGTGCGAACGACTCTTGCAGGACGCGGCGGCAAAGTCGCGATCGATCTCACGACCTCAACGGGATGGAGCGGCAAGGCTCACGCACAGATTGCGGGTGCGGGCGAAGCTGTCCAAGTGCAGGTCAGCGCGGGTCGTGCTTCACTGAGCATCGACGTGCCGGATGCGCACTCGTGGTCGCCGGACGATCCGCATCTGTATCGATTGTCGGTGGCGCTCGACGACGGCGCCGTGCGCGACGTTTATCACCTGAAGATCGGCATTCGCGAAATCAAGGTGGATGGCGAGAAGCTGCTGTTGAACGGCAAGCCGGTGTTCCTGCGCGGCTTCGGCAAGCACGAAGATCTCGCGCTGAATGGCCGCGGCCTGAATGTTCCTGCCATCATTCGCGATTTCGAGCTGTTGAAATGGCTGGGCGCGAACAGCTTCCGCACTTCGCACTATCCCTACAGCGACGAGGCGCTGCAGCTGGCCGACGAATACGGCTTGCTGGTCATCGCCGAAACGCCGGCGGTGAGCCTGGTGTTCATGGATGGGCCGGAAATCCAGGAGGCGCGCGCACGGCAGCTCAGGCAGTACATCAACGAGCTGGTGGAGCGCGACAAGAATCATCCGTGCGTGATCATGTGGTCGGTGGCGAACGAGCCGCTCACCAAGCCGTTCCATACCACCAATCCCGAGCCGCCCGAATCGGTCGGCCGCGGCACGGCGTTCTTCAAGCCGATGTTCGATTTGTTCCGGCAGCTCGACCAGACCCGGCCGGTGACGATGGTGAGCTTGCAAGGCGGGCCGATGGACTGGCAGGCGTTCGGCGACGTGATTTGCACCAATTCATACAGCGGCTGGTACGCGATTTCGGGCCGGCTGGACGAGGCGGCGAAGGCAGTCGAGGAGGAGGCGCTGAAGTTACATGCGCGTCACCCGGGCAAGCCGGTGATGTTCACCGAGTTCGGCGCCGATGCGATCGCGGGCACGCATGCGCAGCCGGCGGTGATGTGGAGCGAGGAATATCAGGCCGAGATGATCGAAATGTATATCCGCACGCTGGAGAAATTTCCGTTCATTGCCGGCACGCATCCGTGGGCGTTCGCGGACTTCCGAACGTCGCAAAGTATCATGCGTATGGCTGCCATGAATTTCAAAGGCGTGTTCACGCGCGACCGTCAGCCGAAGCTGGCGGCCCATCGTCTGAAGGAGCTGTGGAAGACGCCCAGGTCTTAAAGCGGGCAAACTTGCAGCGCGCGAAGGCCGGGGCAGGCTATGCTACCGGCCTTCGTCGTTTTGGGGCTGAGTGTCGATGCGATCGCAAGGTTTGTCGTTGGGCATTCTCGAAACCGGCGCGCCGCCGGCGGATTTGACGCAGCGTTTTGGCAGTTACGGCGATATGTTTCGTCGCCTGCTCGGGCCGGAGTACGAGTATGCGTACTACGACGTGCGCAACGGCCAGCTCCCTGCGGAGGGCGAGCCGCACGATGTTTATCTCATCACTGGGTCGGCGTCTGGCGTTTACGACGGCGATGCGTGGATCGAGGCGCTGAAACATTTCGTGCAAGGCATTTCCGGGCGCGCGCCGCTGATCGGCATTTGTTTCGGTCATCAGGTGATGGCGGAGGCGTATGGCGGGCGAGTGATCAAGTCGCCCAAGGGCTGGGGCGCGGGGCTGCACAGTTATGAGATCACCCGGCGTGCGGAGTGGATGAAGACCGATGACGATCCGTCGATTCGCATTCCGGTGTCGCATCAGGATCAGATCGTCGAGCTGCCGAAGGATGCGACGGTGCTCGCGAGCAGTGCGTTCACGCCGTATGCGGTGTTGGAGTATCCGCAGCGGCGGGCGATTTCGTTTCAGGGCCATCCGGAGTTTTCACCCGAGTACGCTAACGCTCTGATCGACTTGCGTCGGGGGACTAGATATCCGCAGGACTTCGCCGACGCGGCGGCGGAGACGTTGAAGAAGCCGAATGATTCGCAGCGGGTCGCGGGATGGCTGCGAAGCTTCATCGACACCAAGACTCGCGAAGTGAGATAACTCAAGGCTCGCCGGCGGGTCCCACGACGATTCTTCCGATGTCTGCATCGGTTATCGGGCGCAGCGTTTTCATCATGTCTTCACCGATGGGGCCCAACGGTCGGCCGGTCAAGCGGCCGGGCTGTTGGAACACGGCGAGCCCATGGTTGCCGACGCGGGTCGAGCGCGTCATTCGCAACCAGCTTG
The DNA here is from genome assembly GCA_946478975.1 of uncultured Steroidobacter sp. The sequence goes on from CAMLEO010000115.1 coordinate 18,258, forward strand.
CGAACGAGTGAGCGCTTGCTGGATCGTCGAACACCAGTCGCACGGCGCCCAACGCGGGGTCCGTCATGGCCAGCCATTCCCGGCGCGAGGCGTTCGCGGAAGCAAGGCCAAGATCCCAAAATGGCAGCCGGAGCGAATCAATATCTACTAATGTCGCGCGAGTCTCTGACGCACAGACCCACTCATCCCCTGTATCGCCTGTTCGTACCACGAAGCTCAGTTCGAGGTTGGCTTGCACCACGTCGAGTCCCGGCGCATGGCGGATCGGAACGAGTTGCGGGGTAATGACGTCCGCTCCCAAAGGTTTGCCGGTGTCGTGCCAGAGTGCTGGAACACGCACGATCGAATCGTCGACCGCGACGCCGCCGGGCATCACGAGCAGGTCCACTGCGTAATTCCCCGTGAGATCCGCGCGACCCTTCGCAATGCGCGTGATCTTCAACTGTCCTGGCGATAATCCAACGGTTGCCAGTTGCTCGCGTCCGTTCAAGGCAGCGCCGATATCCAGCTTGTCCCAGCCCAGCAACGTGCCCCCATATGTTGTGACGTTCAGCGTGCTCCAGACAATGCGATCGCCAGGCCGCAGTCCGCTGGGCGTGACGGCAATCAGCAGTCGTCTGCCGACGGAGCCGCTCGTTGCAATCGCGGCATCTTGGAAGCTGGCGGCGTTCAACACCGTCGGCCGCACCTCAGCCTGCAATGTCACCTGACCGCTGAGACGATCCGGGCAGTCGAGAGTCGGAAAGCCGCCGCTAAATTCAGCCCGAT
>CAMLEO010000116.1 GCA_946478975.1 uncultured Steroidobacter sp.
GGCCGATCACGATCGCGCCGATGATGAATGCGCTGACGCGCTTGAATGATTGATCCGCCTCGGTGCGCATTTGCTGCGCCACCTGGATCTGCGTGCTGAGCAGCTGATCGCCGGTGGAGTTGAGCTTTTCATACGTGGGGCGCGCCTTTTCGATCAGCGTGCTTTCAGCGGCGCTGAAATTCCCGGACTGCGCCGAGAGCAGCGCCTCTTGCACCAGCGTGAGCACATCCGCACCGTGGCCGCGAAAGGTTGCAACGATCTCGCGCTCTTTGTCGGTGAGCTCGGTGGCGTCGAGCTTCTTCAGCAGATCCTTCACCTCGCCTTCACGTTCATGCAGCACATCGAGCGCCGTCTTGACCGCCGACGCATCCTGGCGGATGACGACTTCTTCGGCCTTCTCGAGCACCGCGCGTTCGCTCGATTCGATGTTGCCGACCCAGCCCGTCGGCATGAAACGATTGGAGAAGATCGCATCCAGGTCGGCGTTGGTGGACTTGGTGCCGCTCAACCCGATGACGCCGACGACGATCATCACGATCCCCGTCAACGCCAACGTGGCGAACAGCTTGGCCTTCACTGACATATTCCAGGTGTTCATAACTTACGATTCCTTAGCTCCGCTTTTGAGCCCCACAATTGATTTTTTAAAACCCGTGATCCAGCACGCGCCCGGTGTCATCCGTTGAGGCGCACAAACCTGCGCGGCGCCCCATTACGCCGCGAGTTTTTGAGTCGCGACTCGAATCAGGCCAGGCACGTCGAGAATCAGTGCGACCGCGCCATCGCCGAGGATGGTCGCGCCCGAGACGCCTTCGACGCGCCGGAAATTCGTTTCCAGCGACTTGATAACCACTTGCTGCTGACCGAGCAGATCGTCGACGAACAGGCCGACCCGACGGCCCTCGCCTTCCACGACCATGATCAAACCTTCGTGCAGCTGCGTGGTGCGCGGCTCGATGCCGAACACCTCGTGCACGCGTACCACCGGCACATAACCGTCGCGGAACCAGAACACTTCGCCCTGGCCTGCGACGCGATTGACCATGCCCGGCTTCAACTGCAGCGACTCGATGATCGTGATCAGCGGCACGATGTATGTTTCGGTGCCGACCGCAACCGACTGGCCGTCGACGATGGCCAGCGTCAGCGGCAAAGTAATGATGAAGCGGGAGCCCTTGCCCAGCGTCGAGCGCACTTCGATCGTGCCGCCCAGCTCCTTGATGTTCCGGCGCACCACGTCCATGCCGACGCCGCGGCCGGAGATGTCGGTGGTCTGCTCGGCGGTGGAGAAGCCGGCCATGAAAATCAGCTCGTAGATCTGCTCGTCGGTGAGCGAATCGTTCGGGCCGATCAGGTTGCGCTCGCGCGCCTTCTTCAGGATGCGGTCCCTGTTCAGGCCGCCGCCGTCATCGCCCACTTCGACGGTGATGCTGCCGCCTTTGTGATAAGCCTCGAGGAACACAGTGCCGTTCGGCGTCTTGCCGGCGGCGGTGCGCACGTCGGGCATTTCGATGCCGTGATCGACGCTGTTGCGGACCAGGTGCACCAGCGGATCGCCGATCTTTTCCATGACCGTCTTGTCGAGCTCGGTCTGGTCGCCGGTCATCTTCAGATCGACCTGCTTGCCCAGGCGCTGGCTCAAATCGCGCACCATGCGCGGGAAGCGGCTGAACACGAAGCTGATGGGCAGCATGCGCACGCGCATGACGCTTTCCTGCAGCTCGCGAACGTTTCTTTCCAGCGTGGCCAGGCCCGAGCGCAGCTGCTCGGCGGCAACGCCGGTCAGCTTCGCGCCCAGCTGCGTGAGCATCGACTGCGTGATCACCAGCTCGCCGACCGTGTTCATCAGCTCGTCGATTTTCTCGGTGCTGACGCGGATCGAGCCGCCTTCGCTCAAGCCCGCTTTCGGCGTTTCCGGATGGGCCGCTGCCGACGCATGCGCCGGCTCGGCACTGGCCGGTTTGCTCTCGCTCGGCTTGGCTTCGCTGATGTTGACGACGTTCGAAGGCTTGGCTTCCGGCGCTTTGACTTCCGCAGCTTTCTCTGCGACCGGCGCGGCAACAGCGGCCGGCGGAGCAACCGGCTGCGCGACAGCGGCAGGCGGCGCTTCTTCGGTGATCTTCAGCTCACAATCGCCTTCGGCCCAATCGAACACCTGATTGATGACATCGCGGGTCGCGTCGGTATCGACCGTGAGCTCCCACGCGAGATAACACGACTCCGGATCCAGATCCTGCAGCGACGGCAACGCATGGCCGTCGAGTTTGACGGTGAGATCGCCGATCTCGGCCAACTCACGCAGCATGCGCAACGGATCATTGCCGTGTACGAACAGCTGCGGATACGGACGGAAATGAATGCGCCAGCGATGAGCGGTTGCGGGCTTGGCCTGTTCGACCGGAGCTGCGACCGGAGCCGCTGCAACTGCAGGTTCCGGAGCGGCAGGCGCCGGCGCTGCGGCCGCGGGCTGATTCTTCTGCACGATCGCGAGTTCGAGATCGAACTGCAGATCGGCGACGCGCTGGGCATCGATCGGTGTCTTGGCCTGCACCGAACGCAGCATGTCGCGCATCACGTCGACCGACTTCAACAACAAGTCGGTGATGTTGCGGGTCACTTGCATGCGGTTGCCGCGCAACTCGTCGAGCAAGGTTTCGCAAGTGTGGGTGAACGAGGCGACTTCGGAGAAGCCGAAGGTCGCACTGCCGCCCTTAATGGAATGGGCGACACGGAAGATCGTGCCGATCAGCTCCGGCTCGGGCGCACCGAGGTTGAGCTTGAGCAGCGCCGCCTCCATCGAATCGAGCGCTTCGAAGCTCTCGTCGAAAAAGGCGTCATGGAATTGGGCAAGATCGATCGCCATAGCCAACTACCTCAACACGCGATGCATGGTGGCCACGAGCTGCGCCGGATCGAACGGTTTGACGATCCAGCCGGTGGCGCCGGCATCCTTACCTTCTTTCTTACGGTCCGGACCCGCTTCAGTGGTCAGCATCAGGATCGGCGTATGGCGGTAGCCCGACTCGGCGCGCAGGGCGCGAATCAGCTCGATGCCATCCATCACCGGCATGTTGACGTCGGAAAGCACCAGGTCGAAACCCGATTGACGCGCCAGGTCCAGTGCTTCGCGCCCGTCGGAGGCGGAAATCACATCGAAACCGGCGCTGGTGAGCGCGATGCGGACCATGTCACGCATCGACGGAGAATCATCGACAGCAAGAATGCGCGTCATGCTGCGGCTCCTTTTGTTTGATCGAAGCCGAGCAGCGTGCCGACGCCCAGCAGACGCACGGCGTCGTTCAGTGCATCCGACACGCCACGCCACACCACGCTCAGATTGCGAGCGCTCCGATCGCGCACGAAGGCGCAGAGCAGTTGCATGGTTGCGGTGTCGACGCGCTCGACGGCGCTCGTGTCGAGAGTGACAGCAGACACTTCGTTGACGACTGCACACAGGGAAGATTTCAAAGCGGCCGCGTCTTTGACGCTGCAGTTGGCCGCGAGCACGATGACCGGATCGACTGCGCCCGCCGCTGCTGCGACGCTGGCACGTTCATTCGCTTCGTTTGCCACAGCCTCATTTGCGCCTGCGGCGCCTGCCGCTTCATTCGACTCGACGGCTACGCTCGACTCGGCGACGACGGCATCGCTCGCCTCGACGCTCACGGCTGCACTCGCTTCGACGGCGACCGACTCATTCGACTCGACGTCAGCATCGCTCAATTTAACCGCAGCTACATTCGATTCAGCGGCGGCGGGCTCGCTCGTTGCAGCGGCGACCGTCACATTCATGTCAGTGGCGACGGCGTCGTTCGCTTGGGCGACCACAGCTTCGTTCGCCGGTTCAGCGGCGACGACTTCGACAGCCGCCGGCTCGGCGCTGGCAGCGACGGGCGGCGCGCTGTCCAACGCCTCGACCGGCGCGGACTTGGGAGAACGTTTGCGCTTGCTGGTTTTCATGGAAACAACTATCGGTTCGCCGCAGCCTCGATGGGAGCCCACCGCGGTTTTTTCCTAGGGGAGCTCATGAGATTTCACAGATTCATGGCTGGTATCGGCATTGCGGCGGGGCTCTTAAGGTGAGCCAAGTCGCACTCCTTCATCATCCAGACCCTGAATTCGCCTCAAGCTGGCGGGATCGCGGCCGTTAAATGAGTGAAGCAGTTCACGATCGAGCTGCGACATATTCTCGAGCGTGACTCAACCATGCGTGTGGACCTGGTCGACTTTCGCAGCACCAGCCCGGCGGGGAGCACCCCCAGCCTGCTGTCGGAGTGGCGCGTTGGCGCACTTCTGCAGGCCGTGGCCGTGCGCGACGCGAACAGCGGCCAGCTGTGGCTCGACATCGGCGGCCAGCGTCATTCGGCACGACTCGCGTCCGGCGACGGCGCAGGCCCTGCGAACGGCGAAGTGCTGCAGGTTCGCGTCCTGCGCAACAGCCCGGTGCTCGCGCTCGAAACACTTTCTTCCTCCGCTCCCGTCGTCGCCGACGAGCAGGCAACCGTGGTTGCAGATGCGATGCGACGTTTCGTGCCCCGGCAGGAAAGCGCATCGCTGATGCTCGCGAATCTTTCCTGGCTGCTGCAGGGAAAGAATGGCGCGAATGAATTGCCGAAAGCCGTGATGCAGGCCGCAGCTCAGCTATGGCAGGCGTTGCCGGAAGCAGAGTCTCTCGGCAATCCGCAAGCGCTCGAGAAAGCCATCACGCAGTCGGGTGCATTCCTCGAAGCCAATCTCGCCGACGGCGCTCGTGCCGACCCGAAATTACTTACAAACGATTTGAAAGCGCTGATGCTCACATTGAGCCGCACGCTGCGCGATCACGGCGCCCGGCCCAGTGCTGCACGATCGGATAACGCGATGAATGCGCCGATCCCGTCGGCACGAGGCCCGCTCACTTCACTGACTGCGGCGCCGGCGACGTTTTCGATGATCGAGTCGGCGGAGCAGCAGCTCAACGAGCTGTCTCGCCAGACCGATGGCGCGATCGCGCGCCTCACGACGACACAGATTACGAACAGCGCGCCCGATCCTTCGGTGCAATCGATGCTGGTCGAGCTGCCGGTGCGGCACGAAGATCGCGCGTCGATGCTCCGGCTGCGCATCGAGCACGACAATTCGCGCAAGCGTTCGGGCGGCGGCGATTCATGGAGCGTCGAAGCGGCCATGGATCTCGGACAGGTCGGCGCGCTGCATGCGAAAGTCACATTCTCTGGTCATCGCATCGGCGTGCAGCTGCGAGCTGAATCGGCCGCCATCGTCGATGCGCTCTCCGCCCGCGCCGGCGAGCTCGAAGCCATGCTTCGCGACTCCGGCCTGGAAATCGATCGCATCGTTTGTTTGCATGGCATGCCCGCCGGCGATGCCGGTGTCCGCGCCGCGCGACTCTTGGATGTACGCGCATGAACGAACGCCCTCGCCCGCCGATTGCCGTCGCGCTCCATTACAACGTCAATGGCAGCGGCGCCCCGCGCGTCGTCGCCAAGGGCGGCGGCCAGGTAGCGGAAAAAATCATCGAGACCGCTCGCGAGCACAACGTTCCTCTCCAGGAAGACGCGGCGCTCGCAACGGCACTGTCGAAGTTGGATATCGGCCGTGAGATTCCGAAGGAACTTTACGTTGCCGTCGCGCACGTGCTGGCGTTTGCGTGGATGGTCGCAGGGAAGAATGGATTTTCAGAACAGCCGCCTCGCACGTCAGAGACAGCTTCACTCCCTCGCCTTCCCGAACGCGTGATGCCTCGCTACTGATCAGCCGACGACGCTCAACAGCGAGCCACGTTTACGACCCGTGGACTGTGGTTGCGATTGCGGTTGCTGTTGCGCTTGGGGCTGAAGAGCAGGAGCAGCTTGCGGCGGCGTCTTCGCTGCATGCAAGCGCGTCAGCAAATCGGCTTCGTGACGAGTGATGCCGCAGTTGGCCACCAGGTCTTCAACGGTCGCACCGTTCTTTGCCATGCGCACGGCGAGGTCATAACCACGCTGAGCACCGCTGGCCGCCACAGCAACTGACGGAGCGCGACGCGAGTCGGTTTCAACGCGCTCGCTCATCGCTTCGATGCGTGCATTCATCACCGCCACCGTTTCATGCAAGCTGCGCAGCTCGGCGAACGCCTGTTCGAACTTGGCCTGCAGCAGCTGCGAATCGCGCTCGTCGGCACGACGCCAGCGGGTGAAAGCGAGCGCGAACACCCAGAACGCGCCGATCAGCATCGCGCCGCGCACCACGATCAGCACTGTTTCCAACGATGGATTGGGCAGAATCTCGAACATCGCCACTCCCGTGACCTGAGTCACATTTCGCTTCACCGTCAAACCTTTGGCGGCAGGCCGCAGGTTGGCTATAGACGAAGCAGAATGTGTGCCAGGAGTCGGCGCGGCGCGCGACCGGAAAAACGTTTTGCGACGGAGTTATCGTCAGCAGGCCAGTTCGGCCCACAGCGCCTGTTCTTCGCTGCGCAGTCGTTCGAGCGTCAGGTCGATGGGCTCGACGCTGCCGGCACGCGCCGCCATTTCAATCTCCGCGGCACACTTCGCCAAAGAGGTCGCGCCTACATTGAGGCTCACGCCCTTCAACGAGTGTGCATCCTTTGCAACGACGGCAGCATTGCGCGCCATGAGACCGGCACGCAGCCCGGCCAGCAGCACCCTGGCGCTGGCGACAAAGGTTTCCAGCAGCTCGCGCTCGAACTCGGCGTCGCCATCGGTGAGATTGCGCAGACGCGTACGATCGAGTACGACCGCATCCCTGGTCATCGTGAGTGATTCGGCGGCTGAGGCCGCGCGCGCAGTCATAGGTATTCCGGTTCAGTTTCAGGCACGCCAATCATGACGGCAGTTGCCGCTGCCTGCTGAGCGCCGAGCCCCCGAGTTGGAAAAAATCCGTCAGCGCCCCAGTCGCCCGACAGGGAATGCCTCACCGGCGAAAAGACATCGAGCCGCTCAGCAGTCATACTCAGGCGTCGACAGTTCGCGAGGGCTAGCTATGATCATTCGTGAATGGCGGGGCCGCACGGAACCCGTCCGCGCCGATGCCTACGTGCACCACTTTCGCAGCGCCGTCGAGCCGGAGCTGCGTCGAATTCCCGGATTCCTCGGCGCCTATCTCACGCGACGCATGCTGGGCGAGATCCTGGAATACGTCGTCATCACCCGCTGGGACTCCATGGATGCCATTCACGCGTTCGCCGGTCCCGTGCCGGAGAGAGCCGTGGTGGAACCCGGCGCAGTGGCCGCGCTCAGCAGTTACGACTCCACGGTGCGGCACTATGAAGTGATCGAGGAAGTCACTTAGAGCTGCCGCTCACGCGCGAACCGAAAACTCCCGCGAGAACAGTTTTACTTCATCGTTTTCGTTCATCGGGAACATGCGTTCGTAGCGCATGCCGCAGCGTTCGAGAACGCGGATGGAGCGTTCGTTTCCGGGCGAGACGATGGCGAGAATTCGAGTGAGCTCGTGAGCATAGTGGCCGTATTCGAGCACGGCCGCGGCAGCTTCCAGCGCGTAGCCCTGGCCCCAGAACTCGGGCAGGAACGCATAGCCGATGTCCGGCTCGGGCAGGATGTCGCGCTTGAGCAGTCCGCAGGTGCCGACCGCGACACCGTCCTCTTTGCGCTCCACCATGAACATGCCGAAGCCGTAGCGCTGATACATATCGAGCGGGCCGGTGCGCAGGTAATTGCGTGCGTCGTCGAGATTGCGCACGTTCTTGTCGCCGATGAAACGCAGCCAGGACGGCTGGTTGACCAGGCCGAAAATGAATTCGGCGTCGTCCAATGTCAGCCGCCGCAGCGACAGTCGATTCGATTCCAGAACCCGCATGCAAACCCCACCCGCACGTCAGGTGCGGCATTGGGCCGCGATGCTACAGGTTTTCCAAAACTCGCAGCAATTCGCTCGCGGTCTGCGTCCAGGTGAAGCGCCTGGCCCGCTCCCGCCCGGCAGCGACGATGGCAACTCGCTTCTCGCGATCGTTCAACAGCCGGTCGATGCCGGCAGCGATGGCATCCACCGACTCGGGATTGACCAGGATCGCCGCGTCGCCGGCAATTTCCTTGGTGCCGAAGCGATCCGACGTGAGCACCGGACAGCCGCACGCCATCGCTTCCATGATCGGCATGCCCACCGATTCATACAACGACGGCAGCAACAAACCTTCGGACTGCTGGTAGATGGCCGGCAGGTCTTCGTTCGCGATCCAGCCCGGCCAGCGCACCCAGTCGGCGATGTGCTGGCGCTTCGGCTCGTCCAGCTCATGCTCGGACAAGTAACGATTGCCGCCGCCGACGATCACCAGCGGCACGCCCTGCTTCGGCCCCACCTTCGCATACGCCTGGATCAGCCGGGTGAAATTCTTGGGTGGATACACAGCGCCGCAGTACATGAGAAATCGCGGCGGCAACGAAAAGCGCTCGCGAACCTCCGCCAGCTTTTCCGGCGTCACCGGGCTGCGATACACATCGCTCAATCCCGAATAGATGGTGTGAATGCGCTCCGGCGGCACATTCAAATATTTGCGCAGGTGCTCGCGTGTGATGTCCGAGACGGAGATGATCGCGTCCGCTTTGGTCGCGTAGCGCGGCACCAGGAACCGGTGGCTCAAGCGATCGATGAACGCCGACGCCTGCGGCATGGCATACCAATCCATGCCGTGACACGTCCACGCCGTCTTGCACTCGGTGTACAAGGGAATGGAATATTTGGGATTGAACAACACATCGATGCCGTACTTGCGCACGGCGCGCGGCACCTTGATCTGATCCCAATACAAGATCGAGCCGCCGCCGAGCAGCACTTCCTGCACGTTCGGCGCGCCTCTGTAGGTTCCCAGCCGGTCCGGGTTACGAAACAACAGCAGGATTTCGTGCTGGCGATTCTGCTCGATCAGCGCGCGCAGGATCTCGCGCGTGTACACCTTCACGCCGCCTTCGTGCTGATCGAAATGCCGCAACATGATCCCAATGCGCATGACGTCAACTCAGCGAAGCTCGGAACGCCTCGAACTGCTCGCGATACTGCGGCAACGTCGTCACATAGAACGCCTCGGCATAGCCTCCCGTACTGCCGGGCTCCTGGAGCAGTCCGGCGGAGCGATGCGCGTTCAAGCCGATACTGGCATGCAGGTAGTCGCATTGTTGTAGCTGGCTGCGATACTCCTGCAGCGCCTGCTTTTTCGTTTCCACGCTGCTGTCGATGCGCACCAGGCAATTGGGAAACAACGGCGTCCACACTTCATAACCAATGCATTGGAATTGCAGCGACGTGCCGGCGACAGCATCCAGCAGCACCTGGCTGGCCGCACGATGATCAGCGTGCTCTTCGAGATAAAACGGCACGTACACCACGTCCGGCTGCTGCTTGCGGAGCACGTCCCGCAGCTTTTCCGCCGCCCACGGGCATTGACTCAACGCGCCGTCCTCGGCATCGAGACAAATCATCTTGTTCACGCCCAGCCGCTGCAAGGCTGCGCGCGCCTCGGTGGTGCGGATCTCGATATATTCCTGCTGACGCCGCTGACGCTCCTCGCCAGTCAGCGAGTTGATATCGCTGCTGCCGTTGCGTCCATCGGTAAGAAACATCACCGTGATCTGCGCTCCTCGCTTGGCGTGCAGCGCCAACGTGCCGCCGCAGCCAATCGTTTCATCGTCCATGTGGGGCGCGAGCACCAGCACTTTTTCGGCGCCCGGCTCCCACACCATCGCCGAGCGGTTGTACACGCCCGAGACTTGCAGCAATCCCGACGATTTCAGATAAGGCCGGGCCGCGCGGCTCAGGCGCTTGAGCAGAATTTTGGTGAGCTTCTTCATGCCGGTGCGTAGTTCCTTCGTCGCAACGAGCCGAACAGGCTGCCCGAATACATCACATCGACCAGCAGATACGAGACCACCAGGGCGGCGATTGCCGCCTCGATGCCGAACGCAGGTGTGAATGCCACGGTGAGCAGCACACAAATAACGGTACCCAGCGTGATGCGCAGCGCGCGCGGCACGTTGAGGTTGGCCGCCAGCATCAGGCGGCCGAGCACGATTTCAATTCCTTGCGCGAGGACGATTGCCGCCATGGTTGCGATCACCGCTTCGGTGCCGGCGAACCGCTGCCCCAGCACCGGCACGAGCAGCGGCGGCACGGCAAAATACATTCCCAATGCCAGCACCATGGCCAACACCACACCCACCACGACTGCCTGGCGCGTCAGTTTATGAAATGCCGCTGAGCTGGCGTACGCCTGGCACAACCGAGGATAGGCCGCCACGCCCAGAAAAACCAACGGCAAACATGCGACTTCGACCAGCTTCAGGCCGGTGGTATAGATGCCGGCCGCGGCCTGCCCGATCTGCAGCGACAAGGCGATCACGCCGATCCGGTTCAACAACTGCCCGAGCAGCCCGACCGCAGCGAACGACCACAACGCTTTAGTACCGTCGAGCACTACTCGCGCCGACAGATTCGGCCGCAGCTGCACGTCGAACGAGGCGGCGGATCGCAGCGCCAATACAAACATCAATATGCCGCCGCCGGCGAACGCCAGCGACGCCTGCCGCAAGGAAAAATCGCAGAACCAGACCAGCACTCCGGTGATCACGAACGCCGAGCCGCGCCCCAGCAGGTTGATGAACGCGGGCGGCATCATTTGCTGCTCGGCCATCGCCGGCACGAACAGCGTTGCCGAAAACGCCGCGCCCAATTGATAAATCGTCATGCACGCGATGATGACCAGCGTGTCCGACGGCGGATGCGTCACCTGCAGGTAGCCGATCAGGATGGCGACCACGATCAGGGCAATGCACACCTGGGCGCCGAGCAGGTCTGCAATCAACGAAGGCCGTCGCTCCGGCACCCGGTAGTGATACTCGCGCACGCCATATTCATCGATGCCCAAGGTGGCGGCGTAATAGATGAGGCCGGCAAGCGCGAACGCATAGCCGTACTCGCCCGTGCCCTCCGGACCGAAGCGGCGGGAGACCACCAGGAACAGCAGGAAATTGAGCAGGTCCGCGCCGACGCGGCACGCCAGGAGGACGAACGCATTGCGCCCGGTGAGTTGCCCCGGAGAAATCGTGGGGGAATCGTTTGCCATTGACCCGCTGTTTGCCAACACGCCCCGCCGGCGGTGGTCCGTTATTGCGCCGGACGCGTGTCTCGGCTGGCACTTAACGCGCCACCCGAGGGCGGGTTCCCCGAAGAAAGATTACAGCCCGGTCATTCCGATCCCGGCCCCGAGTGTAAACATTGTTGACACCTGCGATGACCTGCCGCACCGGAACGCGCCGTCCCTCGCAACACCGGCACCGACCAAAGGGTCGGCTGCCACTGGTGTGAAGCACGCGTGAGCGACAACGCGATTTACAACAACTCGACTACACACGCGTGGTAACTCACATCGAAACCGCGGCGCAGCGCGTCGACGAGCACTTAAGGACCATACGTTTCCGCTTGACTTGACAGCGCCGCGAGTACAAACATTTCTCGCCCGGTTTACATAAGAAACATTAGCGGTGCTATGGGGTGGCTGCATGGACGTCCGCGTCTCACGACTCGTGAAGCTCGCCATGTTCCTTTGGTTCATGGCGCTCACTGCGATTCCACCGGCATCGCGAGCCGCCGAAGCGAGCTGCGTTTCGTTGCAACCGGCCGCTGCCGAGCGCGGTGCCACAGTTCGCATCACAGTCGCGAATACGCAGGCGCAGCGCGCAGATGTGCGGCTCACGAGCCAATTGCACGGCTCGGTTGAGCCGACGCCGATCCAGGCACGAGGCGTCGGCGGTGTTTTCTCGCTGGTCGTGCCTGCGCTGCCGCTCGGCGATTATCTGCACGATTTGACCACGGACGCGGCCACCCACAATTATATGCAGGCGCGTTTCACGATCACGCCGCCGTCGACGGCGCGATTGCGGATCTATGAGTTTCAACCCTCCGGCACCTACGAATACACGCGCGCCAAGTGGCTGTCGGAACCGGGCAGCACCGAAGTAGAGCGCTACACGACCAATCTGCAGTTGCGCGGCACCGGCTTTCTCACCGACATGCCGAGCGACAATCACATCCTCGTCGATGGGCAGGAGATCGCGGTCGATTGGAATCATGCGGGAACCAGCGATGGCGCGTGTCCGCCGATCGGGGCGGAAGTCACGAAGACCTTCGGTCGCGTGATCAGCGAATATCAGATCCAGCTGTGCCACGTGCCGTTCAATCGGGAGTTCGCGCAGGTCTCGGTCATGCAACACGGCGTGGCCGTGACGACGCCTGCTTCGTTTCGACTGTATCGGATGCAGACTGCGCATGCGGCACTGATCGCAGCGGCGCTGACTGCGGTGCTGGCATTGCTCGTCGTTGGCCTGGCTTACAGCTATCGCCTGGCGCAGGCACCGGATCGACGCAGCGAGTACAACGTCATCAAAGCGCTGCTGTTGGACATGGAGACCGAGACCTACAGCTTGAGCAAGTTCCAGTTCTATGTCTGGACCATCGCCGCGATCTTCGGCTACATCTACCTGGTGATCTCGCGCATGTTCGTGCAGGGGCTGTCGTGGCCCGAAATGCCGGGCAATGTGCCTGCGATCATCGGCATCGGCGCCGGGACGTTCGTTGCCTCGCAGGTGGTTACAAACATTCGTGGACCGAAGGGGTCGGGCACGGAGCGGCCGAATCTGGGCGACCTCATCATGAGCGGCGGCGTGGCCGCAGTGGATCGGGTGCAGATGTTGTTGTGGACCATCGTCGGCGCGGTGATCTTCTGTCGCGCAGTGCTGCGATATGCACCGGGAGAGATCGTCACGCTGGATGCGGTTCCCGAAAGCTTGATGTACCTGATGGGCTTGAGCTCGGCCGGTTATCTCGGCGGCAAGTTCGCGCGCAAGCCGGGGCCGGTTCTGAATGAGATTTCCGTCACGCCTTCGCAGTCCGATATGGCGTTGGCGGAAGCAGCGGTGCCCCCGCCGGACATCGTGCCCAACCTGACGCCTCACCTCGATCCTGCGCGCACCATTCTCAAAGACGTGAACGGTCGCGCCACCAGTCCGGCGGCTAAAACAGCGATTGGGAAGTTGGCCGCTGCGGTCGCCGACATCGAGAATGTGAGAACCGAGGACAGCGCCGTCAAAGTGGCGCGCGAGCTGGAGAATGCCAAGCAGGTCGCCCATGAAGCAGCGCTTGCCGCGGCGACCGAGTTCGCTCATTCCGGCGATGGCGAAGCGAAAGCACAGGCAGAGATTGCACAGCGAGCCGCGGCGGCGCTGTACGACCTCGCGTCGGCGCTGGGCCAGTTACTGCCTCGTCAGTTGAATCGAGCGCCGGGCGCACCGACGTTCACCCGCACCATCGAGTTGCGAGGACGCAATCTGTCGCCGGAAGGATTGTTACAAATCGATGGCATGGAACTGCCGTTCCGCATGCTGGTGCCCGATCCGGCGGACGCGCAAGGCAAGCGTGCTCCCATCGTCGTGGTCCGTGAGCCCGACATCGTCGGCATGGCGGTGGTGCTGAGATTGACCATCGACCCGGCGCAGCTGGAGCCGCCCGACCTGGCCCGATACAAAAAATGGTTCGAACGCGACGGCACTCACACCTTGCGCTTGATCAACCTCGACGGACAACAGGATGATTTAAGCTTCACGGTGCCGCCGGGCACCGCGCAAAGCGAGGCAAAAGCAGGCACGGCCACGGCACAAAGGGAGTTGCTGGCGAGCACGGCCGCCGCAGGAGTGGGAACATGACACCCCAACAGAAACAAACGGCGCAGGCGATCGTCAACATCTTCGAGACCGGACGCGTCGCGGGCGACTACGGCAGCGTCACCCTGCTCAAAGGCGATTCGGGTCATCTCACTTACGGCCGCAGTCAAACCACGTTGGGCAGCGGCAATTTGTTTCTGCTGATCAAGCAGTATTGTGAGCACCCGGAAGCGCAGCACGCTGGCGAGCTGCGTCCGTTCCTGGAGCGCCTGGCAAAACGTGACCTGGACCTCGACAACGATGTCGTGTTGCGCGAGACGCTGCGGGAAGCCGGCGAGGATCCGGCGATGCGAGCAGTCCAGGATCGTTTCTTCGACGCTCATTACTTCAGCCCCGCGTGTACGGCCGCTCACACGCATCACATCGACTCGCCGCTCGGGCAGACGGTGGTCTACGACAGCTTCGTGCAAGGTGGATACAAGAAAGTCGCGGCGCGAGTCGGTACGCCGATCGGCGCCGGTGGCGTGGATGAGAAGACGTGGATCGGCAAGTACGTGCAGGAACGCCGCAGCTGGCTGCTGAGCTTGAAATCGCCGCTGCCCAAGACCGTCTATCGCATGGATGCATTCGCGTCGTTGATCAAGAACGATGCTTGGGATTTGCCGCTGCCGCTGAAAGTACGCGGGGTGACGATCGCAGATGACAATCTGACCGCGCCCGAACCTGTCGTGCGCGCCACGGCTGCGGACAGCGACGACCCTCCGGCGCCGCCGATTTTGTATCTGACGACTCCGTACCAGCGCGGTGCCGATGTGAAGTTGGTTCAGGAAGCGCTCAACGGTCGCAGCTTCGCCAATGGACGCGACGGTGTATTCGGGCCGTTCACGGAAGCGCTGGTCAAAATGTTTCAGCGTGCGCAGGGTTTGGTGGTCGATGGCGTGGTCGGTCCCGCCACGCGGCGCGCGCTCGGTTTATAGATTGGAAATATTCAGCAGGAAAATCCCATGAGTGCTTCGGTTCGCGTTGCGGCCCGGTGGCTGACGCTGGCAGCGATGTTCGTATTGTCGGCGGCGTGCACCAGCGTCCCGACGCAGGAGTTATCGCAATATCGGCAGGCGTTCGCGGCTACACAAACAGCCTCGGAAGCCGTTCTGATGGATTTCGCCGATGCCGTTCAATCGGCGCAGGTACGACAACGCGCTGCTGTACCAACTCCCGAAGCAACGGGTGGAATCAGCGCGCAACTGGAGAACGGCGCCAGCAAGCCGCCCGACGCAATTGAAGTTCGCCGGCGCGCGATGCGAACCATCGATCAGTTCAACTCGGTCGTCACCACCCTGGCGGAAGGCAAGAGCGTGAGTGAAGTACAGGGCACCGCGACGGGTTTCATAAACGCGGCACAATCGTTCGTGGTTGCTGCCGGCGGCAACGCCGTGCCGGGGCTGAGCTCACTCACAGGTGTGGTGAACACTTTGTTGGGTCAGATCGAGCAGGCGCGCGCACGCGCGGAGTTCGAACAAGCAGTGCGAAGCGGGGCGCCGATCATCACTGGGATCCTGAATGCTCTCGTGCAGGAACGGCAGCAGCACATGGAGCTGCGAGTGGATGAAGCCAACATGCGCGAGGTCGATATTCTGGATGAGATCACCATGCGCGCCGCCGGCTTGCGCTCGTTGATCGGCGATCACAGCGCGCCGGCTCACAACGATCCGCGAGCCATGCTGCAGAAGACGCTCAACGAAGCGCTCAAGCCGGCGCAAGGTCGTCTCGCGTTTCAGCTGCCGCTGCAACTCTCTTATCAAACCGGCAAGCCGGCGCTCACGCCCGAACAAGCGATGCTCGCGCAGGAGCTGATGGCGGGTGTGAAGGAATGGTCGGATGCGTTCGTCGCCAACCGAGCCGCGATCGAAAACCTGCGCGCGGCGCTCAACAATTATGGGTTGTTGTTGAACCAGACGCAGACCGCGCTGAACACGGTCGTGACCAATCTCGGCCGGCCCCAATCGTTGCAACAGATTTCCGAAAACCTGCTCGGCGTGGCGTTCGAGCTGAAGAGCAACCTGGAAGCGTATGGCGCTGCTCGTAAGGGCGCGTGATGCGAGACTCACCTGGCGAGGGCACGGCAATGGCGGACAACAAACAGGCGATCAAGGCCACCTACGACTCGGGCCTGGCGGAAGTTTTCAAGATCGTGGGCTCGCTGGACGCGAGTCCCGAACAACGGGTCGCGGCCCGGCAGACCGCTCGCGACCTGTCGTCGATGCTGGTCACGCACACGTTGCAGACCATCGAAGGCCGCACGGCGCTGCTGGCCGGGCTCATCGTCGAGTTGAACGACGTCATCTCCTCGATCGAAACATCGCCGCCGTTCGCGGCCTCGATCGACAGCCTCACCGTGCTGCTCAACCAGGCGCAGCTGCTGTTCAAGGAGGAGAAGCAGGCGCTGATCTGAATACAGTCGTTGGATCGTTCCATTCGCGATTGGCATTGGAGCGCCGCCGCTCGCCCAAGTATCGTCCGTACGCAACGAACGAGTCGATTGTCGAGGGGGCGGCAGTGGATAGACGACGTTTCATCTCCGCGAGCGGACTGGCAGCAGCGGCTGCAGCGGTACCCACTGTCGCGGTCCAATCCGCACCTTCTTCTGCGCCAGCGCCAAAGCGAGGCGCGAAGATGAAGCTGGGCTGCCAGAGCGCGCCCTCGAACGAAGAACACTTTGCGTACTTTGCCCGTTACGGCATTCGTAACGTCTGCGGCTATCCGCAGATCGACGATCCCGCCCGCCTCTATCCCACGGTCGACGAACTGAAACGTCTGCTGGATCTCGGCGCGCGCCACGATATCGCCATCGACATGGTCGACAGCGTGCTGCTGCGATCCAGTCACATCGATGTCGAAAAGAATCCCTCCATCATGCTCGCGGCGAGCCCGCAGCGGGATCGCGACATCGAGGCGTTTCAAACATTGATTCGCAACTGCGCAGCCGTCGGCATTCCGGCGGTGAAATACAACATGAGCATTCTCGGCGTGCTGCGCACCGGGCACATTCCCGGCCGAGGCGACGCGCAATACGCAGCATGGAAGTACGCCGATGCCAGGCCGAATCCGCCGCTGACCCGTGCCGGCGTCGTCAATGCCGACCAGTTCTGGGAGCGCATTTTTTATTTCCTCGACCGGGTCGTGCCGGTGGCCAACGAATACAAAGTCCGCATCGCCTGCCATCCGCAGGATCCGGGCGTTCCGCCCAGCGGCTATCAAGGCGTCGATCGCGTACTCGGCACGATAGATGGGCTGAAGAAACTGGTTGCCTATCGCGAGTCGACGTATCACGGGCTCAACTTCTGCCAGGGCACGGTCTCGGAGGATCTGCAGGATCCCAAGACCCAGATCTTCGATGTGATTCGTTACTTCGGCCAGCGGCGCAAGATCTTCAACGTCCACTTCCGCAACATCCGCGGCCATCGCGACGATTTCGCGGAGACTTTCCCCGATCACGGCGACGTCGATATGTTCCGCGCGCTGAAAGTCTATGCGGAAGTCGGCTACGACGGCATGCTGATGCCCGATCACGTCCCCGAGGTGCCGGGGCGTCCTGAAGCTGCGCGCGAGAACTTCGCGTTCGCGTATGGATATATTCGCGGGCTGCTACAGGCGCTCGACGCCTGATTCGCACGTCAGGCACGGACGTTTGGGATGAAACGTCCAGCCGCGAATCAAACATTGCATGCCGGCTGCGTCGTCGCGCGCGCCGGATGGCAAACGTTTGTAGAGCGCATGCGCAGCCTCGACCTGGCCGAGATCGATCTCGACACCGAGCCCGGGCCGCCGCGGCACTTGCACCTTGCCACCTTTGATTTGCAGTGGATCACGCGTGAGCCGCTGGCCGTCCTGCCAGATCCAATGCGTGTCGATCGCAGTAATGCGCCCAGGAGCCGCCGCAGCGACGTGCGTGAACATGGCAAGCGAAATATCGAAGTGATTGTTGGAGTGTGATCCCCAAGTGAGCCCGGCTTCGCGACACAAGTGCGCGACGCGGATCGAACCTTCCATGGTCCAGAAGTGCGGATCTGCGAGCGGAATATCCACCGCTTGCAGCTGCACGGCGTGCATTAGCTGGCGCCAATCGGTCGCGACCATGTTGGTGGCTGTCGGCAAGCGCGTAGCGCGCCGGAATTCGGCCAGCACTTCGCGACCGGAAAAACCGTTCTCGGCGCCGCACGGGTCCTCGGCGTACGCCAGGATATTCTGCTTGCCGCTGCACAGCCGGATCGCTTCTTCCAAAGACCAGGCGCCATTTGGATCCAGGGTGATGCGTGCCGACGGAAAGCGCTCCGCCAATGCAGTGACCGCTTCGATCTCACAATCGCCGGCCAGCACACCGCCTTTGAGCTTGAAATCGGTGAAGCCGTAGCGTGCCTGCGCGGCCTCTGCCAACCGCACCACGGCGTCAGTGGTCAGCGCTTCTTCGTTTCTCAATCGCAACCAGGGATCGTCAGCATCGGCTTCGCTGCGATAAGGCAGCTCGCTGCGACGACGGTCGCCGATGTAGAACAAATATCCCAGCATGGGCACGGCATCGCGCTGCTGCCCTTCTCCCAGCAACGCAGCGACGGGCACGCCCAGAAACTGTCCCAGCAGATCGAGCATGGCGGCTTCGAGGGCCGCAACGGCATGGATGGTGACTCGCAGATCGAACGTTTGCAGGCCGCGGCCGCTCGCATCCCGATCTGCGAAGGTATTACGAACTCGCGCGAGTGTGTTTCGATACAGGCCGATGCTTTGGTGGAGCACCAGCGACTCGGCTTCCTGCAGCGTTTGCTGGATACGCTCGCCGCCCGGCACCTCGCCCACGCCCGTGTGGCCCGCGCTATCGGTGAGGATGACGATGTTGCGAGTGAAGTAAGGGGCATGCGCGCCGCTCAAGTTGAGCAGCATGCTGTCCGCGCCGGCCACCGGAACAACGCGCATCGATGTGACGATCGGCGCACCACTCATTGGCGTATGCATGTCAGCCATGGCCTGATTCTAGGGGCGCGGCCCGCCGCCTCCAAGCCATTGTCGGCATCGTTCGATCCACAACTGAAATTGTAGGTCCAGGAGCACCGGCGCATGATGCAACGATTGCAAGCAGGACCGTCCATGAGCGCACCCGATCGCATCGAAAGCATCACGCTGTCGCTGGCCTATCTGCCGCTGAGCACGCCGGTCAGCGATGCAAAGGTTTCCACGGGGCGGCAGAAGCCGCTCACCGAGGTGGCCTTCCTGTTCGCGGAGATCGATACCGCCCAGGGGCACTCGGGACTGGGCTTCAGCTAC
>CAMLEO010000117.1 GCA_946478975.1 uncultured Steroidobacter sp.
GACGGCAGCTCGACGCGGTCGGCATCGATTCTTCCGCCATCACGGCGGAGCTGCTGGACCCGCGGCAGTATTTAGGCGAAATTCCTGCGTTGATCGAGCAAGTCGTGGAGCGACCCTGATGCGAACGATCCGACGCAATCGTCGAGGCCCGGTGCAGGCGGACCGGGTGCGCCCCGTTGCATTCGGCAGCTGGGCGACGATTCGCGATCTGGAAGTGCTCAGGGCAGTGGTCCGGCATGGCGGCTTCAGTGCCGCCGGTCGCGAGCTCGGCATCTCACAACCGGCAGTGAGTCGCACGATTGCGCAGGTCGAGCGTCTTTCCGGCCGCAAACTGTTCGATCGTCGCGATGGCGAGTGCATTCCCACCAGCGATGCCCTGGCCATTTACCAGGAATCGACCCCGGTGTTCGAAGGGCTGGAACGCATCGAGCGCTTTCGCTGGGCCCACGACTTTCAAACCACGTTCAACATCGCCGTCCCGCCGACCCAGGCGCATTGTTTTCTGCCGGCAGTGCTGCCGGGATTCCTGGAGGCGCATCCGGCGGTCAAAGTGTCGTTGGAGATCCGCACGACGCTCGATGTGGTTTCGATGGTCGCGGAGTCCGCAGCGGACGTGGCGATCGGCGAGGTGCCGGCAGGCGACTGGAACGTGCATCGATTGCCCTTCCGGCGTTCGATGCTGGTGGTGGCGATGCCCGAAAACCATCGGCTCGCGGCCAGCAAACAAGTGAATGCGGCCGACCTCGCCAACGAAAAACTCATTCTGCAGGTCCGGCGCAATCCGGTGCGCAGCCAGATCGACCGGCTGCTCAAAACAGAAACCGACGCGCCGAACGTCGTGATCGAAAGCTCCAATGCACTGTCGGCGGTGCAGCTGGTCGGGCGCGGGCAGGGCGTGTCGCTGGTCAACTCGTTCCCGGTGATGATGCATGAGGAGCCGGGCGTGGTTTACCGGCCGTTCCATCCGAAGGTGACGCAAGACACTTGTTTCATCTTGCCGGAGTCGGTGCCGCCAAAAGCTGTGACCAAGCGCTTCATCGATTTCGTGCGCGAACACCAGCCCGCAACTTCGCCGTTCAGTAGTGCATACAACGGCAGTCTCAGAAAAAGAAAACCCTCGCGCTCGATCTGATCATGAACGCGCCACCGCTGTTGCAGCTCAGGATCTGCATGTTCCTGAATTACTGCGTCTACGCCATCCAGCTCAACAGCGTGGGCATCGCCGTGCTTCAGGTGCAGCGCAGTTTCGGCATCTCGGTGCTCGAAGCCGGCACCCTGGCGTTCTACAAAGGGCTGGGCATCCTGGTGGGCGCGCTGATCGCCGGTTCATTTCTAAAGCGCATCGGCTACAAGCGCGCCATGCTGATCGCGCTGGGCGCCTCGACCGTTGTGCTCGCAGTGGTGCCGCTGTTCGTCAGCTTCACGGCCATCAAAACGGTGTTCTTGATTACCGGCCTGAGTTACGGGCTGATGAAAGTCGCGCTGTACTCGACCATCGGGCTGATCTCCCCAGGCAAGCGCGAGCACGCCAGCCTGCTCAGCTTCGTGGAATCTTTCTACAAGATCGGCAGCCTGCTGACGTTCGTCTTTTTTGCGGCCTTCACCAACAACGACGATCCGCATTCGGTCTCGTGGTCCTATGCGTACACGGTGCTTGCAGCGTTGATGCTCGTAGCATTCGTTCTGCTTGGCCGCACCTCGCTGGACGAATCCAGTGTGCGCGAGGATGCCAATCGGCCTTTGTACCTGCCCATCGTAGAGATGGCGCGACTCGCGGTGGCGCCGGTCGTGATCACGCTGGCGTTCCTGGTGTTTGCGTGCATCGTCACCGAGCACGGCTTCATCAACTGGCTGCCGACGTTCAATCACAGAGTGATGCACCTGGTGCCGACCTTGGGCATTCAGATGGCGGGGCTGTATGCGATCTTTGCAATCATCGGGCGAGTGAGCGTCGGGTTCGTACTGCGCCGGATTGCCTGGTTTCCCGTGCTGTGTGTATGTATTGCGGGCGGGGCGATCTTGCTGATCGCAGGCTTGCTGGCAGCAGGATTGCCTTCAGGCGCGGTGATTTCACATTGGTCTGATGCGCCGCCGGCGGTATTTCTGCTGGCATTCACCGGCTTGTTCGTCGGGCCGATCTGGCCGGTAATGCACTCGGCGGCATTGACCTCACTGCCGGTCACTCGTCACAACACGCTCGCCAGTCTCAGCGTGGTGTTTTCTTCGATCTCCGGCGCCGTGGGCACGCCGCTGCTGGGATTGTTGTTCCAACTCTACGGCGGAGTCTGGGCCTTCGGTTCGCTGCTGATGGCCTTTCTGATCATGACGATCGGCATCGTGGCGCTCCGTCGTACGACCGCCGCTGTCCTCAACGATAGTAACGCTCCGTCCGCGCGGCCTTCGCACGCAACTCGTCTGGAACCGAGTAGTGCCCGCCCAGATGTTTGTAGCGATCGCACAGCTCCACCACCTTCGGCAGCCCCAACCAGTCCGCGTACTTGAGCGCACCGCCCAGATAACGGGGGAAACCCAGGCCGAGCAGCAGGGCCATGTCCAGCTCGTGCGGCGTGCCGACGATCTTTTCTTCCAGGCACCAAGCGGCTTCCGCGATCATGGGCATCATCATTCGCTGGACGATGTCGACGGCGGGCAGGGCGCGTTTGCTGGCCGGCTGCACTCTGGCGAGCAAGCCGTGGGTTGCGGGATCGATCGTCTTTTTAGGCTTGCCGGTCGGATCAGTTTCGTATTTATAGAAGCCAGTGCCGCTCTTCTGGCCGAGGCGGCCGCTCTCCACCATCACGCGCAACGCATCGACGCCGGCATTGCGCTGGAGCCGATGTGACAAGCCGGTGGAGATGATGTCGAACACGTGCGTCGCCGTGTCCATGCCGACCACATCGTTGAGATACGCCGGCCCCATCGGCCAACCGAATGCTTCCATCGCGCGATCGATTTCGAGGAAGTCCACGCCCTCGCTCACCAGTTGCATGAACGCAAGCATGTAAGGCGTGAGGATTCGATTCACCAGGAAGCCGGGACCGTCTTTGACGACGATCGGCGTTTTCTTCATCGCGGCCGCGTACGCCACGACTGTGGCAAGCGCAGTCTCGCTGGTCTGCGCGCCACGAATCACTTCGACGAGCGGCATCACGGGCGCGGGATTGAAGAAGTGCATGCCGACGAAGTTCTGCGGACGAGCCAACGGCTGCGCGAGATCGTCGATGCGCAGGCTCGATGTGTTCGAAGCGATTACAGCATCGGGCCGAGCTCGCGATTCCACTTCACGCAAGACGCTATGTTTGATGCCGATGTTCTCGACCACGGCTTCGATCACCAGGTCGCAGCGCTCGAAATCGTTGTAATCGAGCTGCGGCGTGATCGAGCTGGCAACGGCATCGGCTCGCTGCGGATCCATGCGTCCCGAGGAAACCTGTTGAGCGAGCAGCTTGCGGGCCTCACTCATGCCGAGGTCGAGTTGTTTCTGACTGATGTCTTTGAGCAGCGCGGGCACGCCATTCACCGCGCTCGCATAAGCAATGCCGCCGCCCATGATTCCGGCGCCGAGCACTGCGGCTCGTTTGACCTGCCGTGCTTGGGCGGTGAGCTCTTTGGTCTGACGCTTGAGCTGTTGCTCGCTGAGGAAGATCTGCACCAGCGAGCTCGCGGCCTGGGTTCTCGCGATGTTCATGAACTCGAAGATTTCGAGCCGTTGAGCTTCGCTGCGCCCTTCGCGGATGGTTCGGGCGATCAGCCGCGCTGCTGTTACTGCTGCGGGCTGATGAGTCTGCGCAGCTTTCGATTCCAGTTTCGCAATCGCCGCGTCGATCGCGGCCGCAGACTCTTGGAAGTTGCGAACGGCGGGTTGCTTTACTGCGCGGCGCGCACGCCAATCCAACTCGCCAGATGCCGCTTGCTCCAATAATGTGAGTGCGGCGTTTCGCAGCTCTCTCGTGGGCACTACCTGGTCGGCGATTCTCGCAGCGAGTGCGGCTGCGGGTTTAGCGGGCTTGCCGCTCGCGATCCAGTCGATCGCAAGCTGCGGTGTCGCGAGTCGGGGCATGCGCACGGTGCCGCCGTATCCAGGAAACAATCCGAGATTGACTTCAGGCAAACCGACTTGCGCCGTTTCC
Source organism: uncultured Steroidobacter sp. (assembly GCA_946478975.1). The sequence continues at coordinate 4,131 of CAMLEO010000117.1, forward strand.
GCCATCACGCGCAGGTCTGCGGCCAGCGCCAACTCCAATCCACCTCCGAGCGCGAAGCCGTCGATCGCGGCAACCGTCGGCACCGGCAGATCTTCCAGCGAATTGATGGCGGCATGGGCCCGGGCCAGCGTGGTGCGGAATTGCTCGTCCGGCAGTTCGAACATGCCGAGGAACTCAGTGATGTCCGCGCCGACGATGAAGGAATCTTTGGCGCTGGTGATCAAAACGCCGCGCACATCACGCTGCGAGGTGATCCATTTGACCGACTCGGCGAGCTCGCCGATGGCCAGCTTGTCCAGCTTGTTGATCGCGGATCCGTGACGGTCGAAGCACAGCTCGATGCAGCCATGATCGATGCGCAAGGCTCGAATGGTCTTGCCTTGATACATTGTTCTGAATCCTTGGCTCAGGTGCCGAGTGCGCGCTGCAGCTCGGGCACGACGGTGAACAGATCGCCTACGAGTCCGATGTCGGCCACTTCGAAGATCGGCGCTTCGGCGTCCTTGTTGATCGCGACGATGGTGCGTGCGTCCTTGATGCCGGTCAGGTGCTGAATCGCACCCGAGATGCCGACGGCAACATACAACTCAGGCGCAATGATCTTGCCGGTCTGGCCGACCTGCAGATCGTTGGCCGCGTAACCCGCATCCACCGCGGCACGCGAGGCGCCGACGGCGGCGCCGAGTTTGTCAGCGAGGCTGTAGATGATCTTGAAGTTATCCGAGCTGCCGAGCGCACGACCGCCGGACACCACGCGCGGCGCGGTCTGCAAATCGGGGCGACCGGTTGCAGCGGCGGAGCGGCTGACGAAGCGAGTGTGAGAGGGCAGTTCAACAGAAACATTCGCTGCTTCAACGGCGGCATTGCCACCTTGCGGAGCGGCTTGGAATGAAGCGGTACGCACGGTCGCGACCAGCTTCTTATCTTGCGGAGCTTCAACTGTGATGATGGCGTTGCCTGCGTACACCGGGCGACGGAATTTATACGCCGACTCGATCGCCATGATGTCGCTCAGCTGCCCGACACCGAGCAGCGCGGCGACTCGCGGCATCAAGTCTTTACCGAACGTCGTCGATGGGCCGAACACGTGGGTGTAGTTCGCAGCGACCGTCGCAACCTGCGGCGCGAGCACGGCCGCGAGCGGTTCGGCATTAGCGGCGTTATCCACTTTCAGAACGGTTTTGACGCCTTGGATCTTTGCGGCTTCAGCCGCGACTGCTGACGCGTCGGTTGCAAACACCGCGATATCGATTTGCGCGCCATCGATTTTGCTGGCGCAGGCGACGCATTTCGCAGTGGCGGGGTTGAGTTTGCCGCCGGAATGTTCGGCGACGATCAGGATCTTCGTCATTACACCAGCCCCTTCTGCTTCAACGTCGCGACCAGCTCACCGACATCCTTGACCGTGATGCCTTTCGAACGCGCCGCGGGCGGCTCGTACTTGGTGGTCTTGAATTGAGGAGCTGTCTCAACGCCGAGTGAAGCAACGGCGACCGTGTCGAGCGGCTTTTTCTTCGCCTTCATGATGTCCGGCAGCTTCACATAGCGCGGCTCATTCAAACGCAGATCGGTCGTGAGCACCGCGGGCAGATCGACTTCGATCGTTTCGAGACCAGCGTCGACTTCACGCGTCACTTTGGCCTTGCCGCCATCGAGCTCGACCTTGGAAGCAAACGTTGCCTGCGGACGATTCCACAGCGCGGCGAGCATCTGGCCGGTTTGATTGTTGTCGTCGTCGATGCCTTGCTTGCCCAGCAAGACGATGTTTGGATTTTCTTTCTCGATCAGCTTCAGAAAGATCTTCGCCGCGGCGAGCGGTTCGACCGCCCCGTCCGCCTGCACGAGGATCGCGCGATCGGCGCCCATGGCGAGGCCGGTGCGCAGCTGTTGCTGAGTATCTGCGGGGCCGATGCTTACGACGATGACTTCTGTCGCGCCACCTTTTTCCTTGATGCGCAGCGCTTCTTCGAGCGCGATCTCATCGAAGGGATTGATGCTCATCTTCACGCCGTCGGTCACGACACCCGTGCCGTCGGGTTTGACGCGCACGCGGACGTTGTAGTCCACCACGCGCTTCAGGCCCACCAGGATCTTGCTCAACGTCACTTCCTCAACGAATGCTCTGCGCTCAGCGCAGCAGGGCGCGTAGATCGCGCTCGATGATCTGTGTTGTATCGCTCACGATGCGCGCGACCAGCTCGGCGACGCTGGGTACGTCGCGAATCAGCCCTTGCGACTGACCGGCCCACACGAGACCCGCATCGAGGTTGCCAGTTTCGAGCAGCTCACGACCTCGCGCGCCGCGCACCAGCGGTGCGACCTGCTCGAACGTCGCGTCGGGCTGGCTCAGAATTCTGACCACTTCATCCGAAACGCTGTTCTTGCCGACGCGCGCGGTGTTGTGCAGCTTGCGAAAGATCAGGTTGGTGCTGCGCTCGTCGTTCTCGACCAGGAATTTCTTGATGTTGTCGTGAATGGGCGCCTCGCGCGTAGCGCAGAAGCGCGTGCCCATGTTGATGCCTTGAGCACCGAGCGCGAGCGCTGCCGCCAGGCCGCGGCCGTCAGCAAAACCGCCGGACGCGATCACGGGGATCTTCACTTTGTCGACTGTCGCTGGAATGAGCACCAATCCCGGCACGTCATCTTCGCCCGGATGGCCCGCACATTCGAAGCCATCGATGGAGATCACATCGACGCCCATGCGTTCGGCGGACAGCGCATGTCTCACCGACGTGCACTTGTGAATTACGACGATTCCGTGCGACTTGAAATGATCGACGTGCTCCTTCGGCTTGGAGCCGGCGGTTTCGACGATCTTTACGCCGCTGTCGATGATGGCGTGCCGATACTCGGCATACGGCGGCGGCGTCATGGTCGGCAGAATGGTCAGATTCACGCCGAACGGCTTGTCGGTCATCTCTCGGCAGCGCGCGATCTCTTTAGCCAGCGCTTCGGGCGTCGGTTGCGTCAGAGCAGTCAGGATGCCGAGCGCGCCTGCGTTGGAAACAGCGGACGCCAGCTCGGCCCGGCCGATCCACTGCATGCCGCCTTGAACGATGGGATGCTCGATGCCTAGCAGCCGGGTGAAAGGGGTTGCGAGCGCCACGATGCGAATACCTCAAACGGGATCGGCGATGGCAGGCAGGGTGCGTTCGGCTTCGGCCATGGCATCGCGCATCGCGCGCAATCCAAGCAGCAATATCACAGCCGTCAACGGGCCGATCACGGCGATGACGACACTCATTCCAGAGCCGACGGCGGTAGGGCCGCTGAAGAAATGTTGAGAGACAGCAGCGATCAGCACCGGGCCGGCGCCAACGCCGATCAAGCTGCCGCTCGCTGAGAACAAGGCGATGCCGGTGCCGCGCATCTCGTTCGGTGTGACCAGGTTGAGCGCGGTGTTGGCACAGGCTGGCAGCGGTGCGATCAGCACCATGAATACGCTGACGCCGCCGAGAAACATCCAGGGATCGTGAGTGAGCATCGCGAAGATGCCGATCGGTGTGCCGAGAAGCAGGGCACCGGCGTACCAACGCAACTGCGCATCGCGCATTCCGCGTCGATACATCGCGTCGACTGCGCGGCCGCAGATCACTTTGCCGATGATGCCAGCGCCGATCAGCACCATTCCAAGACTCAGCCCGATCTGCGATGCGCTCCAGCCGAACGCGCGTCCCATGTGAGCCGGGTACCATGCGCCGCAGCCCGCAATGATTGCCGACGCCAGGCCGAAGCCGAGATAGTGACAAACAAAGAACCGTCGGCGGGCATTCATGAATTTCAGCAAGCCGGCGTACGAGCTTCGCCACGCGGGCACGCTGGTGCGGCCGCGTCGCTGCGGGTTCGGCAATGTGAAGACCATCAGGGCGAGCAGCGAGCCGGGCAGGCCGACGATCAGAAACACCGCTTGCCACGAACGGACGGTGCCGATCAGCGGCAGCGCTACGACATCGCTGTGGGAGACGAGATCGATCAGCGCACCGCCGACCATGAAAGCGGTGCCGCCTCCCAGCGTGGCGCCGAGCGTGTACAGCGCCATCGCGAGCGTCAGGCGTTCGCGAGGAAACAAATCTGTAATCATCGAAGTGGCGCAGGGATTGAGTGCCGCTTCACCGGCACCGACACTGAGTCGCGCGGCCAGCAGTTGCCAGAAGTTCTGTGCGAATCCCAGCGCCGCGGTGGCGAGCGACCAGATCGAAACGCCGGCGAAGATCAGCCAGCGCCGGTTCCAGCGATCGGCAAGCGCGCCGCAGACCAGCCCGAGAATTCCGAAGGTGAGGGCGAAGCCGACGCCGTACACCATGCCGAACTGCATGTCGGTCAAGCCCAGGTCGCGTTTGATCGGTTCCACCAGCAGCGACACGATGAAACGATCGAGCACCGACAGCCAATACAACATCGACAGGACGAAGGTCGCGTACCAGGCGACCGCGCGAGCCGGGTAGGCCGACTCGCAAACCGGAGCGGCGTCGATGCTGGCCACGGCGGTTCAGCGATTCACATCGACGACTACACGACCGCGAATCTTGCCCGCGACGATATCCGCCGCGGCCGCCAATGTTTGTTCGAGACCGATGACGGTGCTTATGCGCTCCAGCGCTGCTGCATCCAAGTCTCGTGCGAGCCGCTCCCAGGCCGGGACCCGCAGCTCGCGCGGCGCCATGACGCTATCCACACCGATCAAAGAAATACCGCGCAGAATGAATGGCGCGACGCTGGCGGGAAAGTCCATGCCTTGCGCCAGGCCGCAGGCGGCGACGAGGCCGCGATAGCGCGTCTGCGCGCAGGCATTCGCCAATGTATGACTGCCGACCGAGTCGACGACACCACCCCAACGTTCCTTCTGCAAGGGCTTGCCGGGTTGTGACAATTCGTTGCGATCGATGATCTGCCGCGCACCGAGCGCTTTCAGATACTCGGCTTCGTTGGCTTTGCCGGTGGCCGCAACCACTTCGAATCCAGCGCGGGCGAGCAGGGCGATCGCGAAACTGCCGACGCCGCCGGAGGCGCCGGTGACCAGCACTTCGCCGCGGTTCGGCGTCAGCCCTCTTTCGAGCAGCGCGTTGACACACAAGCTTGCGGTGTAGCCGGCCGTGCCGATCGCCATCGCCTGCTGGTTGGTGAATTTCTCCGGCACCTTTTGCAGCCATTCGGCTTTCACGCGTGCCTTCTGCGCGAAGCCGCCCCAGTGGCCTTCGCCCACGCCCCAACCGTTGAGCAGAACGCGGTCGCCGGCTCGCCAGTCGGAACTGGTCGAGCTCTCGACCACGCCGGCGAAATCGATGCCGGGCACCATCGGAAACTTCCGCACCACGGGCGACTTGCCGGTGATCGCCAGCCCATCTTTGTAATTGACGGTGGAGTAGTCGACGCGCACAGTGACCGCACCCTCGGGCAGATCGGCCTCGGCGACATTGCTCAGCCGCGCGCTGTGCGCCCCGTCCTGTTTGTCGATCACGATCGCTTTGAACATCGAAGACCTCGTTGAGCGCCACACCGCTGCGCGAACATTCCATTCAAACTATCCGACCGCGGCGGCGCTAGTCAACAGAGGTGTTGATTTGCAGTACAAATGAACAGTGCTGTTGACTTATGTGCGGCGCAGTTATAGCGTCAGCCCCATAACAATCGACATCGTCAAGTGCGGGGGTTGCAGCCATGGTTCTCAAGGCAGCGGTCGTTTTCATTGCCGGTGGTTTGACGGGCTCGGGCATCGTGGCGCTGACGCGTCCGGCCGATGAGGCCCAGCCCGCGGTTTCCAGATCGGAAGCCGCCGCGGCGATCAGTCCCATTCCCGCGGCGAGCGCCGTAGCGGTTGAGTTGCGCCCGACGCAAGATCAACCCGCCTATATTCAGGCGCAGTTTGCGGTTCAACGTCCCTTCGCAGCCCTTCATCCGCCACAGCGATAAATCTCAGTGCCCGATTCGTTGCTGTTCCAGCGCGCGGGATCGATCGCGACGCTGACGTTGAATCGTCCGGACACGGGCAACGCGCTCGACATTCCTATGGCGCGTGCGCTGATGGAAGCAGCAATTGCCTGTGACGAAGACGACGTGGTTCGCTGCGTGGTACTGACGGGCGCCGGCCGAATGTTTTGTGCCGGCGGCGACGTGGGCGCGTTCAGTGCGGCCGGCGAGCAGCTTCCCGCATTTCTCAAAGAAATTACCTCGTATGTGCACGCGGCGGTGTCCCGATTCGCGCACATGAACAAGCCGGTGCTGACCGCAATCAACGGGCCGGCGGCCGGTGCGGGTTTGAGCCTGGCATTACTGGGCGACATCGCGTTGGCTGCGCGCTCGGCTCATTTCACCGTGGCCTACACCGCACTCGGTTTATCTCCTGACGGTGGAGCGACCTGGCTGCTGCCGCGCCTGGTCGGTTTCCGGAAAGCGCAGGAACTCACGTTGCTCAACACTCGCGTGTCGGCGGACGATGCGGTGAGTGCAGGATTGATTACACGCGCCGTCGACGACGCTGCCTTCAAGGCGGAAATCCAAAGCACGGCGGAGCGGCTGGCCACGGCGGCAACCCCCGCGATCGGCAAGGTCAGAAATCTTCTGATCGACAGTTTCAGCGCCAGCCTGGAAGCGCAGATGGACGCCGAAGCGCGTGCCATTGCCGATTTGAGCCGCACGGCTTATGGTCGCGAAGGCATCGCGGCGTTCGTCGCCCGGCGCAAGCCCCAATTCAACTAATCACTGGTGAGAAGATCGATGGCTGAAGCATACATCGTGGCCGCGGTGCGCACGGCGGGCGGCCGTCGCAAGGGCAGACTGGCGGGCTGGCACCCTGCGGACATGGGCGGGGAAGTGCTCAACGCGGTGGTGGATCGCACAGGGATCGATCCGCGCGCCATCGAAGATGTGATTTTCGGTTGTGTCAGCCAGGTCGGCGAGCAGAGTTTTCATATCGGTCGCAATGCCGTGCTCGCATCGAAGCTGCCGGACAGCGTGCCCGCGGTCTCGATCGATCGTCAGTGCTGGTCGTCGCAGCAGGCCGTGCATTTCGCGGCCCAGGCTGTGATGTCCGGCACGCAAGACGTGGTGATCGCGGCGGGCGCAGAAAGCATGACGCGAGTGCCGATGGGCTCGCCGACCGCGTTGGCGCAGCAGGCTGGGCTCGGCACGCCGTGGAGCGAACGAATTCGCCAGCGCTACGGCGTGGATCAATTCAGTCAGTTCGTCGGCGCGCAGATGCTGGCCGAAAAGTACGGACTCAGCCGCGAGCAGCTCGATCAATACGCGTTGCGCAGCCATCAACGTGCAGCGGCGGCTACTCAGGCGGGCGCGTTCGATAAAGAGATTGTGCCGCTGAAAATTCCGGACGGCATGCACACTGCCGATGAAGGCGTGCGTTTCGATGCGAGCATCGAAGCGATTCGCTCGGTGAAGCTGATTCAGGAAGGTGGTGTGCTGAGCGCAGCGAATTCGAGCCAGATGTGCGATGGGGCCGCCGCTGTGCTGGTGGTGAACGAGCGCGGGCTGAAGACTCACAACCTGAAGCCGCTGGCGCGAATTCACAATCTCACCGTGACGGCCGGCGATCCGGTGATCATGCTGGAAGAGCCCATTCCAGGCACCGAGCGAGCGTTGTCACGTGCCGGCCTGCGCATCGGTGACATCGATTTGTTTGAAGTCAACGAAGCGTTCGCCTCGGTGACGCTCGCGTGGCTGCAGACGACCGGCGCCGATCCCGAGCGCCTCAACGTCAACGGCGGGGCGATTGCGCTCGGGCATCCGCTGGGGGCCACTGGCGCCAAACTGATGACGACGCTGGTCCATGCATTGCGCGCCCGTGGCAAGCGCTATGGCCTGCAGGCGATGTGCGAAGGCGGGGGCATGGCGAATGTCACGATCGTCGAGGCGCTGTGAGCGCTTATCTCATGACATGGCGAGGGCTGCACGCATCGGCTAACATACGGCGTTTACTGGTAATTTCAGGCCAAGCACCATGGCGGAACGATCCACGAACGTTGTCCGAAAAGCCCGCCGCCGGCGCGACCCCGAAGGCACGCGCGAGCTGATTCTGGAAGCCGCCCGCGGCGTGCTGGCCCAGGACGGCAAGGAAGGTCTGAGCGTTGCCCAGGTGGCGCAGATCGCCGGCGTCAATCGCGGCACCGCGTATCAACATTTCCAAACTCGCGAGCAGCTGATCGAGGCCACCGCGGCCTGGGTCAGCGAAAAGCTGCATCAATCCACGTTCAGCGATCCGGCGCTGGATGCCGGCTCGCCGGGCAGCATCGGGGTGGAGAAAGTCATTACCGAGCTGACCGAGTTCGCGATGGAAAATCCCGAGCTCGGCCGCGTCTGGCTGTACGAGCTGCTCAGCTCCAAGCGCCCGGCCGGCGACAAGTTCTGGCGCCAGTACAAGGAAAACATGGATCGATTCGCGCAGAGCGAATACGCGCGGCCCGGCATCGATGTGGAAGTGCATTCGGTGGTGATGCTCGCCGGCACGTTCCTGTGGCCGGTGTGGGTGCGTGCGCACGCTCGCAGCACCAAGGAGCGCAAGGAGATGACCGAGCGCTTTGCCCGGGAAATGCTGCGCCTGGCCATGCAGGGCACGCTGCGGCCGGAAAAATTCCCCGAGCTGGACGCTCGTCTCAGCGGCAAAAAGCGCAAGTAAACCCCTCGTCGATGCGCCGGGCAGACCCGGCGCGGCCTGCTGCAGCCGCCGTGCGCCCATCTCGCTAATGATCACCAGTGTTGACTTGTGACGGCCGCTTCCTCTAGCCTGGGCTGGTCGGGTCCAGTGTCGAGCGAGAGGGGATCGTGAGCAAAGCGAGCGCGGCAACTCAGACGGTGGAATTTGACTTGAGCGACGTGCAGCGGCGCGTCGGCCAGGAGGTCGGCGGCGGCCAGCTGATCGATCCGTGCACGTCGACCGACATTCGTCGCTGGGTGATGGCGATGGATAACTTCAATCCCATCCACTGGGACCAGGATTTCGCCGCAGCGTCCCGCTTCGGCGGCCTGGTCGCGCCGCAATCGATCGCAGTCGCGCTTGATTACGGTCATGGCGTTCAGCCCGCGTGTGTCGGTTATATCGCCGGCTCGCACCTGATCTTCGGCGGCGAAGAGTGGTGGCACTACGGACCGCGCATCCGTCCGGGCGATCGCCTCACGCAGAAGCGCCGCTTTCACGACTACAAAGTCACAGACACCAAGTTCGCCGGCCCGACGCTGTTTTCTCGCGGCGATACGCTGCACTTCAATCAGCACGGCGACATCGTTTGCAAAGAGCGCGCGACGTCGATTCGTTATCTCGCTTCAGAAGCTGAGAAGCGCGGCGCTCTGAATCAAACCGCCGGCAAGGCGCCGTCGTGGACCAGCGAACAACTGGCTGCGGTCGATCGCGAGCGCCTGGAATGGATGCTGTCGAACCGCGAAGGCCGCACGCCGCGGCTGGCCGATGTGAGAGTCGGCGACCGCTTGCGTCGCCGGGTCATCGGCCCGCATTCCCTCGCGAGCTTCGCAACCGAATATCGCGCTTTCATTTTCAACATCTGGGGCACGTTTCGCTGGACTGCGCCCGACGGCGTCAAAGATCCGTGGATCAACCAGGATCCGGGCTGGGCGCCGGGATTCGCGTTCGATGAAGAGGGCGCGAAGATCGATCCGCGCCTGCGCGACGGTTTGTATCTTGGCCCCTCGCGCGGTCACGTCGACTCCGAAAAGGCTTCGAAGATCGGCATGCCGCGAGCGTACGGCTACGGCGCGACCATGGGCGCGTGGGTGACGGATTACGTTGCGCATTGGGCGGGTCACGAAGGTTTCGTGCGCTATTCCAACACTTCATTCCGCGGCCCCGCGTACGAAGGCGATATCACTTACCTGGATGCGGAAGTCATCGACCGCCAGGAGCTGTCGTCCTGGGGCGCGCCGCTGGTGCGCCTGGACGTGAAGATGACCAATCAGGACGGCGGAGTGTTGGCGACCGGCAAGGTGGATGTCGAGCTGCCGCTCTGACGCACGCAGCGGGGGAACGTTCGATGAACGAGAAAGCTAAGCTGTCAGTTGCGCCGGCCGCGAGCAACGATCTCGCTTCGGTGCGTGCCGATGCACTCCGTCACTTCGACGCGTTGGTGACGCAGTTGGGCGGCAATCCCGCCGCGCTGTTGCAAGCGGCGCAGATCGATCGACAGTTGATCGAGCAGGGCAAGGAAGTCGTTCCCTTCAGCAGAATGGTTGGATTGCTGGATCGCGCCAGTGCAAGCGTGACCTGCGGCGACTTCGGCCTGCGTCTCGCCGAAACACAAGCAGCGCGAGGCGTGGGCAAGGTGCTTGGCCCGTTGCACGTGGCCATGCGCAACTCGCCGACGCTGGGCGAGGCGCTGCGATACTTTGCAAGTCACGTTCACGCCTACAGCACCGCCGCGCGCGTTTGTTTCGAGAAATTCCCCGGCGACTCGCGAGCTTTCCTGGTCTGCGAGTTTGCGAGCACGGGCATGGTTCCACAGCGGCAGGCGGTGGAGCATGCGCTGGCGTTGATTCAACATACGGTAGCGGGATTGACCGGCGGTAAAGTGCGGGCCCGCGAGATCTGGTTCACGCACGCGCCGACGGCGCCGATCGCCACGTATCGCACGCATTTCAACGCGACAGTGCGTTTCGGCCAGAGCATGCAGGGTTTGTTCTTCGACGAGCGCGATCTGCAAACGGCGCTGCCCGACGCGGATCCGCAGCTGTATGAGATTTCCACCAGCTTCATCGATCAACGCTTCCCGGCCGCGGCAATGTCACTTAGTGCGCGTGTGCGCATCATGATCGCGCGCTTGCTGGTCGAAGGTAACTGCACGCACGAGCACGTCGCGGCGACAATCGGCATGCATCCTCGCACGTTACAGCGTCGCCTGCGCCAGGAAGGGGAGTCGTTCGAAGCGATCAAGGACGCCGTGCGTCGGGACGTTGCCTTGCGTTATTTGCAGCAGCCCGATGTTTCGCTCGTGCGAGTCACGGAGATTCTCGGCTACTCCGAGACCTCGGTGTTGTCGCGCAGCTGCCATCGCTGGTTCTGCGCTTCACCGCGAGAGTTGCGAGCCGCGGCGAACCGCTGATCTCACAACTTCGTATTGTCGTGGCAGAAGATCGGGCGGCGCTTCTCCTGCAGGGCTTTGATGGCCTCGCGGTGATCGGCTGAGCGCACCGTCATCGATTCGTATGCAATGCCCGCGTCCATGACGGCGTGCGCGACGCGCTTGAGCTCCAGATTGAGCAGCACCTTGGTCCAGCGAATTGCCTTCGTAGAGCCGCGCAGCAGGCGGTCGCAGAACGCGCTGACGGTTGCATCCAGGTGGGCGACCGGCACGCATTGATTGATCAGGCCGATCTGCTCGGCCTGCTGTGAGGTCAGCGGCTCGCCGGTCAGCAAATATTCCTTGGCGCGGCCCAAGCCGATGCGCTGAGCCCAGATCGCCGCGCCGCCATCGCCCGCCACCAGGCCGACGCAGACGTGCGGGTCGCCGATCTTCGAACCTTCAGCTGCAAATATCACATCGCACAGGAGCGCGAGCGTTGCGCCCAGCCCGATGGCATGACCGTTCATACGGCAGATCAGCGGTTTATCCAGATCCAGCATCGCGAACACGATGCGCTTGGCGATGCGTGCTTCGTGATCGAAACGTTCCGGCTCGGCGGCGTTGCGGGCGATGTGATCCAGATCGCCGCCGGCGCAGAAGGTGCGCCCGGCGCCGGTGAGCACGACCACGTCCGAATGTTCGTCGGTGGCGGCGAAGTTGAGTGCGTCCGCCAGCTCGTCGTGCATTTCCAGGTTCACCGCATTCATCACATCGGGGCGATTGAGCGTGATGGTCAACAGCCGGTCTTTCCGTGTGACTGCCAGGGTCGTGTAATTGCGCACGAGAGTCGCTCCCGAATGTTGTGCCGTCATGCAGATGACCACCCCGAAGGCGCAGTTGCGCCCCGGCGCGCCAAGCTAAGGTCGGCTCCGACGCCGGTCTTGATTCCACGCGACAACGTTGCCCTCTCGCAACCGCCGCGGTGGAACGGAAAACCAGCGATCGCAGCTTCGCGACAGCGCCGATGTATCGCAGTAGCCCAGCAGCCGTGCGACCCGAATCAGCGGCAGCGTCGATTGCGTCAGGTAACGCAGGGCCACGTCGCGTCGCACGCCGTCCTTGATCACTGCGAACGATTCGCCGGCGGCACGCAGCCGTCGCTGTAACGTTCGCGGATGCAGGTCGAGCCTCGCTGCAGCCTTGCTGTAATTACAATCCCCTTCGAGCAGCAGCCGTTCCACGATGGTCCGCACCCGCTGCCGCAACGGCGCTTCGAGCGAAGGATAACGCTGTTCGATGAAGTCGGTGGTGAGCTCGTACAGCTGCTGGTCGGTCTCCGGAATCGGCAGATCCAGGCCGGTATTGGCAAACAGCATGCCGTTGAGCGGCTGGCCGAATCGAACCGGCACGCCGAAATATTCGTAGTAGAACGGCGCCGGAAGCAGCGGCCGGTGCATGAGCCAGATCTCCCGTGCCGCTGCTCTTCCCTGGGTGATCTCGCGTGCAATCAACTGGGTGAGCAGCAACGCGCGCTCCACGGCCTGTTCATGCGGTGGAGCTCGGGTCAGCAGAATCTCGAATCGCAACAGCAGGCCGTCATCGAGATATCCGCTTTGCAGATGCATTCGCGAAGCAGTGCTGTACACCTGCGGATGTGTCGCACAGTAATGAAACGCTTCGCGCAGTGTGCGCGAGTTTCGCATCGCGAATTCGAGCGGCCCGAGCACTTTGAGGCCGCCTTGCGCAAGCGCCAGGCGCATACCGAAGTCAGGACATTTCAATTCGAACGCGGAGCGTTCCAGCAGCAGCAGCAGCGATCGGTAGGGGACGACGGCGTGTCGATCGCGCAGGATCTTCGGATCGATGTGCGCTTTCGCCAGCAAACGATCGGGGTTGCCGCCGAGCCGTGCCGCCAGCTCCTGGTATTGGCGCAGCCCGTCGACGCGTACCGTCGCCGACTCATCGGCTGCAGGTTCGAAAGTCCTGCCGTCGGGCATGAGGGTTCATCTCCGCTGGGTCGATGATCCAAGCTCTGCTAACACTGCATCCGTATCGGCGCCGAGTTCGGGTGCGCCGCTGGCGATGCATCCGGGCGTGCGCGAGAACCACGTCGGCACGCCGGGAAAACGAACCGGACCGTGCGACGTATCCACAGTTTGGAAAAAGCCCACCGAGCGCAGATGCGGATGGTTCAACAGCTCGGCAGGCGTGCGCACGGGTGCGGCCGGTATATCGAGCTCACGAAACAATCGCAACCATTCATCGGTCGTGCGCTCTTTGAGCGTATCGGCGATCAGCGCGTAAACTGTGTTGATCTGGCGAGCGCGTTGTTCCAGTGTCGCGAAGTCGGCGCTCGCCCATGCTGGCTGTACGGCTGCCATGAACGCGGCCCATTGCTTGTCGTTATAGATCAGCACGGAGATGTGACCGTCCCGCGTGCGATAGGGGCGGCGATTGGGTGCGACAGCGCGGTGATATACGGCCGGTCCGAGCGGCGGATCGAACATCGCGCCGTTCGCATGTTCGACCAGCATGAACGACGCCATGGTCTCGAACATGCCCACTTCCACTTCCTGGCCTTCACCGGTTCGTTCGCGATGAAACAGCGCCATCATCGTGGCGTACAGCGCGGTGAGCCCGGCGACCTTATCGGCCATGATGGTGCCCACGTAACTCACTTCTCCCGTGAGCATCTGTTGAACCCCGGGCAAGCCGCACTCGGCTTGAATGGTGTCGTCGTACGCGGTCAGATCCTTGTCCGGCCCGTTGCGGCCATAGCCGTAGCAGTTTGTATAAACAATGCGTGGGTTGATCGCCGCGACATCGCTATACCCGAAGCCCAACTTGTCGATCGCCTTCGCGCGCATCGAATGTATGAAAACATCGGCGCGCTCGATCAGCTGGCGCAGGACCGCAACGTCTGTTTCCAATCGCAGGTCGAGCACGATGCCGCGCTTGCCGCGATTCACGTTTGCAAACACGCCGCTCAAGCCCGGCACCGGTCCCGGGGAAATATAACGAACGCCGTCGCCGGCAGGCGGCTCGACCTTGATCACCTCGGCGCCCATGTCCGCCATGATCTGCGTGCAATAGGGGCCCATCACCATCGCGGTGAGGTCGACCACTCGCACTCCCGTTAGCGGGCCACTCTTATTGATAGCGCCCATACACGCTCTCTTGCCCCCAAAGAACTCGATCCAGTGGCCTGGATCTTTGCACGGGTGTCGTACACATTCCAGTCCATTGAGCTAATATCGGCACGAGCAATTCGGGGTGCCTCGCATGGATTTTTCACTCAGCGACGATCAGCAAAGCATTCGCGACGCGGTCCTGAAGCAGTGCTCGGCGTTTAGCGACGAGTTCTGGCTCGAGCGCGATCGCGAAGGCCGCTTCCCGGAATCGTTCTTCCAGTCGATGGTGGCGGCCGGCTGGCTGGGCATCGCCATGCCGACCGAATTCGGCGGCGCTGGCTTGGGCATCACCGAAGCGGCCGTGATGATGCAGGCAATCGCTGAATCGGGCGCCGGCATGAGCGGCGCATCGAGCATTCATCTGCCGGTGTTCGGTTTACAGCCGGTCGTCCTGGCCGGCAGCGACGAACAGAAACAACGAATGTTGCCGCCTGTCGTGCGCGGTGAAGACAGAGTTTGTTTCGCTGTGACAGAACCCAATGTTGGCCTCAACACTACGG
>CAMLEO010000118.1 GCA_946478975.1 uncultured Steroidobacter sp.
TTGCCCCACTCGATGTCCATCGGGCAGCCGTAGTGCTGCTCGATGACCAGCGCCTGCTTGGCCAACTCCAATATATCGGCGTCAGTGATCGAGAAGCGATTGCGATCTTCGGCGGGCACGTCCACGGTCTTGACGCGCTCTTGGCTGCCGGCATCGGCGTAAATCATCTTGATGGCCTTGGCGCCGAGCGTACGACGCAGGATGGGCGCGTGGCCCGAGCGCAGCGTCGGTTTGTAAACATAGAACTCGTCGGGATTCACCGCCCCTTGCACGACCGTTTCGCCCAGGCCGTACGACGCAGTGATGAATACAACATTGCGGAAGCCCGAGTCGGTGTCGAGCGTGAACATCACGCCGCTGGCGCCGACATCCGAGCGACACATATATTGAATGCCCGCCGACAACGCGACCAGGTCATGCGCGAAACCTTGATGCACGCGATAGGCGATGGCGCGATCGTTGAACAACGAGGCGAACACTTCGTGCACGCACTTCAGCAGAGCCTCTTTGCCGCGCACGTTGAGGAATGTTTCCTGCTGGCCGGCGAACGACGCATCAGGCAAATCTTCCGCTGTCGCCGAGGAGCGCACGGCCACAGCAACATCTCGGCCGCTGCCCATGCGTTCGTAGCCCGCGAGGATTTCCTGCTCCAGCTGCGGCGGGAACGGCGTCGACAGAATCCACTGGCGGATCTTTGCGCCGACTTCGGTGAGCTTCTCGACGTCGTCGACGTCGAGCGCAGCGAGTTCCTTGGAGATCCGGTCGGCGAGTCCTTCGTGCTTCAGAAAGTCACGATATGCCTGCGCCGTGGTCGCAAAACCGGTCGGCACGCTCACGCCCAGGTTCGCCAGGTGACTGATCATTTCACCCAGCGACGAGTTCTTGCCGCCGACGGTATCGACATCGTGGCGTCCGAGTTTTTCGAAGGGAACTGTATAAGCGGTCAAGGCCTTTCCTCTGTAGTCCCAGGTGCTTGTTTATGGGCCGATACGATGAAACACTGCGCTAACGCGCGAGCGGCGCGCGCGGGCGCATCGTCGTAAAAATTTAGCCGCCGGGCCGGATGGCTACACCGAAAGTTTACTAGAGCGGGGCGGGCGTGGAACGACGAACGGTTTTTTTTGTATCCGATCAGACCGGCGTGACGGCCGAGACGATGGGGCATAGCCTGCTGACGCAATTCGATGGGCAGGCGTTCCGGCAGGTGACTTTGCCATTTATCTCCACTATTGACAAGGCGCAGGAAGCCGTCCGTCGCATCAATGCAACGGGTGAAGCGGAAGGGGTGCGGCCGGTGATTTTCAGCACCCTGGTGCAGGAGGATCTGCGCGAGATCATCAAGCGCGCCAACGGCCTGTTCCTGGATTTTTTCGATGCGTTTCTGGGCCCGCTGGAGATGGAGCTGAATGCGAAATCCTCGCGCCTGCAAGGCAAAGCGCATGGCATGCAGGACATCGCCGCTTACACCACTCGCATCAACGCCACGAACTTCGCGCTGGCCAACGATGACGGCGCTGTCACCCGCGACTACGAACGCGCGGATTTGATTCTGGTCGGCGTCTCGCGCACCGGTAAAACGCCAACTTGTTTGTACATGGCCTTGCAATACGGAATCTTCGCCGCCAATTACCCGTTTGCCGACGAGGAATTCGAAACCGGGCGCCTACCAGCTTCACTGGTAAAACACCAGCGCAAACTGTACGGACTCACGATCGCGCCGGAACGTCTGCAACAGATTCGCAACGAACGGCGGCCGAACAGCAACTACTCCTCGGCTTCGCAGGTGGATTTCGAAGTGCGCACCGCCGAAGCGATCTTCCGTCGCTACGATATTCCCTGCATCAACACCACCGAATGTTCCATCGAGGAAATCGCCAGCCGCATCCTCGACCGCACCGGCGTCGAACGCCGCCTGCGGCCCTAGTGAAATACTCGGGATCGGGCATCCTGCCACGACCCTCGTGCGAGCAACAAAAGGCGCGACTTTTGCTGCTCGCTCGCTGCCGTCGGCAGCGGGGTACATCCATGTACCCGTCATATGACGCAAGTCACAATGAGCTGGCAGTCGAGCGAAATTGCTGTGCTATATTCGGCCCATGTCGATTGAGGTCACCACCACCGATGTGAATTGCCCCGTCAGCTGGCGCGCCCGTCCGGGCAGCTTTGTCAGTCTGATGTCGCTGTACGAGAGTAATTACATTCGTCTCGCCTGGCTGGTGCCGGATCTGGAAGCGGCGGCGCCGACGCAAGTGTCGGTCGTCGACGGCGACTGCCCGCTGCACCTGGCGATCGAAGAGCGCAGTCGTTATACGACGACATTGCGCCTGACCTATGTTTTCGAGGACCAGGGCGAGCCGCTCGCCGATCCCGATCTGCTGATTCGCGTGTACCGCGATGCCCGGCTTGCTGAAGTTCAGGCGTGCGCACGCTGGCATCGTCACGCGATGCTGGAGTCGCTGCGTTCGCAGCTCGCGCGCGATCTGGGCGATCGTTGGCTGCGCAACGTGATGCTGAACAAGTGGCTCGATTATTGCGTCGAGCGCGGCCATCGTTTCCCTGCCACGATCACCGCAGTCGCCCGATAAATTACGGCTGCGCGCGTCGCGCGACGGCCTTCAGAATATGGACTGGTCCGATCGGCTGAGCAATCTTCGTCAGCTTTTTTCGAGCGGCGCGCGCCGCCCGGAAGAAGACGAGCGGCTGTTGCAGCTGTATTGGAATCGCGCCGAGCTCAAGAAAGAGCTGACCCGCCTGCAGGATGAGCGCCATCGGCTGCTGGAGCAGATTCGCACTCACGAAGCCACCTTCGCTCGCAATCGCGAGCAGCTGCTGCAGCTGGAAGAATTCCTGGGGAATCCCGAGAGCGGGGCGCACGCGCTGGTTTATTTCCAATTGCGTTCGCTGTGGCGCGCGACGTCGGCGAAAGTCGCACGCTTCGCGCAGCAGCTTCAGCAGCAGCAGGCCGATCGCGAGCAGCGCCGTCAGCAGCTCGAAATCGATCGCATGCGTCGGCAGCAGCTCGCCGACTACGATCGGCGCATCACGGACGCGCGTTCGCGGGCCGACATGCTGGAAGCGCAGCTGAAGCTGCAGGAAGCGAAACTGGAATCCATGACTGGCTTCTGGAATTACGTGGCGCGGCGGCGTTTGACGGAAGAGATCGAGCGCGAGCGCGTGGTGTGGGACGAGGCTGCGACGCAGGTGACCGATCTCAGCGACGATCGTGCGGCGCTGGAATCCAAGCCGCCACCGGAGTTTCCAGGCATTTCCATCGACGGCCGTCGCATCGTGAATACCGCGGTGATTGCTTACGCACAGCAGCTGGTAGTGGCGCTGTCCGGCGGCGGTCTCGCGGTGCTCGCAAAAGAAACAACGACCAAGCGCGTGTTCGATATGAAATATGGCGGGCGCGAGGAGTGCGTGCGTTTGATGGCGCTGCTGCGCGAGGCGCTCGCAGTGATCAAGAACGAGAAGGACGATCTGAACGGGCTGAAGGAGCGTACAGATGCGCTGCGCGCGGTGGCGACGTATCGCAGCGACGCGGACACGATCCCGCTCACGGACTCGATAGGCACGCTGCCGATGCCTTCGGCACCGGTGTCTGGCTTAGAGGCTGGCAACAGAGCGGGAGTGAACGTGCTGGTCGATGACTATTGGGATTTGTATCAAGCGCTGTTGCAATGAGAGGTCCATCTCAAGCAGCCGTCCCTGGATCGTTGCCAGCCGTTACGTCCGTGTAACGGCGTTCGCGCGGTTCGAGGCGATGTTAAATCGCCTCGAAAAGGCATCCGCGCTCACCCTGCCGATTGCTCGACAGGCGGCTCGATGTGACGTCAGTTACGGATTGCGCACCGACTCGGCTTCGCGCGGCGGCTGATTCTTCGCGTCCGCTTTGAGACGCGTCAGATATAGATTGTTGATGCCGCTCAGATCGGCCGCGATCTGCAATGTTTCATCCAGCACTGCATCCGGCGGCTCGCTGCCAGTGAGATCCGCAAGCTTCGCAACCGGCGGCTGGCCGCGTGCGGCACGACGCTCGTTCTCGCGCGCCAAACGCTCTTTCTCCATCTGCTCGCGTTCGGCAATGCGCGTCTTCAGGTTCAGCGACAGCTTCTTCTGAGTGCGCACCTTCTCATAAGAATCGAGATCGGCGAGCAGCGCACGGAAGTCCGGATCGGTTGCGATACGTTCGTCATGCGTTTGTTCGAGCGTCGCAACGGCCTGCGTCAGCGGCGCGCCGCGCGAGAACTCCGCCGGACGAATGCGATCCCAGGGCAGTGCGCTTTCGCGCGTGCTCTCACCGACTTCTTCGGTGCTGATCGCAGTGGGCATGGAAATATCGGGCTGCACGCCGCGATGCTGGGTGCTCTCACCCGTCACGCGATAGTACTTGCCGATGGTCACCGTCAGCTGGCCGAAGCCCGGATCGGGGCCGAGCGCATAACGATCCAGCGGATACAGATTCTGCACCGAGCCTTTGCCGTAGGTCTGCTGACCGACGATCACGCCGCGGCCATAGTCTTGAATCGCCGCTGCGAAAATCTCGGAGGCTGAGGCGCTGTAACGATCCACCAGCACAATCATCGGGCCGTCCCACGCGGTGTTCGGCTCCGGATCGTCGAGCACTTCGACGCGGCCGCCGGTCTCGCGCAGCTGCACGATCGGGCCGCCGGGAATGAACAGGCCGGACAGCGCAGTGGCTTCGGTGAGGTGACCGCCGCCGTTGCCACGCAGATCCATGACCAGCGTATCCATGTGCTCGGCCTTCAACTCATCGATCAGGCGGCGCACGTCGCGAGTGGTGCTGCGATAGTCCTTGGCACCGGACGATTTGGCTTCGAAGTCCTGATAGAAGCTCGGCACGTTGATCACGCCGACCGTCAGCTCGCGGTCGCCGCGCTTCACTTTGTGAACTTCCTTCTGGGCCGCCTGCGCGTCCAGAGAAACTTTGTTTCTTTGCAGCTCCAGCGTCTTTTCCGGCGAGCCCGGCGCGGCGCCGGCCGGCAGCACATTCAAGCGCACGGTGGTGCCGACTTTGCCGCGAATGATCTGCACCACGTCGTCGAGGCGCCAGCCGATCACGTCGACCATCTTGCCGGTCTTGCCTTCGCCGACCGCGATGATGCGATCGTTGGCGCCGAGCGAGCCGGCAATGGCGGCGGGGCCGCCCGGCAGCACGTTGAGCACCGTCACGTAGTCGTCGACCAGCTGCAGCGAGGCGCCGATGCCTTCGTACGACAGGCTCATCTGAATGCGGTACTCCTCGGAATTGCGCGGCGAGAAGTAGCTGGAGTGCGGATCGAAGACATGCGCGAAGGAATTCATGAACACTTCGAAGATGTCGTCGCTGGTCACCTGCTCGGTGCGCTTCACGACGCGCTCGTAGCGCTTCTGCAGGATGTCCTTGGTTTCCGGCCAGGTCTTTTCCGTCAGCATCAGCGACACCGCATCGTTCTTAACGCGACGGCGCCAGATATCGTTGAGCTCTTCTGTGCTCTTGGCCCATGGCGCTTTGGCGCGGTCGAACTCGAACGATTCATCGACGGTGAAATCGGGCTCCGTCTTGAGCAGCTCCAGCGCGTAGTTCACGCGTTCCTTGTTGCGCTGCTGGAAGCGATTGAAGATTGCGAACACCGGCTCGAGCTGGCCGCCGACCACAGCGTCGTCGAGCTGATAGCGATAGCGCTCGAACTCCGCGATGTCGGAGGCGAGGAAGTAGCTGCGGCCGCCGTCGAGCTGCTCCAGGAAGCGATCCAGCACCAGCGAGGACACCGGGTCGTTGATCGGCGACTGGCGATAGTGCGAACGTTCGATGACGTTGCTCACCAGCTTGCTGACGCGCCGCTGGCGCTCGGTGGGCGACAGGTCCTGCGAGGTCGCCGTGGCCACGGCCTTGGCAACCGGTGCCTGCGCCGTGCCGGCGAGCAACGCGCACACCACCAGCAGCGCCGGCAAGCTGAAGATCAAAGTGGTGCGACGCTGCCGGGCGGGCGCATTCGAGGCAGGGTCGGGCGGGAGCGGCTGATACACTGTTTCACTTCCTCATCTGGGGAAAGGCGCGCCGGCCAGCCATCGGACTTGGGGCGCGGACGTTCCAGATTCCATTGGCGGAAAAATCCATTCTATGGGCAAGGCTAGAGAGACGCTGCACTCCGATCAAGTACGGACCCTTCGGGGCGGGAGCCACTGATGCGTCCGCTCGCAGTGCTCAATGCAATCGTGTTCGGGTCGGCCACCGCCATCACGTTCGGCCTGCTGGGTGTGGTGGTCATTTTCCTGGTCCTCAAGGGGAGCAACCCGACAATGGGTGACGAGTTCCCGGCGCTGGTCCGCAGTAGCGTGGCATTCGCGGCGCTGGCCGTGGTCTCGGGCACGAGCCTGTGGTCGCTGCTCAAGACGCGGCTGTGGCGCTGGTGGGCGCAGGCGGCGATGTGGATGGCGCTGGCGGGCATAGTCCTGTTGTACTGGCCCGAGTAAGCCGCAGGCGATGGGGGAAACCCCCAAAAAGGTCTGCGGCGCCCAAAGTTTTTCATGGGCCTCGCTTAGCCCCGCTCAGCGGCGCGTGATGATCCGTCCCCAGCCCTGGTTCCGGTCGAAGCTGCCGCTGTTGTAGGGATCGAAACCACGTTTGTCCTGCTTGGTGCCGGCGCCCGCGGGCGAGCCGACGACGTTGCTTTGTACGCGCCTGGCCGATGAAACGGGCTTGGGCGCAGCCGGCGCAAAGCGCGCGGGCTCGTCGTCCTCCCGATTCGACCGGCCGCCAAACCACTTGGCGAACCACATGACGTTCTTCCCGAAAAAATGTAAAAAAAATCAACAGGATCTTTTAATTTTCGAACGTCCGCAGCGTACCCGACGCGGTGCGTTCATGGACAGATTTTTACTGTAAATCGTGATTCAAATCACGTAGTCGCGTCTTGAAGTTCGTTGCGGTCTTCGGCCCAGATTCAGCCAGATTCAGCCAGATTCAGTCTGAGCCCATGCGCGGCTCGACGCGCGCCGGCCGTCTGGGCGGGGCTTTCGCCGTGCGAACCGGAGCTTCCCGACGCGGCGGCGGCGCTGGTCGCCGCGGCTCGTATGGAGGCTCATCGTCATCCACTTTCTCGACCTTCTTGGGGCGCACGCCAATGAACACCGCGCGCAGCAGATAGGCGAGCACCAGCGGGCCCAGCGCGAGCGCCCAGGCGCGGCCGGCGCCGTCGGCCAGGTCGCCGTAGAAATCCACGTAGAAGGTGCTCAGTCCCGCCTTTTCCGCATAGGGCCCGAGCAGCGCACCGCCGACCGAAAAGATCAGCGCAGGCAGCGCAAACAGCCCGAAAGCAAGCAGCAGGCTGGCGAAGATCAGCTCGAAGCGCAGCCGTCGCGAGCGGCGCGCTTCCGCAGATGACTCATCAGCCGAATCGTCGTAAGCGTTCATGCGATCTCTAACGCCAGGGGAGCGGGGCGCATCTTGGCGGCTCGCCCCGGCGGTCGCAACTTTCTGGGGACGAAAGGTCGTCGCGGCTCGACCAGCGACGCGCGGCCGGTAGCGGCTATCATCGCCGGCCACGGTACAAATCCTCCAGACAAGGTTGAGACAGCATGTCAGATGCAACCCATGCAGCGGCCCCGCTGCGCACCGCTGTGATCGGCGTCGGCTACTTGGGCCGGTTTCACGCGCAGAAGTACGCGCAACTTTCAGGTTCGAAGCTGGTGGGTGTAGTGGATGCGAATAGCGACGCTCGCACCAAAGTCGCTGCGGAACTGGGCACGCAGGCGTTCGGCGATTATCGCGAGCTGATCGGCAAGGTCGATGCCGTCAGCGTGGCCGTGCCGACCCCGCTGCATCATGCGATCGGCTGCGAGCTGCTTCGTAACGGCATCGACGTGCTGATCGAAAAGCCCATCGCCACCACGGTGAGCGAAGCTCGCGAACTGGTCGAGCTCGCGCAAAAGCACGGGCGGGTCCTGCAGGTAGGACATCTGGAGCGTTTCAATCCCGCTGTGCTCGCGGCGGCGGAACGTTTGCGCACGCCGCGCTTCGTCGAGTCGCACCGGCTCGCGCCGTTCAAGCAGCGTGGCACCGACGTCAGCGTGGTGCTCGACCTGATGATTCATGACATCGATTTAATCCAGGAGCTGGTCGGCACGCCGATCGAAAGCATCGACGCGGTCGGCGCTACGGTGTTTTCAGGCGAGATCGATATCGTCAACGCGCGGCTGCGTTTCAAAGGCGGCTGTGTCGCCAACACGACGGCGAGCCGCATCAGCCTGAAACAGGAACGCAAGATCCGCATCTTCCAGGACGACGCGTACCTGTCGGTGGACATGCAACAAAAGATTCTGACCGTGATCCGCAAGAAAGATCAGGCGCCGGTGGAATCGCCGGCCCAGGTGTCGATCGAGGAGGAATCGTTCGATCAGGGTGACGCGCTGCTGGCAGAGATCGAAGCGTTCCTGAAAGCCGTGCGCGAGCGAAGCACGCCGGTGGTGACGGGTGAAGACGGACTGCGCGCGCTGGAAACGGCGATGAAAATCACCGCGCTCATTCGGCAATCGGCTGGCTGAGGTGCTCCCGCTGCAGCGACTGCAGCGGTTTGCCGGCAACTTGTTTCGCGATCTCTTGCAAGTGAGTCAGCGTGACTTCGCCGCGCTCCTCGGCGAGCGTGCGGGCGACATCGTCGAGACTGGCCGCATTGTTGGTGAGCTTGCGAATCTCCGCGTCGGCGGCCTGGAACGCGAGCACGGCCCGCGCGGTGGTCGCGCCGTTCGAGACCTTCACGAACGGTGACGGCGAGCGGGCCGCCCAGCGACGCATCGATCCCATCGCCTGATCGAAACGCCGCTGACCGATGCCGCCCGAGTCGCGCAACGTTTGTATGGAATAGAACTCGGCCAGGCCTTCGACGATCCAGTCGCTTTCGTCGTCGCCGCGAATGCCCATGGCAACGTGCACCAGCTCGTGCAGCAGCGGGCTGGTGCGGTTCTCGCTGATCAGCGGCCGATCCGAATGCAGGAAGATCGAGCTGGGGCCGGACAGGCCGCCGCGCCACATCGGATCGCCGGCCGAAACAACCAGCACGCGCTTCGGAAACTGCGGAAAGATCTCCAGCAGTTTCGGCAAATTCCAATTGATGAAGGCGAGGGCGTCCTGGCGCCGGGCGTTCTCGCCTTCGGGCGCCGCGATCACCACATTTACTTTCTCGACTCGCTCGCTGCGCGCGCCGATCTTGCCGACCAGCATCCAGCCCTCGGGCCGATCGAAGCGGCGCTGGGGATCCACGATGTGATAGCGGAATCTACCGTCGGCGGCGTAGGGCATGGCGGCAGTCCAGTCCGGCGGCAGCACCAGCTCCAGCGTGGCTCGCGAGCGCAAACGTTTGGAGGCGGTGACGGCCAGGCCCGGCACCAGATTGTCGCCGCGAAACAGCGCCCACTCCCGAGTGTGGTAGGAGTCGTAGCCGCCGGTGCGCTTGTGATCGATCAGGAATTCATATCGCAGCCGCGACTGCTTGCCCTGCGGCTCCCACACCACTTCCTGCTCGCTGACCTGCAGCGGATCGGTGGAGTGGAAGTTTCGGTAACGCTCGGGATCGGCATGCAGCCGGATCCTGCTGGGCAATTTCTCGCCCGCCAGCTCGATTTCGACTTCAGCGTGCGCAACGTCCGGGCGGAAGGTTGCGCGATAGGTGACATCGTAGAAAGCCGGGCTCGCGGCGGGGGCGCTGCAAGCAACCCACAGTAACGCGGCGGCGGCGATGAATCGGCTCGGCCAGCTCAGCAATGGAATATTCCCAGCGACCAGGTCCTGGCCGACATTCTAGCGGTCCCGTGCGCAGCGGCGCGTGAAATGAGGTGCTTGAAATAAATCCGGCGCACCCTATCTACCGGGACAAGCGCGCAGCCGAGCCAATGGACGAAGCATTGCGCCAGAGCCTCGTTGAGGCCGTCATTCCTAATCACGTTTTGGAGGCCAAGACCATGACCGTCGTACGTTATGAGCCCTGGAATGCACTCAATCAGTTGCATAGCCAGCTGAACCGCCTGTTCGATCGTGAATTCACCGGTCGTGAACTGGACAGCGGTGCCGCCAGTTCCGCCGCGACCGCGGACTGGATCCCGCCCGCCGACATCGAAGAGTACGCCGATCGCTTCGTATTGAAGCTGGATGTGCCGGGCGTCGACCTGTCCGCCATCGACATTACGCTGGATCAGGGTGTGCTGTCGGTCAGCGGTGAGCGCATCAAGGATGCAACCGCGAAGGATGTGGAGCGCAGCCGTAGCGAGCGTCCGTTCGGCCGCTTCCATCGCCGCTTCACGCTGCCGGACACCGTGGATGCCGCCAACGTGCAGGCGAGCGGCCGCAACGGCATCGTCGAGGTGACGATTCCGAAGCAGCCGAAGGCGCAGCCGCGTCGCATTCAGATTTCAGCTTCTTAATATTCCGACCGTTCCTTGTGGTCCATGAGGCCGGGCGATGCCAGTCGCCCGGCCTTTATTCATGGTTGATTTAAATAATTCGCCGCAGGCGAACTATTTGACACTACATAACATCCGTTCGCGGACATTGCGCTTTCACGGATTACCGGTAGGATTCGCCGCCGTGCCCGGTCGTTACGCACTTACCGAGAGGAATGCGCGTGCGGCGTGCCCGGATCGTTCCCCCGGATGAGATGGGCTATCCCTGCAATCTTCATTGACATGAGGTCGCGGGATGAGCAATGACCACGAGGAAATACGGACGATGTCCGCGACGTTCAGAACATTGCTGGTGAGCACCGCTGCATCCAGCCGTGCGCTGTTGAACAAGTTGCTCGAAGGATCCGATCTGGTCATCGACGACACGGTCGAGCCCGAGCAGGTCATCGCCAGCGTTGCCCGTCGTGCGCCCGATCTGATCGTCATAGATACCTAGACCGATGTATCCACGCTGACGCGCGTGTGCGGCGTGCTCAAAGCCAATCCCACCACGCTGCTGGTGCCGCTGCTCGGCCTGGCCAAGTCCTCGAAGCAGCGCCTGCTGGCGTTCGAAGCTGGCGTCGACGATTTCTTTACTCACCAAGTGCGGCGCGAAGAGTTTCAAGTACGCGTGCGCTCGCTGTTGAAAGTGAGTGCCGCGCGTCGGCAGCTCGCGGCCGAACAACTGGCGGAAGAGGTAAAGCGTCGCGAGCTGATCCGCGCTGCCTTCCGTCGTTACATCTCTCCGAAACTCGCCGACCAGATTCTCGCCAGTCCGGAATTGCTGGACACGATGTTCAACGGCACGCAGACGCGCACCAAGGTCGCGGTGATGTTTGCTGACATGCGTGGCTTCACGGCGCTGTCGGAGCGGCTCCATCCGGAGCAGGTCGTGGAGATGTTGAACGAGTTCTTTCGACTGCTCACCGATATCACGTTCGAATACGAAGGCACGGTGTTCAGCATGGCGGGCGACAGTTTGCTGGTCGGCTTCGGCGTGCCGGTCGCGCAGGAAGATGGCGCCGAGCGCGCGATCCTCGCAGCGAAGCTCATGCTGGCGAAGTTCTCGACGCTCGCGAATCGTTGGACCGAACGTTACGGCGTCGAAACGGGATTGGGCATCGGCATCAACGTCGGCGAAGTGATCGCTGGCAATGTGGGCTCGCCGACATACATGAACTACACCATCATCGGCGACACGGTGAATGTCGCGTCACGCTTGGGTCAGCGAGCCAGAGCGGGAGAGATGTTGTTCTCGGATGCGGTGAAGACGCTGCTCGATCAGCGAGGCATGGATGTGGGAGCGATGCCGCTGCCGTCGCTGGTGCTGCGAGGCCGGTCGAGCCCGATCGGGATCTTCTGTATTCCCAGCGTCGAGCACCATCGCATCGATTTCAGGCCGAACTAAGACGCGGGCGCGTATTTGCGCGCCAGCTTCAGGTCGTTGACGAACTCCGCGAACGCGGCGTCCCGATCCTCATCCGGCACTCGTAACAAATACGACGGGTGCACCGTCACCAGCACATCGGCCTCGATCTGCGTTCCCAGCGCCGGCCTGGCAATGATGTGACCTCGATTCTTGCCAATCGCCGCCGCCTTCCCGAACACCGCACGCGCCGCCGTCGCACCGAGTGCGACGATCAACTCCGGTTCAATCGCGTGCAGTTCCTGATCGAGCCATTGATGACACGCGGAGATCTCCTGCTCGTTCGGCTTCTTGTGAATGCGACGTTTGCCGCGCGGCTCGAATTTGAAATGCTTGACGGCATTGGTCACGTACGTGGCAGCTCGATCCACGCCGGCCTGTTGTAGAGCGCGATCGAGCAGTTGGCCCGCAGGGCCGACGAACGGTTTGCCGGTGAGATCTTCGCGATCGCCAGGCTGCTCGCCGACGAACACGATGCGCGCTGTCGTGCGCCCTTCGCCGAACACCGTCTGCGTCGCGTTCTTGTACAACGGACACGCCCGACAACCTGCTGCTTCCTCGCGCAGAGCGCTGATCGAGCGCGCACGTGTAGTCGGTCTGGGAGTTGTTGGAGTTTGCGGCTCGGGTCGTGAGCCGCGCGCAGATTTCTTTACGGTGGTGCGACGGGACGAGCGAGGCGAGGGCGTCGGGTGGATCATGAGGTGTATCCGTCCGTGCAATGCGTATACGCGTGCAACGGCAACGGCTCCGTGCTCACGACGGTTCCGGCGTGGATTCAAGCGTCAGGTGATTGAGGGCGACAAAAGTCACGCCTTTTGGCGCCCGTGTCGAAAGGGCCTCGGCCGCTTTCGCCCAGAAAATCAGGGCGGGTTACTTTTCGTCGTCGTCTGCGAGCGGCTCGTCGTCCGCGTCGCCGTCGGCGTCGAGCCCGATCTCGTAATCGTCGAAATCGGACAGCTGCGCGGCCGTCTCGCGTTCCTCGCGAATGCGCTCCAGGCGACGCCACGCGGGCTCGCCGGCCTTGACGACGTTCTTCTTGCGCTTGTCGATGTCCGCGATCAGATGATCAACATCGAGATCTTCGGACTCGACGGCGCCGCCATCGTCCTCTTCTTCATCGAACTCTTCGGATTCCGGCTTCTCGCTCATCGACTGCGTTCCGCAAGTTTGCCGCAGCGCCCCAGGTCGTTACGGCGCGAGTATATAGAGGGAACTCGTTCGTCTCGCAATAGCGTGTTTGCCGATTCGACCCGTCCAGTGCCCGCGCAGCCATCGCAATGGCGGCGCAGCTTGTTCATCGAATCAGCTGATTGAGCTGGAAAATCGGCAACAGCATTGCCAGCACGATGATCAGCACCATGCCACCCATGAACAGGATCATCAACGGTCCGAGCAGGCCGACGGCGGTGCTCAAAATGGAATCCATTTCACGTTCCTGGTTGGTGGCCGCGCGATCGAGCATCGTCTCCAGCTCGCCGCTGCTTTCGCCGCTGGAGATCAAATGGATCATCATCGGCGGAAAGATTTTGCTCGAGCCGAGCGATTTGCCGATCGGCGCACCTTCGCGCACACGGTTGGCCGCATCCTGAACGGCATCGCGCATCGGCAAATTGGTGACCACTTCGCCCGAAATGCGCAGCGCTTCGAGCACTGGCACGGCACTCGAAGTCAGCGTCGAGAACGTGCGCGAGAAGCGCGCAGTGTTCGAGCCACGCACGACTTTGCCTACCAATGGTAAACGCAGCAGCAGCGCGTGGAAGCGACGGCGAGCCGCGGGATCGCGCAACCAGCGCTTGAATGCAAAGCCGACGAGGATCAGGCCGGCGAGCAGCAGCAGGCCCCAGTGGCGCAGGAAATCGGAAATAGCGATCAGGATCTGCGTCAGCATCGGCAGCGCCGCTTTGGAGTTCTCGAACTGCTTGACGATCTTCGGCACCACGAACGTCAGCAGCAGCGAGACGATCGCGATACAGACGACGAACAGCAGCACCGGATACAGCATCGCGTTCATCGTGCGACTGCGCAGCTGCTCGCGATTCTCGGTGTAGTCGGCAAGGCGCTCCAGCACTGTGTCGAGATGGCCCGACTGTTCGCCTGCGGCGACGGTGGCGATGTACAGCTCGGGGAACACCGCAGGGAAATCGGAGAGGCCGTCGGCGAGCGTGTGACCTTCCATCACTTTCGCGCGCACGCCCATGACGATGCTGCGGACTCGCGGCTTCTCTGTTTGTTCGGACACAGCGGCGAGCGCTTCTTCCAGCGGCAAGCCGGAGCGCACCAGGGTCGCGATCTGTCGCGTCAATAGAGAAAGATCGGATGCCGAGACGCCGCGCTTGATCGAGAACTTGGCTTTGCTCTCTCTCTTTTCGGTCTGCGAGACTTCGTTGACCGTGACCGGCAACAGCGCCTGGTCGCGCAGCAGCTGCCGCACCTGCCGGGCAGTGTCACCTTCCAGCACTCCTTTGCGCTCGCGACCTGCAGCATCGACGGCGGTGTATTCGAAAGCGCCCAACTACGGCTCCCTTCAACGATCGCAATTAATCTTCGCGGGTGACGCGCAGGACTTCTTCGATGGTCGTCACACCGGAGAGCACCAGCGCACGTCCGTCGTCGCGAATGCTGGGTGTGAGCGTGCGCGCATAACGCTCCAATTCCTGCTCGCTCGATCCGTCATGAATCATCGTGCGCATCGCATCGTCCACCAGCACGAGCTCGTAGATGCCGGTGCGGCCCTTGAATCCCAGCGCCGCGTCCGCGCCCGGCCGATACAGAGTGGGCGAGGGCGCGCCCTCGGGAACGTTGAGCAAACGTCGCTCGTATTCGCCGGCCGGATACGCTTCCTTGGTTTCGGGATTCAACACGCGCACCAGGCGCTGGGCGAGCACACCGATCAAGCTCGACGACAGCAGGAACGGTTCGACGCCCATGTCACGCAAACGGGTGACCGCGCCGACCGCGGTGTTCGTGTGCAACGTCGAGAGCACCAAGTGGCCGGTGAGCGATGCCTGCACGGCGATGTGCGCCGTCTCCAGATCGCGAATTTCGCCGATCATCACCACGTCCGGGTCCTGGCGCAGGATGGCGCGCAGGCCGCGAGCGAAGGTCATTTCCACCTTCGTATTCACCTGGGTCTGGCCGATGCCGTCGATGTAATACTCGATCGGATCTTCGACGGTGAGAATGTTGCGCGTGTTGTCGTTGATGCGCTCCAGCGCGGAGTAGAGCGTCGTGGTCTTGCCGGAACCCGTCGGGCCCGTGACCAGGATGATGCCGTGAGGCTTGTGGATCAGCTCGTCGACGAGCTTTTGAATGCGCGGGTCCATGCCCAGCGCGCTCAGCTCCAGACGACCCGCCTGTTTATCTAACAAACGTAACACGACGCGTTCGCCGTGCCCGGCAGGAATCGTCGAGACACGCACGTCGACCGCACGACCGGCGACGCGCAGCGAAATGCGACCGTCCTGGGGCAAACGTTTCTCGGCGATGTCGAGCTTCGACATGACCTTGATACGCGATACGACCAGCTGCGCGACCGCACGCTTCGATTGCAGCACTTCGCGCAGGACGCCGTCGACGCGGAAGCGCACGACGAGGCGATTCTCGAACGGCTCGATGTGAATATCGGACGCGTTGTCCTTCACCGCCTGCGTGAGAATGGCGTTGATCAATTTGATGATCGGCGCCTGGTCGTCGCTCTCCAGCAGATCGGAAGGCTCGGGGAGATCTTGTGCAAGGTGCGCGAGGTCGGTGTCTTCCTCCACGCCGACACCCGCGATCGCCATCGCGGAGTTGCCGCCTTCATATTGTTGACGCAGCAGTTGATCGAACGCATCGACATCGACGCGACGTAATTGCAGCGGCACGCCGAGCACGCGACGAACTTCAGCCAATGCGGCTGGCAGCGCGCCGGGGCGATACACCGCTTCCGCGTACGTCGGATGCAATTTCTGCACGAGCACGCCACTGCGCTTGCAGAACGCAAACGACAGCGACACAGGAATGGCCGGCGCGGTGCGCGCGGCAGACGAACTATCCGGTTGTGCGCTCATGACGCCACCTCGTGGTCAGCTTGATGACGAGACGATCACTGCCGCGGCGGTTGTTCCGGGGGCGGTGTGGTCTCCGGCAGCGGCTGGGTGTTGGCCGGCGGCTGCTCGCGTTCGCGCTCGGTGCCGGGCGCGGGCGCTTCGGCGCCGGCGGTAGGATCGGCGTATTTCGACAAGTCTTCAATCGGCGGCAGCAACGGCTGCTTCTCGCCCGGCAGCAGGCTCACCTTGCCTCGCTTGCGATGCAGCTGCTGATCGCGCAACACGTTGTACTTCGCATTGGTTTCGATCGCCGCCTGCACGCCGTCGCGCAGAATGGTCGGGCGGATGAACACCATCAGGTTGCGCTTTTCCTTCGAGCCGCTGCGCGTCTTGAACAGCTCGCCGATGAGCGGAATCGAGCCCAGGATCGGCACGCGCGATTCGCCTTCGAGCGCGGTGTCGCTGATCAGACCGCCGAGCACGATCATGCCGCCGTCTTCGACCAGCACCGTGGTGGAAATCGTGCGCTTGTTGGTCACGAGATCGACCGCGCCGGTCGGACCCTGCGTCACGCCGGAATTCTCCTGCTCGATCTTCAACTGCACCGCCGTGCCTTCGTTGATCTGCGGCGTGATCTTGAGGATGTTGCCGACCTCTTCGCGCTGAATGGTCTGGAACGGATTGACCGAGCCGTTGTTGTTGCCGCCGGTGTTGGTGTACTGGCCGGTGATGAACGGCACTTCCTGCGCGACCTTGATCTCCGCTTCCTCGTTGTCGAGCGTGGTGATCGAGGGCGTCTGCAGGATGTTGCTGTTGCCGTCGTTGCGCAGGGCGCGCAACAACACGGCGAAGTTGAGGCCGCCGTCCTTGATCATGCCGGCACCGAGCGTGAGGCCGGTCGGCAGACCGGTGGTGCCGATCGAATCGGGATTTTGAATCGCGGCCGCGATGCTGCCAATACTGGCTTGGCCGACCGGCTGATTGAAGGTGCCGATCGGAATCGTGTCGCCTTCCTTCTGACTGTAGAGCGCCCAGTTGACGCCGAGCTCGGCGGCGCGCGTCGTGGTGATTTCCACCAGGATCGCTTCCAGGTGGACCTGCAGGCGGCGGATGTCGAGCTTGTCCACCACCGACATGATCTGGCGCATCATCTTCGGCGCGGCGGTGATGACGAGTGCGTTCGTTTGTTTGTCGGCCCAGATCGTGGTGTTGCGATCTTGAGCAGCGGTGGGGCTGGCGGCTGCAGCGCCGCCCGGCGCTCCCGGAGCAGCCTGGGTGATGCCCGTGACTTGTTCCTTGAGTTTGCCGGCGATCGCCTCGGCGTCGGCGTAATTCAAATAACGCACTTGGGTGTCGCCGCCGGATTCCAGCGGCGTGTCCAAGTGTGTGACCAATGCCTTCAACCGCAGCCGTTGTGACTTCTCGCCCGAGATCAGCACGCTGTTGGTTCGATCGTCCGCCACCATCTTCGCCTGCATGCCGGGTGCTTCGCCCTGTTGCTGGGCGCCTTGGGACAGAGCATTCACGACGCGCACGATTTCCGATGCGCTCGCGTTCTCCAGCCGCACGATCTCGATCTCTTCGTCGCCCGCCTGGTCGAGCCGCTGCACGATGCGCATGATGCGGCTGATGTTGTTGGCGCGATCCGAGATGATCAGCATGTTGGAAGCGGGGTAGGCGACCAGGTGACCGTTCTGCGGAATCAACGGACGCAACACCGGCACCAGCTGTGCGGCATTGATGTTCCGCACCTGGATCACCTGCGTGACCACTTCATCGGAGTCCGCATTGACGGAGCCGGGCAGGTCGTTGCCGGGCATCTGGCGCGCGTTCGCGTCCGGCACGATCTTGATCACATCGCCGCTCGGCACGGCGACGAAGCCGTGCACTTGAAGAATCGACAGGAACACCTGATAGAAGGCATCCGGCGTCATCGGCGTCGACGAGCGAATCGTCACTTGCGCACGCACGCGCGGATCGATGATGAAGGTCTTGCCGGTGATCGTCGCAACGGCGTCGATGATTTCCGTCAGCTCGGCGTCGCGAAACGCCGGCGTGATCGTCGCTTGCGCAGCCTGTGCGTTCTGTTGCGCCCACACCGGCGAGCCGGCAGTGGTGAGCAGGCACGTCAGCGTCAAGGCGAGCAGGCTGGAGCGTTTGCTGCCCGTGCCTGCCACCGACTTCCATGCGGCGTTATTCATTGTTGAAATCGTCATGGACGGTTCCTTGACTGCACAGGCGGCGACGCTCGTTTGGAATAAGGGTTTGCCCATCATTCGACGGGCTGTGCGTTGGGATTGGGGCGCGGCTGTCGCGCCGGCGGTGCGCCGGCCGAGGGATCCGGCAGCGTCAGTTGGGCCATGTTCAATGTCAGCTCCTGCGACTGGCCGTTGCGCTCGACTGTCACAGTGACGCGATCGGAGCTGCCCATGGTGTTGAAGATTTCCATGCTGCGTTGAGGATCATCGAGCGGTGTGCCGTTGATGGACATCACCAGGTCGCCGGGCACCAGACCGAGCTTGCTGAACTGCGCGCGGTTGCGGCCTGGATAGACTCGATAGCCTCGTTGCACCCCATTGGCGAATACCGGTTGTGGCCGAATGATTTCGGCAAACGCACTGGGGTTGGTTTCGGCCATCTGGCGCAAGTTGGAGACAAACTGGCTTTGCTGAGTCGGCGGCGGCGGGCGATTGATCACCAGCGCACCACTATTGCGTTTCGGCAACGACAGCGCTTCGAGCCGGCCGCCGCGATCGAGGATGACTCGATCCGGATACACCTGGTGCAGGCGAACTCCAGGCTGAACGGCGCCGCCGACTGCGAACACGCGCGCCGCCTGTGCGGACTCGCCGATGATCGCCAGGCCTTTGGCCGGATCGGGTGAAGCGAATACTGCCGTCAACACCAG
>CAMLEO010000119.1 GCA_946478975.1 uncultured Steroidobacter sp.
AATGCTTCATCCGAATCCGCGTAATCCGCAGCGTTACGTGTGGGTGGTTGCCGGCAGTTCGCCTGCGGGATTGTTTGGCGCGCAGGTTCTGCCCAGCAACGTGCTCGACTTCGACTATGCGATCGAGGACGGCCATGTGCCGGCTTATCACCAATTGGTGACACGCACTCAGACGGCCGTGGTTTCGGGCATGTTCGATTACAACTGGCGCTACTCGGATGCGCTCGCGGTCCCAGGCGATTCCGCTGCGCGCACCCAAGCTCACCAAATTCGCCGGCCGAAGGCGACGCCCGACACCGCGGTTCTCGATCGATACGTCGGACGCTATCGCATCTCGAACGGGCCCATCGTCGAAGTCCGGCGCGACGGCACCAAGCTCACAATCAAGGCGGGTGGCGATGGCGGTGAGCTGCTGCCGCAGGAAGAGAACAACTTTTACTT
The DNA here is from genome assembly GCA_946478975.1 of uncultured Steroidobacter sp. Next base: position 442 of record CAMLEO010000119.1, read on the forward strand.
GCCGGCCTTCAATGTCTGGATCGAGTTCCAGCGCGACGCCTCCGGCAAAGTGACCGGCCTCACCGCTGCGGGCAGTGGCGATTTCGAAGCCACGCGCCAGGACTGACAGAGAATCCAATCTCTGATACAGCGCGCGTGGTGGCCAGTCGGGCTCTTCGCCAAAGCCGGGGAGTTTCTCCCACCGCTTTGACGAACGCCCGGCTGAAATGGGACTGATCGGCGAATCCGCATTCGAACGCGATTCTGCAAAGTGTCGCATCTGTCCAAAGCATGAGGTGCTGCGCGCGTTCGATGCGACGGCGGGCGACATAGCCTTGAGGTGACATCCCTGTGCTGCGGCGGAATGCGCGTGCAAAGTGATATTGGCTCAGGCGGGCGCAATCCGCCAACTGCCGGTTGCCGATGTAATCGCTCAAATGAGCATCGACCATGGCCTCGACTCTCAGCAGTTGCCAGAGCAGGAGGTCTCCGTGGCTTCTACTGCGGCACTCGCCGGCCATCGATCGCTGTTGAAAAGCTGAAGTTTGCATGCGTCTCGTCCCCATCCACGAGGACGAACGTACGCTGCAAAGCCGGCCGCTCACATCACACAAGTCTGTTATTGAGGCGTCTCTCCTCGAGATCTTAGATTCGCTGCTCGCTCAACAGCAAGGAGTACATCTTGATCTCGCTACGTCCATTGGCTACCAGCGTGGCCGCCATAGTTGCAATGTCGCTCGGTGCCACGGCACTCGCGGATGCTCCCAAGAGCAAACCATCCGCGGCGCAGATGACAGTCCCTGCGGCGACCGTGCGATATCGAACTCGCCAGGTCGACGGCGTGAAGATGTTCTATCGGGAGGCTGGCCCGGCGGACGGACCCGTGGTGCTGCTGCTGCATGGGTTTCCAACGTCATCGCATATGTTTCGCAACCTCATTCCGACGCTTGCCGACCGGTATCACGTGATTGCGCCGGACTATCCGGGCTTTGGTGAGAGCGATGCTCCCGATCACACCAAGTTCGCCTATACCTTCGGCCACTACGCCGAACTGGTCGATTCGCTCCTGGGACAGATCGGCGCGAAGAGTTACGCGATGTATGTCATGGACTACGGTGCCCCGGTTGGCTATCGGCTGGCGCTGAAACATCCGGAGCGCGTCACCGGTCTCATCATTCAGAATGGCAACGCCTACGAAGAAGGGCTGCGCGAATTCTGGGATGCGCCCAAGGCCTATTGGGCCGACGCCTCGGCGGAGCACCGCGAAGCGCTGGCGGGGCTGGTGAAATTCGACATGACTAAGTTTCAATATACGGATGGCGTCAAAGATCTTGCGCGCATCAGCCCGGACAACTGGGTTCACGACCAGGCATTGCTGGATCGGCCGGGCAACAAAGACATTCAGCTCGACTTGTTCTACGACTACCGCACCAACGTGCCGCTCTATCCGCAGTTTCAGCAGTTCTTCCGCGAGCGCAAGCCGCCGGCGCTGATCGTCTGGGGCAAGAACGACAAGATATTCCCTGAGGCCGGCGCGCATCCCTATCTTCGCGATCTTCCTGCCGCGGAGTTTCATCTGCTCGACACCGGACATTTCGCGCTCGAAGACAAGCTCGACGAGATGGCGCCGCTGATTCGCAGTTTCCTCGACCGCAAAGTGGCGGGGCGCTGAGCGCGGCTGCCGCTGGTAAATTGTGGTAAAGCGGAGTACCGCGCTCGCGGCGCTGTCCGATAAGATCGGGCCAACGTTTCCCGTTGCCGCTTTACCATCCTCGCCAGGAGTCACCGTGTCCTTTCCTCCCATCCACCGCGTCGTCACCGGGCACGATGCCGATGGCAAGGCCGTTTTCACCAGCAACGGTCCGCTATCGACCATCCGCGAGCTGGAATCGATTCCGGGAATGATCTTTCATGAAGTCTGGGAGCTGAGCGGCACGCCGCCCGTGATCGACGGCACAGTCGACCCGACGCGTGGGCCGCTGGCGCACCAGGCGCCGAAGAATGGCAACCGCATTCGCTTCGTCGATTTTCCGCCGGACGAAAGTTACCTCGCCGAGGCCGAGGCGCGCATGAAGGAATTGTTTCAGGAGGTGAACGATGTCACCGCGTTCACGGGGAAGACCCATTCGCCGCACCCGATGATGCATCGAGCCGAGGCGATCGACTACTGCATCGTCATCGAAGGCGAAATGACACTGGTGCTCGACGATTCCGAAGTGCTGCTCGCGCCCGGCAGCGTCGTTGTCCAGCGCGGCGCCAATCACGCGTGGGCCAATCGCTCCGGCAAGATGTGCCGCATGTTGTATATCCAAATCAACGCTCAGTACGAGCCGTCAATCGCTGCGGCGCTCGCACGGCGTGCTAAGGACGATTGAGTGCGGCAAGCAGACTGGCGGCGACCGCCAGATCACGCGTTCCAACACCTTCGGTGAACTCGTTGAATATCGGCAGCAGCACGTTGCGTGCGTAATCGGCTCGCGACAGATCGCGCCAGAGCCGCGCGAGATCGTTGGCCGCACGCAATCGCCATGACAACGCACCGATCTCATGAGCAAGCGCCATTGCCTCGACCAGCAGGGTCCGCGCCTCATCTGCCTGGCCCCGAGCAGCCAGAATGGCGGCGCGGATTCGCAGCAGCTCGGGCATGCACCATTGCTCATTTTTTGCGCGAGCTCGTTCGAGCGCGGTTCGGATCGTGTTTTCGGCCTCATCGAAACGCCTGCGCCTGGTGAGAGCGCAGGCGACGACGCCGAGATAGTAGGGCAATCGCGCGGTGTGGCCCGTGGCGTGAAATTTCGCGATGGCTTGCTCGAAGTCATCGATGACGGTGGCGGGCGCGTTGTCTTGCGCATCCAGCAGGGCTGCGCGGTAGAACATGACGATCGGACGCCGCACTTCGAAGCCATGCCGCCGGGATTGCTCATCGAGCATCGACAGATAACGTTCGCACTCTTGGTGCAGCCCGGTCCAATAAAAAACCGGAACGATCCACGACAGCGAGTTGCATAAAGAAAGGTGATGTTTGGTCTTGAGCGCGTGCTCCACAATCGTGCGTGCGGTCCGCACGGCTGTATCGGGCGAACCTGTCAGCCACTGTGCGTGCGACAACAGATTGCCCACATCGACGATCCGGTCGGATATATAACGCACGTGGTAGCGCACCGACTGCAGGTCGTTGAAGTCGCGCAGATCGAGCTCATGACGGCGGTCGAAGCGCTGCCGGACGCTGTGCAGCCGGCCAGTCAACAATTCGGCGATCCCGAGAGCCACTTCGGCTTCCAGTACGGCGGAGGGCACTTGCTTCTCGGCGATCGCCGCGAACGTCTCCAGTGTCCGGATTGCATCGTCGAGGTCGCCGGTCCAGATCTCGTGCACTCCAATCAAACGGAGGCATCGGACATGACCATCGACGTCGTCAATTTGAACTGCGATTTTCAATGCGCGTTCCATCGCACGCTTTGCGGCGGGGATCGGGCCTTGCGTGAACATGGTCGAGCCGCCCAGCCACACCAGCAGTTGCATCTCTGCGGCCGTCCCGGCGAGGCCCGCGGCGTCCAATTCTGCGACGGCCTGCGACGCGTGAATGCGACATTCTTCGGTGAGAGAGAAATGGTTCCAGAGCAGAATTCCCGCGACCGTGAGCCGGATGCGCAGCGATGGGTTCGCCGCATCTTGCCCGGCCCAGACGAGCGCCCCGCGTAAATCGTCGAGTGCGCGTCCATACACGGCACCCCATTCGCGAGCCGGGAGTTCCGCCCATGCGCTCGATGCCCGTTCGAGCTTAGCGCACATATATTCCGCGTGACGTCGGCGGACTTCCTGATCCTCGCCGCTGGATCGCAGCTGTCCGAGGCAATACGTTCGAGTCGTCTCCAGCAGGCGATAAGCAACGCGATCGGCGTCGACATCAGTCGCGAGCAGTGACTTCGCGGCAAGATGCGCCAGGGCATCCGCCGATTTGGATGGAGCGACGTTCGCGACCGCCGCAGCTCCTTCGATATCGAACACGCCGGCGAATACGGACACAGCACGCAGCAGAGCAGCTTCGCCTGGAGAGAGCAGGCCATAGCTCCAGTCGAGCGTCGCCATCAGAGCCCGTTGTCGTTCCGGGCCTGCGCGACGCCCGGTGAGCAGATTGAAGCGATCGTCGAGCTGCTTCAGCAAGCCACCGACTCCGAACGCCTCGATGCGCGTGGCGGCCAGTTCGATGGCTAAAGCCAATCCATCGAGACGCCGGCAGATCTCGGCGACTGTCGGCGCATCGGTGTCGCTGAGCTTGAATGTTTCCAGCCTGTCGGTGGCGCGCTCCACAAACAGCTGGATGGCGGAGAATGTGAGGGCCTCCTCGGCATTCAACTGAGAAGAAGGCGGCGGCGTGCTCAGTCCCGGCAGCCTGCGGACACGCTCTCCCGTGACCAACAGCGGCTCTCGGCTCGTCGCCAGGATCTTCACGCCAGCAGCGGCGGCGAGGATGCGACTTGCGCAGGAGGCGGCTGCGTCGATGATATGTTCGCAATTGTCGAGGACCAGCAGCATCTGGCGGTCGCGCAAAGATTCGCACAGCGTGGCCAGAATGTTTGCTGAATGCGCCGTTACACCGATGGCCGTGGCGATGGCGTTGGGCATCAGCGTCGGATCCTGTAGCAGCGCCAGATCGATCAGCCAGACGCCGTCTCTGAACAACTCGACCGCGTGTTCGGCCACCGCGAGTGCGACCGTGGTCTTGCCGATGCCGCCGGCGCCGACAATGGTTACCAGCCGCGAGACCTCGAAATCGCGCCAGATCGCGTCGATCGCATCCGCTCTTCCGACGATGGATGTCGTTGCGGTGGGCAAGTTATGCCGGCGCGTTGTTGCCGCTGCGGATGCTAACGCAAGTTCCGACGAAGCGCTGGTAGTCAACGGCGCGATGAACCGGTAGCCGCGGCCTTGCACCGTGGCGATGTATCTCGCGTCATCCGGCCCGCCATCGCCGAGCGTTCGTCTCAACGCGGCCACGTTGACCTTCAGATTGGCCTCATCGACGATCGTGTTCGGCCACACCCGCGCCATCAACTCGCGCTTGGTGACGATTTCGCCCGGGCGTTCGACCAGTGCAGTCAGGATATCGAGCGCGCGACCGCCGATCCGAACCGGGGCGTCGCCTCGCAACAGCAACTGGCGCTCGGGAACCAGTGTGAAAGGCCCGAAGGCGAAAGGTCTCATGTCACGTTGTTTCGATTGTCCATCGGGTACTTATTATCACAGCGGCGCCGATCGCAGGCGCCCGATCGAAGTCTTCTTTACCAGATCTAACTTGGTTAATCGGGCAGCCCGACGCTAACAATCGCGGCCAGAGGACTTCACGATGATTGTTACACCTTTTGCAGAACGAGCGGGCACAGGCACTGCCGCGGAGCCCGTCATATTCATCGTCAACGGCGATGCGCCCACCCGGGCCTGGATCGAAGCCATTGTCGTTTCGGCGGGACTGCACGCGATCAGCGTCAATACGGCCGCCGAGTTGCTTTCCCGATTCACGCCAGGCACGGCGGCCTGCGCGATCCTCGACGTGACGCTGCCGGACGCGAATGGCCTGGAGCTGCAGAATGAGCTGGCGCGCGCTGGGGCGTCCATCATGTTTCTTACCCGCGAGTCGTGTATTTCCTCATGCGTCAGAGCAGTCAAAGCCGGGGCGGTCGATTTTTTGACCGTGCCGTGTGACGCAACTCAGCTGGTGCGAGTACTGCGCCGTGCGGTCAGAGAAGCGCATTCGTCGCGGGCTCGATCCGTGCAGTCTGGCGAGCTGCGCTCAAAGTACCGGCAATTGACGGCGCGCGAGCGGGAGGTTTTCGCGCTGGTCGCGAGCGGCCTGCTCAACAAGCAGATTGCCCAGCGCCTGAGCATCAGCGAGGTCACCGTTCAGATCCATCGAGGTCGTGTCATGAGAAAGATGTCCGCGCGCTCGCTGGCTTCGCTGGTGCGAATGGCAGATGCGTTAGCACCAGGGGCATGAAGATCCGGTCGACGATTTCCAAGATCTGTTTTCGGGCCAGCGGCTGTCGGGTTACAAACATCTCGTAGCGGGCGAGGTCGAGCGGTACTCGCGCGATGCGCGGCGTTATTTTGCGAGGATCGATTTCGCCACGCTCTATGGCCCGGTCGATGATGGTCTTCATCATGTTCATCGAGGATTGCACGACGCTGGCTTCAGCGTCCGGCAACTCAACCATCAAGCCGCGGACGATTTCGGGGAAGTCGCGATACCGGTCCGACAGCCACGTGAGAGTAAGAATGAGATCGCGTCGGAGACTGCCGCTATCGGGAGTCTTCGCGTCGACCTCGGCGTGCTTTCGTAAAGCGGCCAGCACCAGTTCGGCTCGCGTGGGCCAGCGGCGGTAAAGAACGGTCTTGCTCGTGCGCGCCCGCGCGGCCACGGCGTCCACTCTCAATCCGTCATAGCCCGCCGTTGCCAGTTCGGCCCAGGCTGCCTCCAGAACTGCGTCCTCCAGGTGTGTGCCGCGGCGGCGCCCGCGAGGAGCTTTAGTGCGTTTAGCCATGGCCGCCAAGATACCATGTAAGATACCGTGGTATCTTATTTGGAATTCGCACGATCGATGAGGAATCCGGTGCTCAACGTTCTCATCTCCGGCTGTAGCATTGCCGGCCCCACCTTGGCGTACTGGCTCGGTCGTGCCGGCCATCGCGTGACCATTGTCGAGCGAGCGCCTCGCCTGCGGCCGGGCGGACAAGCGATTGATGTCCGTGGCGTAGCGTTGCAGGTGCTGGCCCGAATGAATCTTCTCGATGAAGCCCGCTCGCTGCGTACGCGGCTCAAAGGCGTGTCGGCCGTCGATGCCGACGGAACAGAGACCTGGCGCTCGGAAGAGCAAACGTTCAGCGGCGGGCGCTTCGATGCTGACGATGTGGAAATACTTCGAGACGATCTGTCAGCGCTCCTGGTGGGAAGAGCGAGCAAGACCGCTGAGATTATTTTTGGCGACTCGATCGTCGGCATGGACGAGCGCGAGAGCGATACGCTGGTTCAGTTTCAACATGCCGCGCCTCGATCCTTCGACATCGTGGTCGGCGCGGACGGATTGCGGTCGACGGTTCGTGATTTAGCCTTCGGCGACGATTCGCAGTTCGTTCATCCGCTCGGTACCGGTCTCGCCGTCTTCACCGCGCCCAATATTCTCAACCTGCACGATTGGCAGATCGCCCATCGGGAAGGTCGTGGAGGATTTCTGGTGTACACCGCTCGCGAGAACACCGAGCTGCGCGTGGCATTTGGATTCCCCATTGATGATGCCGACGAAGAGCGGGGCACGCTCGATGAGCAGAAACGACTGGTCGCGAGGCGCTGTGCTCACCTTCGTTGGGAAATTCCCCGGCTGCTCGCTGCAATGTGGAGCGCGCCGGATTTTCACTTCGGAGCGGTGGCCCAGGTACGGATGGAGCGATGGGGCAAGGGACGAAGTGTTCTGGTTGGCGATGCGGGATACTGCCCGTCGCCGTTTTCGGGGCAGGGCACCAGCCTCGCACTGGTGGGCGCATATGTGCTGGCCGCTGAGTTAAACAAACGTCCGTCGCAGCATGAAGCGGCGTTCGTCAGATACCAGCAACGCATGCAGCCCTACGTCGATGCCAACCAGGCGCTGGCAACGATGGAGCGCGACGAAGCACAGGCCCATGAGCTGCTCACAACGGCAAAGAATGCCATCGACCTCGACATCGATTGATCGCGCCGCTGGGAGGTTCATGCAACCAACGATTTCCTCAGGTCGCGGACGAAGGCGCGATCGACGGCGGATTGCGGCGAGCGACCCTCGTCGAACAGCGGGCGCCATGCATCCCAGTCGACATCGCGATCGTCGATGTCACCCAGGATGGCGCCAAAGTCGAAGCGAATGATGGCGACCACGCTGGCGCGCCATTGAAACCATGAGTAGAGCATTGTCGTTTCCCGCGTGTACCTGGGAAGGAGGCCTTCCTGCAATGTACTGAGACACCGGTTATCCAGTCAGTCGCGCGGGGGTTACGTTACGGTCAAACGGTAAACCGCATCGGGCTGATCTGGATCAATCGTTGCCGGGTGCAACCGGCGCATGCTGGCGTCAATACACCAGCAAGCACCCGCCATGAGCTACCCGGTACTCCTCACGCTGCACCTGTTCGGCGCACTCATATTCATCGGCGCCGTATTCTTCGAAGTATTGATCCTGGAAGGCGCGCGCAAGCATGTCGGCCGACGTGCAATGGTGGAGGTCGAGCAGGCCGTCGGCCGGCGCGCCCGGCAGCTCATGCCCTGGGTGCTGGTCGTGTTGTTCGGCGCCGGGATCGGCATGGCCTGGAATTACCGGGCGGTGCTTGCGCATCCTTTGCAGAGCGGTTTCGGTACGCTGCTGGCGCTCAAAGTCACATTGGCCCTCAGCGTACTCGGCCACTTTGTCAGGGCCGTGACCTGGAGCGCGAGCGGCAAGATGACGTTACGCCGCAGCCGGTTCATTCACTGGAGTGTGTTCGTGCACATGATCGTCATCGTGGTGCTGGCGAAAGCCATGTTCTACGCCGGCTGGCCCGCTTCGATCGCAACAGTGATGTGACGGAACACTTCTTCGGCCTCCGCTGCGGTGAAGTCGGCGTGATAGCGCTTGCGGATGCCGAGCTCGGACAACGTGTGGTGCTGGGTCGGTTGCACGCCGTGCCTTTGCAAACAGTTGCGCACGCAGTGGAGCGGGCACCCGTCCAGGGCGATGATTGGCCGGCCCGAGCGCGCCACTTTGACTAGCGATGCGACATCGCCGCCCACGCCGGCAATGCAGGACATCTCCGCGATGCCTTCCCGGTCGAGGCGAACGGCAACGTGATTCGCAAGTTGCGCGGCGTTGGAGCATCCGGAGCAGGAGTAGACGAGCGGCAGAGACTGGTATTGGGCGTGTTTGCTCATGTCAACAGCATGGCCTGCTCGAACGTGCTGCGCCTTGATCCAGATCAGCTCAAAGCACCAAGGCCTCGGCGCGCCGGGCGTTATGGAACATCGGGGTATTCCAGGAATTTACCCGGGCCCAGCCTGAGGAGATCGCGATGACGTGGCTCGGAAAATGGCGCAACCAATATGGTTCGGTGCTTACGATCACCGACGAGTCCAATCACAGAATCGTCGGCAGCTTTCGGACTGCACTGGCGGACAGCGGTTTCTCCGGGCAGGAAATTCCCATCGTTGGATTCCATCAAGGCAATTGCATCGGGCTGTCGGGCGGCGGTCGCGCTCCGGCCGGCGATATGGTCGTCACCTATACGGGATTACTCCGTCAAGGCCGCCTGGAAACTCTCTGGTATGTGGTCGCGGACGCAGCGCTCAGCGCTGCCGGCGAAGGGCAGCCAGCGAAAGTTGAAAAACTCAACTGGTGGCGAGCGATGACGACCAGCGCCGATACGTTCGAGCGCATTCCCTAGAACAAAACCTCGCCCTCATCGGGTCAAGTTTCGGTCCGCGATTGCGACCGTGTTCGATGCTTTTCTCTTCACGCGATACAACTGCGCAGGTCGATGCGCGCCGCGGGTGATGGGTTGATTGGAGGCGGGCTCGACCACATCGAGCTCTTCGATGCGACGGCGGAAGCCGCGTTTATCCAGCTCCGTGCGCAACAGGGCTTCGTACACGGATTGCAACTCGCTCAGCGTAAAGGTGGGTGGCATCAGGTGCACGGGCAGGGACGAGTACAGCGTTTTGGATCGCACGCGATCGACCGCGGTGCGCAGGATGTCGCGATGATCGAAGGGCAGGGAGCGAATTGAATCGACGGCGCGCCACTTGAGCGCCGAGTCGTTCGTCGGCGGTTGCATGGCCTGGTGAGGTACGAGCGCATAGTAGCCAATCGAGACCGACCAGCCGCGGCTGTCGCGGTGCCGCCCTGAGAACGTTTGCAGTTGTTCGAGGTACGGGCTCTCGATCCCAGCTTTGGTTTTGAGAATCCGGGTGGCCGCGGCCAGTGCATCCTCGTCTGTGTCCGTGTGAACGAAGCCGCCGGGCAGCGTCCAATCTCCGGCATGCGGTGGACGAGCTCGTCGCAATAGGGCGGCGCATAACTCATCGTCGATCAAGGTCAGCAGCACGATGTCCACGGTCACGATGGGCTGGGGGAAAGCCGGCGATGTCGTGACAGTTTGCGGTTCAGCCATGGTGTAGTCAGTTAGTGCGACAGAGACTTAACATAGCACACGGCAAACATCCTGAATCGCACGAATAGGCAACGCCAGTGGAAACATGAGAACGCGGTCGCGAAATAGTTAGTGCACAAATGCACTAACAATGTTAATTTAGCTCATCGACTGGAGCGGCACATGCACACATTGTTGATCATCGATCCCCAGAACGACTTTTGCGATCCGAACGGTGCGCTGTTCGTTCCCGGCGCCAGCGAGGACATGCAGCGCCTGGCGAGCTTCGTAGGCTCAGCGCGGCAGCGGCTCGCCGAAGTGGTCATAACATTGGATTCGCACCCAAGCGTCGCCATCGAGCGCCCGACCTTCTGGAAGCGCGGCGACGGCGGGGCGGTGGCGCCATTTACGCAGATTACTCATGCGCAAGTCGCCGCCGGCGAGTATGCCCCGATCAATCCCGCGTTTCGCTTGCAGGTCCTGTCTTATCTGCAGGCACTGGAGGCGCAGGGTCGGTATAAATTGATGGTCTGGCCCGTGCACTGTGTCGTGGGTGCCTGGGGTCACAACATCTATGGCGCGCTGTTCGAGGCCATCGGCGAGTGGGAGCGCCAGGTCCAGCGCGGAGCGTTCAAAGTGCTGAAAGGCCAGAATCCTTTGACTGAGCAATACAGCGCCGTGCGCGCCGAGGTTCCCTCGCAAGACGATCCTCGCACGCAAACCAATCGTGAGTTGATCGAGCGCTGCCGGTCGGCGGGGCTGTTGCTGGTGGCGGGCGAGGCGGCGAGTCACTGTGTGGCCGCGACGCTCGATCATTTATTCGAGGAATTCTCCGCCGAAGAAATCGGTAGAGTGGTGCTGCTGAAGGATTGCATGAGTCCGGTGGCAGGCTTCGAGCCGAACGCCGAGGCCTTCTACGCTCGAGCGCTGGCGCGCGGTGCTCGGGTTCTGACCAGCAGCCAGGCGTTGCGCGAAATTTCGACGAATTAAGCTCTCGCGAGTCTTCTATGTTCAAACCCATCATCCACTCGCTGCTCGACACCGACCTGTACAAGCTGACGATGCTGTCGCCGATGCTGCATCGGTTTCCGTCCAATCAGGCGGTTTACAGTTTCGTCTGCCGCAACTCGCCGCAGTATCCGCTGGCGAGCTTGAAAGAAGATGTCGAAGCGCAGCTCGATCATCTCTGCACGCTGACGTATACCGAGGAAGAGCTCGATTACCTCGCTACAAAATCTTTCTTCAAGAGCGACTTCATCGACTTCCTGCGCATCTTCCATTTTCAACGTCGCTACATCACGGTGAGCACCGACGGCGACACGCTCAAGGTCGTGGCGCGCGGTCCGCAGATTCACGTGATGGGGTTCGAGATCTTCGTGCTGTCGATCGTGAACGAGTTGTACTTCCGCCGCTTCGCGACGCCGGAGGCGATCGAGGAGGGGCGCCGGCGGCTGGCGGAGAAGATCGGCATGCTGCGCGATTTTCGAACCCAAAGTCCGGTGCCGCAGGCTGCATCGCCCAATGTGCTGAAGTTCGCGAACGGCACCAGCGCACCCATCGCCGGCGGCCGTTCGCATACGCTCCGGCATCCGTTCGAATTCTTCGACTTCGGTACGCGCCGCCGCTTCTCGCGCGAATGGCACGAGGAAATGGTCTCCACGCTGGCTCGCGAAGTGCCGCAGTACTTCAAGGGCACGTCGAACGTTTATCTCGCGAAGAAGTACGGACTCGCCGCCATCGGCACCATGGCGCACGAATATCTGCAAACGTTTCAGGCCGTGGGCGTGCAGTTGAAGAACTTCCAGAAAGAAGCGCTCGAAGCCTGGGTGCAGGAATATCGCGGCGACCTGGGCGTGGCGCTGACCGACGTGGTCGGCATGGACGCCTTTATTTCGGATTTCGATTTGTACTTCGCCAAGCTGTTCGACGGCCTGCGCCACGACTCGGGCGATCCGGTGGTGTGGGGCGAGAAGGCGCTGGCTCATTATCAACGGCTGCGAGTCGATGCGCATACCAAGCGCCTCGTATTCTCCGATGGCCTCAACATCCCGAAGGCCCTGCAGCTCTACGAATACTTTGCGGACCGCGTGCAGTGTGGCTTCGGCATCGGCACCGATCTCTCCAACGATCTGGGCGTGCCGGCATTGAACATCGTGATGAAGCTCACCGAGTGCAACGCCCAGCCGGTCGCCAAGCTCTCCGACACGCCGGGCAAGACGTTGTGCACCGATGAAACGTTTCTGGCGTATCTGCGCCAGGTCTTCAAACAGGCGGCCTGATCATGTCCACGCTGCGTATTGCGCTTGCCCAGATCAATCCCACGATTGGGGACATCGACGGCAATCTCACATTGATGATTGAAGCCGCGCGCCGCGCGCATGCCGAAGGCGCGAGATTGGTGGCGTTCCCAGAGCTTTCGCTCACTGCGTATTACCCGTCGGATCTGCTGGAGGATCTGGATTTCCAGCGCCGCATGACCCAGGGCATCGAGGATCTGCTGGCCGCCACACGCGAGCTGCCCGATCTGTATTGGGTCGTCGGTGCGCCGACGCCGAACAGCGGCATCGGCAAGCCGCTGTTCAATTCGCTGCTGGTGATGAAGAACGGCGACATCCTGTTGCGCTATCACAAGCAGCTGCTGCCCACCTATAACATCTTCGACGATCGTCGCCATTTCGAGCCCGGCCCGGACGTGGCGAAGATTCTCGATGTCGCAGGCGTGCGCGTTGGTTTCATGATCTGCGAAGACGGCTGGAACGACGAAGGACGCGATTACATCGTGAATCCTTTCGATCGGCTGGCCGATGCGGCTCCGGATGTGGTGGTCTCGATCAATGCCAGCCCGTCGAGCATCGGTCGACGCGAGATGCGGCACGACATCTTCGCCAGGGCGAGCGCCCGGCATCGCCTGCCGCTGTTGTATGTGAATCAAGTGGGCGGTCACGATCAGCTGATCTACGACGGCGCGTCGTTCGCCGTCGACCCCAATCGCGGCATCGTGATGGAAGCCGCACGATTTCAGCCGGATCTCATGGTCCTGGAGCTGGATTCGCGTTCGGGATTGCTCGCGCCCGGCACGATCGACGCCAAAGGTCTGTCGACGGAGGAGTTCTATCGTCAGCAGCTCGTGCTGGGATTGCGCGACTATGCACGCCGCTGCGGATTCTCCACCGCGGTGGTCGGTTGCTCCGGCGGCATCGACTCGGCTCTGACACTAGCGATCGCGGTGGAAGCGCTGGGTGCGAAGAATGTCGTTGCGATCACCATGCCGTCGCAGTACTCCAGCACCGGCAGCGTCACTGATTCGCAAACGTTGTGTGAGAACCTGGGCATCGCGCTGTACACGCATCCGATCGGCGATCTGGTGGAACAGTACGCCGGGCAATTCAACACGGCGTTTGGCGAGCCGCTGGTGGGATTGTCCAAGGAGAATCTGCAGGCGCGCATCCGCGGCACCATCCTGATGGAATATTCGAACCGCTTCGGCCACCTGTTGCTGACCACGGGCAACAAGAGCGAGATCTCCGTGGGCTACTGCACGTTGTATGGCGATACGAACGGCGGTCTGGGCGTGATCGGCGATCTCTACAAGACCGAAGTGTTCGCGCTGGCGCGTCATTACAACGAAGTTGCTGGCCGCGAAGTGATCCCGTCGGCCATCATCGACAAGCCGCCGTCGGCCGAGCTCGCTCCCGGCCAGAAGGACACGGACAGTCTGCCGCCGTACGAGATCCTGGATCCGATTCTGAAAACATTGATCGAAGGTGCGCGCCTGGCGGAAACTGAGCGCGAGGCGGCGCTGCAGTTCATGCTCAAAACTTCGGCGACGGACGAAGGCAAGGCGCTCATCGAGCGAGTGAGGCGCATGATCGCGCGCAACGAATACAAGCGTCGCCAGGCGCCGCCGATTCTTCGTGTGCGTTCACGTGCCTTCGGCAGCGGCCGGCAGATGCCAATCGCGGCAAAATATTGATCAAGGTTGCAAATGAGCTCGGATATCGCGGTCGTCATTGGCAGGTTCCAGATCCTTCAGCGGGGTCACGGCACTTTGTTACAAGCGGCGCTTGCCATGGCGCCGAAAGTAGTCGTCGTCATTGGTTCCGCGTTTCGCGCCCGCGATGCTCACAATCCTTTCACGTGGCAGGAGCGTCAGCAGCAGTTCGAAGCCGTGCTCAGCGCTGAGGATCGGCAGCGGGTGGAGTTTCTGCCGGTGCGCGATTACTACGACGATCAGCGCTGGGGCGACGCTGTGCGGGCAGGATTGGAGCGCATCGCGGGCCGCGCTGCCAAAGTGACTTTGGTGGGATTCAAGAAGGATCACACCTCGGGTTATCTCGATGCGTTTCCCGGCTGGACGGTGCACGAAGTCGAGCCGCAGTTCGATATCAGCGCCAGCGACCTGCGCCGGGTGTATTTCGAAACCGCCAAGATGTCGGCTGCGTTGACCGTGATCGGCAACTATGTCGAGCCGGGCGTGCGCGATTATCTGGAAGCGTGGGCGCAGCTGCCGGCGTATCGTCAATGCCAGGCCGAGCATCGGGCCGTCGCCGCCTATCGTGAGAAATACACCGCGCCGTTTTATATCACCGCCGATTCGGTGGTCACCGCTCGCGAGCACGTATTGTTGATCAAGCGCGGTGGGGACATCGGCCATGGATTGTGGGCGCTGCCGGGCGGATTCGTAGATCCGTGGGAGCGTTTCTATCCGGCGGCCGTGCGCGAGCTGGCGGAGGAGACAGGTTACAAACCCCATCCTTCGCACCTGCGAGCGGCGCTGAAATCTTCCGCAGTCTTCGATCACCCGGCGCGCTCGCCACGTGGGCGGATCATCACCAATGCATTTCATTTCGAGCTGGGCGATGTGGATCTGCCGGATGTCGTCGGCAGCGACGACGCCAAGCTCGCCAAGTGGGTGCCGGTCGCGCAGCTGCCGTCGCTCGAATCGCAATTGTTCGAAGACCACGCCTGCATCCTGGATCATTTCGTCGGGCTCTATCCCGCGCTGTAACCGCAACTGAACAGCCGGACAGGGCGCGCTTGACACGCATCGATATTTCCACAATCATGGAAATATGAAATCGGAGCAGGTCGTCAAGGCACTCGGCGCGCTGGCCCAGGAATCGCGGCTGGCGGTGTTTCGCCTGCTGGTGAAGCGCGGGCCGCAGGGTTACTCGCCCGGCGAGTTGTCGGAGAAGCTGGGTGTGCCGGCGCCGACGCTGTCGTTTCATTTGCGGGAGTTGCAGCACGCGCAGCTGGTGCTGTCGCGACGTGAAGGGCGCTTCCTGTACTACAGCGCCAACTTCGAAACCATGCATGGCGTGGTCGACTTTTTGAGCGAGAACTGTTGCAGCCTGTCGGATGGGGCCTGCGATGCGCAGTGCCAGCCGGCAACGAGTACCAAACGCGGGAGGAGATCGGTATGAAGCGGTTCCATGTGCACGTGGCGGTGGACGACCTGTCCGAAAGCATTCGCTTTTACTCGACGTTGTTCGGCGCCCAGCCCAGCGTCCGGGAAGTCGATTACGCGAAGTGGATGCTGGACGATCCGAGAGTGAACTTCGCGATCTCCAGTCGCGGCCGGCACGCCGGCGTGAACCATCTCGGCTTCCAGGTGGACAGTGGCGATGAGCTGACGGCGATGAAGGCGCAGCTGGAAGCGGCGGATCGCTCGCTGGTCGAGCAAACAGCAGTCTCCTGTTGTTACGCGCGCTCAGACAAGTATTGGGTCACCGACCCTTCAGGCATCGCGTGGGAAACATTTCATTCGCTGGGCAGCGTGCCCGTGTACGGCGAAGGAGATCGCGTCGAGGCGAGCGAAGGCGGCTGCTGTATTCCGCTGGCCGTCGAGGCGAATGCTTCGTCCTGTTGCGTGCCGAGCAGGGAGCCATCGCAGGTCGCTTGCTGCCGCTGAGAATCGCTCGTCGCAAATAGTGAACCGTTGAGCGACTTGCCGCCGCTCATGAATTGAGCGGCGGGCCGGGTAGTGCCATCCTTGCGATCTTTGCGCAGATCGCAGGGGGAGCCATGATCGATCATCTCGGCATCACGGTGCGTGACCACGACGCGTCGAAGGATTTCTATTTGAAGGCGCTGGCGCCGCTCGGCATCGGCGTCGTGATGAGCGTGTCCAAAGCGGAGAGCGGCGCGGACAGCGATTTCACCGGCTTCGGGGACGAGCGCAAGCCGTTCTTCTGGATCGGGCAGGGCACGCCGACCGGCGCCTTGCATTTGTGTTTCACAGCCAAGAACCGCGCCGCGGTCGATGCTTTTTATAAAGCGGCGCTCGCCGCCGGCGCGCGCGATAACGGCCCGCCGGGAATTCGCGCTCACTATCACCCCAACTATTACGGCGCCTTCGTCATCGACATGAACGGCGTGAATCTCGAAGCGGTCTGCCATACCCCTTGATCGACTAAGGAGCAAACAATGCACTCATTACGGACACGTCGATTCGCCTGTCTCTCCGCGCTCGCGGCGGTCGCTGCGCTTTCCGGATGCTCGAAGCAACCGGAGCAGGCGGCGCAAACACCGCCGGCCGCGGAATCAACTCAGCCCGCTGCGTCGGATCCGTTAGTTGCGAGCATCAACGGCGAGTGGCGCAGTGCTGAAGACAAGGCGCGCGATCAGTATCGTCATCCCAAGGAGTCGCTGGAGTTCTGGGGACTCGCGCCCGGCATGACAGTTCTGGAAGTGCAGCCCGGCGGCGGCTGGTGGAGCGATATTCTCGCGCCGTATGCAAAAGCGACCGGCGGCAAGTACTACGCGACGGCCGCCGATCTGCAGAATCCCGAGCTCTCCGAAGCGGCCCGCAAGTCACGAGCCGATTTTGAAGCGCGCTTCGCCGCCAAGCCGGATGTTTATGGCCAGGTGCAGCTGGTGAATTTCGGTGCCAGGTCGGCGCCGCTGCCGGAGAACACGTTCGATTTGATTCTGTCGGCGCGTTCGTTTCATAACTGGATGAGCGCCGGCGTTACGGACAAGTTCCTGAAGGACTTCTACGGTGCGTTGAAGCCCGGCGGCATTTTCGCGATCGAGCAGCATCGCGCCAATCCCGGCCAGCAGGATCCGAAAGCCGAGAACGGCTATGTCACCGAGGAATATGTGATCGAACAGGCGAAGAAGGCCGGCTTCGAGCTGGTCGATCGTTCGGAGATCAACGCAAATCCCAAGGACACCAAGGATCATCCGTTCGGCGTGTGGACCTTGCCGCCGACCAAGCGCACGCGTCCGTACAGCGAAGGCGCCGACGCCAACGATCCGAAGTTCGATCGCAGCAAGTACGATGCGATCGGCGAGTCGGACCGCATGACCTTGAAGTTCCGCAAGCCGGCCAGCGGCAGCGCGAGCTGAGTTAGAAAATCGGAGCGAGCGGCAACGAGTCGCTCGCTCCGATCGATCACGGCATCAGCGAAGATCCGCGGATCACATTCGTCAGGATCCATACGCCGAAGATCGCGAACAACGCGGCGGCGACAAAGCGGATCTTGCTCAAGGGAATGCGCTGGCAGAGTTTTTCACCGAGCAGCACCGCCGGCACGTTCGCAATCATCATGCCGAGCGTCGTGCCCATCGACACCATGCCGATGCTGGAGAACCTGGCGCCGAGCGCAATCGTCGCCAGCTGCGTCTTGTCGCCCATCTCGGCCAGAAAGAACAAAATCAATGTAGTGATGAACGCACCGTGCTTGCGCGTGTTGTCACCGACATCGTCGAGCTTGTCAGGAATGATGGCCCACACCGCGAAGCCGAGAAATGACAGGCCGAGCACCCAGCCGAGCACAGTGGGATTGACCTTGGTCGCGGCCCAATCACCGAGCAGCGCCGCGAGCAGATGATTCACCAAGGTCGCAACGAAAATGCCGGCGATGATGGTCCATTGCTGGCCGCGAAAACGCGCCGCGAGCACGAACGACAACAGCTGGGTTTTATCGCCCATCTCGGCGATGGCGACCATGCCGAGCGAGGTGAGCAAAGCTTCCAAAATGACGAGCTCCTGGGCCGGCGACGGTGATAACCCATGACTTCGCGCTTCCATGCCGGCCCCGGCCTGGAAGACAAAGTCAAAGGTCTCGCCTTTAGTCACCGACGCCATGGTCTGAACGACCAAGTGTGTTGACGTCGGCTCCTTACGTTGCGTAAGGCGGCTACTCCCCAGTGACGGGC
>CAMLEO010000120.1 GCA_946478975.1 uncultured Steroidobacter sp.
GGGCGGTTAGCTCAGCGGTAGAGCACTGCTTTCACACGGCAGGGGTCACAGGTTCAATCCCTGTACCGCCCACCACTAAAAACAAGAACTTACCCTCCAGTCGGGAGTCTCAGCCGGTAGCGTACGGAACCTGATACGGAAAGGTCTCGCCACGAGCGGGCCGCCGTCAGTGCTACTAACACCAACGACGGCCCTGACCACTCCGACCTGAACTGGAGGCCGTCATGGCTGTTCGCATTATCCCGCGCGTCGAGCGCGGTCGTCTGTACTTTCAAGCCGCCGACGTTTTGTTTCCTTCCTTCGCTCGGGCCGCGACGGCGGCCTGGAGCGCGGCCATCGCCACGGCCGCGGCACTGCTACGCCAAGCGGCCGACGACCTCGGCGAAGTCAAATTGTTCGTCTTCGTTTGTATCCAAGCCTTGCATGTGCTCAGGGCGCTCGGTCAGGACGGTGCCGCGTGAGCGCCGTCAAGGGCAAGGCGAAGCCCGATCTGAACACCGAGATTCGCCGCCTGCAGCGCACGCATGCGTTGCTCGTGTGCATTCAGGCTGCAGCAGAGGCAGGCGCGGATGCCGATCTCGGTGACGCCTTGACCATCGTGGTCGCGCTCGTGAACGAGTCGCTCGCCGGGTTCGACCGCTTGGAACTCAGTCATGAACGCTGAATCGCGCGCGTACTTCCGTGCGCTCGGCAAGCACATCACGGAACTGCGCAAGGAGGCGGGCATGACGCAGGCCGAGTTGTCACGTGCGCTTGGCGTATCACAGCAAACCGTGTTCGCGTATGAACTCGGCGATCGGCGCATGTCGGTGGTGAGGGTGATCAAGCTCGCGACGATTTTCGACGTGCCCGTTGAGCAGTTGTTGGCGCTGGTGAAGTCGCAGCAGCCCACCACCGATCGCCGCCTTTCTCCCGCCGGAATCCGGCACGCCAAGTGCTATCAGGCGCTGACCAAAACGCAGCAGCGTTTCGTGAAAAAGATCATGGATGTGCTGTTGACGCAACCGTCGGCTGTTCCGAAATAGCCGGATCGTAGATGGGCGATGTCAGCCCTCGGATGCTCGCGGCCCGGGGGCTTTTTTAGATGACTGGTGATTCATGTCGAATTCTTCGATCTGGCCATCACGTATCCGCTCGGATACACTCCAATCCGTGAATACGCTCATCCGCACGGAAGAATTCGCCGAATGGTTTCGCCGGCTGCGAGATCCCAAAGGCAAAGCGCGGATCATTGCTCGCCTGGACTCTGCCGCCTTGGGAAACTTCGGCGACTGCAAGCCGGTTGGCGAAGGCGTCAGCGAGATGCGCATTCACAGCGGACCAGGCTATCGCCTGTATTTCACGCGGCGCGCATCGGTCGTGTACGTGTTGCTGCTCGGTGGCGACAAGTCCTCGCAGAAGCGCGACATCACGCGCGCCATCCAACTGGCGCGTGAACTGGAGTTAAGCGATGAGTAAAGCCAAGAGCAAGACCAAGGTTGGCGCGGCACGTCTTGCGCCGTTCGACGCCTCGGAATTCCTGGACAATGAGGAAGTCATTGCCGAGTACCTTGCAGCGGCGCTGGAAGATCCGAATCCAGATGTGTTTCTGCGCGCCGTCGCGAATGTCGCGAAGGCACGCGGCGTGTCGCAGGTGGCGAGAGCATCCGGCCTGGGCCGCGAGAGCCTGTACAAAGCTCTCGCGCCGGGCGCCAAAGTGCGATACGAAACCGTTCGCAAAGTGCTCGACTCGCTGGGTGTCAAACTCACGGTGGCGGCCTGAATCGAACCGGCGAGCGCCGGTGAAAAGAGACTTTTCTCGGCCTCCAGGTCCATACCCGGGCTCGCTGAGCAGCCGGATAACGACCATCGGTGCACGCTCAGGATGTTGTTGATGTCGCCCGGTTTGAGGGCCCCTGCGAAGCCAGGATGCGGATGCGTTCGGCAACGTCGTTCGATGCATTGGAATCTCGACCTTTCTAGTTGGCATCACGTCGGTTATGCACGCCCAACTCCTGAACCACCAACAGCCCCGCGTCTAGCACACCAGCGAGGTGATCAGTTCCCGCGTGCTTTGTTCGATGGTGGCGCCGCGGATCTGGTGCATGTAGTAGTCGAGATGTTCGCGGGCACGACGGCCAGCAAAGGGAGGGCGCACATGATCATCTCGCACAAGGTCGTGCAGTTCTAGGCGTCGATCTGCTCGATGGTGATCATGGTTTCCACTCCAACTCGGCGCGCACCTCGCGTACCAGTTCGATTGACTCGCCGGTGATGCGAGCGATGTCAGCATCGGACAGCTTCAGGTCAATGAATCCGCCGCGACAGAGTTTTGCGATTTTTTCGGCCGCGCCGTTTTTTGGAGGGACGACGGGGGGGCGCGCATGAGACAGATGCGCTGCCATGATCGGTAAATCCGGCCAGAATTCTAGAATATTCCCGATGGTCGGACTGGAAACCCTCGTTCTCAGTTGGGCAGATCGGACTAGAAATCGGGTTTTGCAGTCCGACCATCGGACTGATCGATGTCCGATCATCGGAGTGAAATTCTGCCGAGTCCCGCGGTTTGTTTCGTCTGCGATCAGGCACCCTTTTCTTTGCTCGCTCGGGGGCCTTCCATTGTTTGTAGGCGTGGCTGGCCGGGCTGAAGCGACCGAGTAGTTCGCCGTCCCGATAGTTCACCGGTTGCCAGGTGATTGCGTATAACTTCGCAATCTTCTTGTGCTTGATACCGGGGCGCGTCATCTCGATCAATCCGCGCTCCACCAGGATGCGGATGCTGCCGTACGCGGTGTCTCGGCTGTTGATCCCGAATTGCTTCATCCACCGATCAGTCGCGCACAATGTGCCGTTGTTGTCGCCGGTGTAACCAGCAGCGAATACGGCCAGCACCCGGAACGCCGCATGCGGCAATATCGTGACGGAAGGGTGACGCATGAACTCCAGCGGGAGCTTCGCGAAGCGCTCGCCTTTTTTGCGATTGCTGGCGGACACGAGCGGCGACTAACTCGTCGCCGCGTTCTTTCCGGAAAGCGTGCTACGTCTGATGAGTTCGGATCCCGGTATGTATGTGCGCTTGCCGTCCTTGATGGTCTTCAGCAGGCCGGCGTTGATATCGGTGTAAGTCTTTGCGCGGGACTGGCGGAGATACTGGACCGCCTCGTCTATCTGGTAGCGCTGGTTCGGATCAATCGGCGGAAGTACCGGGTTTGGCATGGTTGGACGCTCATGTGGTTGCTGGGCGTCCAGATATATACAGCCACCAAGTTCGAGTTATCCACAGTGGGCGGAAACCGGATGCTAGCGAACGCCGCGGGAAGGATCCCAAATCAGGTTTTCACGCGCCGCTATCAATTTTGCGCAAATCGCTGACGCTCACTCGGTCTGCTACGCGCGCCTGGATCCATTTGTCGACCTCAAACTCAAGCCAACCGACCGCGCGGCTGGTTAGCTTAATCGGCATCGGAAACTCGTCGCGGGCCATCAGTCCGTAGATTTGGGTCTTCTTCAATCCGACCTTATGCTCAAGTTCTGGAAGTCGCAGGACGCGCCCAACGGGCCGCAGCTGCGGCTCCGGCGTCATCGTCAGTTCTGGTTCCGGTTCGTGGCCAGGCTGATGAGACATAGATGGGCGCCTCTGAATCTTCAGGCGTCCAAGTCTATATAAAACAAATGAGACAATCAGCAGGTCAAATCTTAAGGGAGCCGTGGCCTTATAACAGTTGGACCTTCGCCAGCCGATCTCGGGCAGCACTCGCGACCAGATGCCCGTAATGTTTCTCGATCATGGTTAACGATGTGCCGACGAGCCGGGCGACATCGAGCGTATTCATCTGTCCTTGAGTCAACGCTGTCGTGATGAACGAATGGCGCAGGGTGTACAGGCAAGTGCCAGCCGGCAGTTCGGCCTTATGTGCCGCCTCTCGCACGAGTTCGTCCCAATCCGAGTGTTGCCACGGTTTCCCATCGTCTCGCGTGAGCAAATATGCCGAAGGCAACTTGCTCGCCGCTAAGCGCGTGAACAGTTCGAGCGCGGCGGGCGCGAGTGGAACGGTGCGCGTTCCAGTCTTGCCGGTGAGTGTGAGCATGCCCGTGCGCAGTTCCAGCTGATTGCGGCGTGCGTGGACTAGTTCGCCAACTCGCGCACCGGTGAGAATGGCGGCCTCAATCAGATCGCGTAATGCGCCACTGGAGGCGCTCAGAAGGGCGCGGCGCTGCTCCAAGTCGAGAAACAAATCGCGGCGCTTGTTGCCGCCTGGAAGCGGCTTGACGTCGGCCCATTCACGAGCTTGCGCTGGATCGACGTTGCGCTCGCGGACGGCGAGGTTAAGCGCAGCCTTCACTGCGGTGAGTGTCCGGTTCGATCCGCCGGGCGAGAGCTTCAGGTCATCCCGCCAAGCTTTAATTTGTGTCGCACGGATCTTCGCCAGCGCTCGATCACCGAACGGTGTGTCGTAGACAGTTCGCTGGAATCGCTTCTCGGCATCGTGGGCGCAGGCAGCAGACTTTGAACCGCGGCGCTCTTCTACGTATCGGCGGCAGGCATCTGCGACTGTGACGATCTCGTCCGTATGAATGTCGGCCTCTTTAAGCTTGAACCACGCGCCGGCGGCAGCCTTCGCCTCATCGAAGCCGAAGCTATCCGTATCGAATCCGAGAGACTTGTATGACTGCTTGCCATCATCGCCACGGCGGCGCGCGATCCATGTGCCCGATCCGTCCGGCAGCTTGCGGAACCCGATATACTCGCCGCGCTGTATGCGAGCCCAATAGGGTTCGCGACGTACAGTGAGTTTCGCCCGGACGCCCGCCTTGTGGATCTGCGTAGACATCGAGAAATCTCCGTACGGACCTTGTACGGAAAGATTCTAGTGGACTATGATGGACGCAGGTAGAGATTTTTCCGGCTTTTTTAGGCTTTGTCGCGCTTCACTGGACTGGCTTGGATGGTGATTTGGCCTTCACACGGCAGGGGTCACAGGTTCAATCCCTGTACCGCCCACCACTCCCGGGGGTCCATAGCGTAAGGATCCTTCGCTTTGGTCACCCGCACTCGTTTCGCTCCCAGTCCCACCGGCATGCTGCACATCGGCGGCGTGCGTACGGCGCTGTTCTCCTGGCTCTATGCCCGGCGCCACGGCGGCACCTTCATCCTGCGCATCGAAGACACCGATCGCGAGCGCTCCACCGACGAAGCGACGCAAGTCATCCTGGATGGCATGGAATGGCTGGGCCTCGCGGCCGACGAGGGGCCGTTCTACCAGACGCGGCGCATGGACCGGTACAAGGAAGTCATCGGCGAGTTCCTGCGCGCCGGCAAGGCCTATCACTGCTATTGCTCGAAGGAAGAGCTGGAGGAGATGCGCAATCGCCAGCTCGCCGCCAAGCAAAAGCCGCGTTATGACGGCACCTGCCGCAATCGCACCGAGCCGCGGCCCGGTGTTTCTCCGGTCGTACGCTTCCGCAATCCCATCGAAGGCAGCGTCGTCGTTCCGGACGTGATCCACGGCAACGTGGTGTTCGACAATATGGAGCTCGACGATCTGATCATCGCGCGCTCCGACGGCACGCCGACTTACAACTTCTGCGTCGTGGTCGACGACAACGACATGAAAGTCACGCACGTGATCCGCGGCGACGATCATCTGAACAACACGCCGCGGCAGATCAACATGCTTCAGGCGCTGGGCGCGGCGATTCCGGTGTATGGGCACGTGCCTATGATTCTCGGCGCGGACGGCGCCAAGCTGTCGAAGCGTCACGGCGCTGTGAGCGTGCTCCAGTATCGAGAGGAGGGCTTCCTGCCCGAGGCGCTGCTGAATTACCTGGTGCGCTTGGGCTGGTCCCACGGCGACCAGGAAGTGTTTTCGATGGAAGAGATGACGCAGCTGTTCGACATCAAGGATGTGAACAAGGCGGCGTCTGCGTTCAATCCCGACAAGCTGCTGTGGCTGAATCAGCAGCACATCATGCGCGCCACGCCCGAGCGGCTCGCGCACTACCTGAAGCCGCAGCTCGAAGCACTGGGCGTGCACGTGAGCGACGATCGCAAGCTCGCGGCCGTGGCCAAGGCTCAGCAGGAGCGCGCCAAGACCCTCAAGGAAATGGCCCAGAACAGCGTGTTCTTTTTCAGCGAGCTGTCCGGCTACGACGAGAAGGCCGCGAAAAAGAACCTCACGCCCGACGCGGTCGGGCCGCTGTCGATGATCCGCGAGAAGCTGTCAGCGCTGCAGTCCTGGAGCGCCCCGGCCATTCACGATGCCGTGAATCAGGCCGCGACCGAGCTGGCGGTCGGCATGGGCAAGGTGGCGCAGCCGATCCGCGTGGCCGTCTCCGGCACCTCGGTTTCGCCGCCCATCGACGTCACTTTGGAGGTTCTGGGGCGCGAAACCACGCTGTCCCGGCTGGCCGCGGCGGTGGCCTACGCACAGTCCGGCAAATCTCCTGTTTAAATACGTTGACAGGGGGGAGGCCCTCCAATACATTGCGCGCCTCTCGCGTGGGGCTATAGCTCAGCTGGGAGAGCGCTTGCATGGCATGCAAGAGGTCGCCGGTTCGATCCCGGCTAGCTCCACCAAGCCCCGGACGCTTCGTGCGTCCCCATCGTCTAGAGGCCTAGGACATTACCCTTTCACGGTAGTAACCGGGGTTCGAATCCCCGTGGGGACGCCAATCCTTTCGCCGCCCGCAAGCCTCGCGGGCGCGCGACTCCCGCGCTCAGTGCAAGCTGGATCGATCGTGTTAACTTGGACCGATCGTGAGCGCCCATCGCATCAACCGCCGTCACTTCCTTAGATCTGCGGCCGCTGCTTCTGTCGTTGCGGCTGCGGATATCGCGTCCTACGCGCGCGCCGCGGAGTCTCGGACGTGGATATCGACGACCGAGTCCGCAACGTGGCAAGACCTGTCCTCGGGCATCCGCATCAGCACAGGTGCGACGGCCGATGTCTACCTGCAGCCTCAGACGACGTATCAAACGATCGAAGGATTCGGCGCGTGCTTTCATGAGTTGGGCGCCAAGGCGCTCAGCGCGCTCAAAGCATCCGACCGCGACGCGGTGCTTTCCGATTTATTTGCGCCCAACAAGGCGGCCAACCTGACGGTCTGTCGCCTGCCGATCGGCGCGAACGACTTTGCACTCGACTGGTATTCGTACGACGAGACGCCCGGCGACTTTTCCATGCAGCAGTTCAGCATCGCTCGCGATGAGAGAATGCTGATTCCGTTCATCCAGTCCGGGCTCGCGCAACGCCGCGACCTGAAGCTGTGGGCATCGCCCTGGAGCCCGCCGACGTGGATGAAATATAACAAACATTACGCGATGGCAGCCTCGGCTGCGGACCAGGTGCAGAACGGGCTGCGTCCCGAGCAGGCGGGCGCCGAAGGCAAGGATATGTTCATCCAGGAGCCGCGCTATTTCGATGCGTACGCGCTGTACTTTCGAAAGTTCGTCGAAACCTATCGCGCGCACGGCATTCGTATCGCGGCCGTGATGCCGCAGAACGAATTCAACTCCGCGCAGATCTTTCCAAGCTGTTGCTGGACACCGGAAGGCCTGGCGCGCTTCATCGCGCGTCTTGGCAAGGCACTCGATGGCACGGGGACGGATATTTATTTCGGTACCATGGAGCGGCCCGATCCCGGACTCTTCGAGCGCACATTCGCAGATCCCGCCGCTCGCCAGTACATCAAAGGCCTAGGAGCGCAATGGGCGGGCAAGAGCGCCGTCCCATTCATTCATCAGCAGCATCCGCAGCTTGCAATCTGGCAAACGGAACAGGAATGCGGCGACGGCAAGAACGACTGGCGCTACGCGCGCTATGTGTGGCGGCTGATGAAACATTATTTCAGCAACGGCGCGAGCGTTTACGATTACTGGAACATCGCGCTGGCCGATGGCGGCCTCAGCACCTGGGGATGGCATCAGAATTCGTTGATTTCGGTCGACATGAAAGCCGCCACGTATCGTTATAACTACGAGTACTACGTCCTGCGGCACTGGAGTCAGTACATTCGACCGGGTGCGAAGCGCATCGCGGCGGTGAGCTGGACCGGTTATGACGAAGCGCTGGCCTTCCTCAATCCCGATGGCAGCATCGCCCTGGTGCTCCACAACGACCTGCCGCATGAGCTGCCGGTCCGGATCAAGCTCGACCAGCGGCTTCTCAATGTCGTGCTGCCGGCCGACTCGCTGAACACGCTGGTCGTTTGATCGACACGGTATCGCTCATGAACGCGACAGATTCACCGACCCGGGCCGCTGTGACGGGGCCGCTGCGCGGCGTGCGTGTGCTGGAATTCGCTGGGCTCGGGCCGGTCCCGTTTTGCGGCATGCTGCTCTCGGATCTCGGGGCGCAAGTGCTGCGGATCGTGCGGCCAGGGGCGGCAACTGCTCAGCCCTATGACACCGTGCTCACACGTGGGCGCGTTACGTTGTCGCTCGATTTGAAACAAAGCGTCGCTGTCGAAACGAGCCGCGCTTTGAGCAAGAGCGCCGACATTCTCATCGAAGGATTCCGGCCGGGCGTGATGGAGCAGCTCGGCCTCGGCCCCGACGTGCTGCTCCAAGACAATCCAAAGCTCGTGTACGGGCGCATGACCGGATGGGGCCAGCACGGCCCGAATGCCAACACCGCGGGCCACGACATCAACTACATCGCGCTATCCGGCGCGCTGCACGCGATCGGCGATACAAACAAACCGAGCGCGCCGCTCAATCTGGTCGGGGACTTCGGTGGCGGCGCTTTGTATCTTGCAATGGGCGTGCTGGCGGCGTTGTTGAATGCTCGCGCGACGGGTGGCGGTCAGGTCGTGGACTGCGCGATGACTGACGGTGCGGCATCGCTGATGAGCATGACGTTCTCTTTGTGGGGCAGCGGCGGCTGGAAGGAACAGCGGCGAGCGAACCTGCTCGATGGCGGCGCTCCCTTCTATGACACGTACCGCTGCGCCGACGACAAGTGGATTTGCATCGGCGCGCTGGAGCCGCAGTTCTTTGCCGAGTTGCTGGACAAGCTGCGAATTCCGGCCGGTGAGTTTCCGAATCAAATGGATCGCGACTGCTGGCCGGCCATGCGCGCGCGCTTCGAGCAGATATTTCTAAGCGAACCACAGGCGCATTGGTGCGAGCTGCTGGCCAACACGGACGCGTGTTTCGCGCCCGTGCTGCCCATGAGTGAGGCGGTCAATCATCCGCACAACGTCGCGCGAGGGACGTTCGTCAACCATGCGGGAATCATTCAACCTGCGCCGGCACCGCGGTTCTCCGGCACGCCGACTGCCATTCAAGGCAGCGCAGCGGCTGATGCGAGCACGCTGCGCGCCTGGAACTTACCCGAGCCTCTCCTCCAGCAGCTTCATTTCTCCAGCGACTGAATCAGCACGTTCATCTGTTTCATGTATTCGGCGGTGGAGATGCCGATCACCGGCGTCGGGTTGGGATAGGGCGAAGTATCGCTGTCGTCGCCGACCTGGGTCGTGGCGAAATCGCCTTTGGCAACGTCTTTCGAGCCATCGCCGTGGTACGGCTGGCTGGTCATCTTCAGCGGCGCAGGCCAGTAGCCTGTGCCGTTGAGCGAAGTCACTGCGGTGCTCGCCAATTGTTTGATATCACCCTGCGGCAACGGTTCATACACGGTCGCGAAGAAGCGCGGCAGGTCGGTAGCGCCAGTGCCCGGAGCGAGCGGCGACTTCTTGAGCAATTCCTGCGGTGGCTTCGACTTCACTGCCTCGTAGCGCTTGCGGAGGCCGGCGATATCGATGCGACGAGTGGCGGAGTAGTGACCGATGGTTCGGCGCTCGTCGTAGTCGACGTAGTACTCGCCGTTCATCACGTTCGAGCCGCGACGATGAACGTAGAGCGGCTTGTCGGTGCCGAGCTCGATGAAGGTCGGCAGCGTCAGGCGCTGATCTTTGTCGCCGGCGGCAGGGCGCTTGATGACTTTGGATTCCAGCCAGTTGAGCGCATCCGGAACGCGAGCGATATATTTCGAGTCGCCGGTGAGCTCGTAGAACGAAATCATGTGCGCGATGTTTGTAGCCGTCGTGTGGGTCGCAAGCGACTGCGGCTCATAGCTGCGCGCGCCGGCCGGACGAACATCCAATGTGTATTGCAGACCCCAGCCCGGCTGCGGCGGACCTTGTTGGGCGGTGAGGAAGAAGTTCATGCCGCGAGTGATCGCGTCGAGCAGGCGCTCGTCGCCGAGCACTTCATAGCACAAGGTCAGAAAATAAATGTTCTGCGCCGACACATCGTCGTTGAAGGTCAGGAACGAGCTGTAATCGGGCCGGCCGTGCTTGGAGAATTCTTCGCTGATGGGATAACGCTGCGGCCAGCCGCCGATCGGATACTGGCTGTCGCGCACGAATTGAATGGCCTTTTCCAGCGCCGGCCGATAGCGCGGATCATGCTTTTCCACGTAAATGCGTAACAGGAACTTCGCGGCATCGGCAGTCACGTCATCGTCGAAGGTGGCGTTGCCGTAGTAGTGCTGGAATTCTTCCAGGCGCCAGGCGTTGCGGCCGACGGTGCCGTACCAGTCCTTGAGCG
This sequence comes from uncultured Steroidobacter sp., assembly GCA_946478975.1. The sequence goes on from CAMLEO010000120.1 coordinate 10,529, forward strand.
AGCGGTCGCCGCCGAAATCGACCACGTAGTTCCAGCCGCCGCTCGGGTGCTGGCCCCAGATCAGCGCCGCGGCCACTTGCTCGGCAGCCTGGTAATAATATTCATCGCCGGTGGCGTGATACGCGTCCAGGAACACATGGCCCATGCTCGACGTGCCGGGCGGCTGCAGCCAGATCATCGTGTCACGCGCTTCCATCTCGCCCCAGCGTCGCGACATATCCGGCAGATAGGTCCAGACATAACCGCCTTTGTAAGCGACCTTGTCCACCATGAACGTCGTGGCCCGCTTCATGGTATCGAGCACTTGCTGGCGCTCGGGAGGTGCGGCTGTGGAGTCGGCGGCGGCGTGTGATATCAAACCGATGAGCCCCGCGAGGGGCAGGAGCAAACGAGCGGTCAGGTTCATGCGATGGAGCTTCAGGACTGTGTGGGTCGCGCTATTATCCAACGATTTTATTGCACATCGAGGCGGGCGAGCTGATGAAGCTGACGAAGACTTCATTTTCCGGAGGCTCATGCGGGCTGGGCCTGCTCGCGGCTTGCACTGCCGTCGGCGCGGCGGAAGTAACTCACGCACAGTTTGGAGTGACGACGCAAGGCGAGCCTGTCGAAGCGTACACGCTGAAGAACGATCGAGGCGTGAGCGTTCGTATCTTGACCTACGGTGGCATCATCAACGAACTGCGCGCGCCGGATCGCAACGGCAAGTGCGAGAACGTCGTGCTTTCGCTGCCCGACCTGCGTGCTCACGAGAATCGCGCGAACTTCAGCAGCTTGCTCGGGCGCTACGCCAATCGCATCTCGGGTGGCGGCTTCACGCTGGATGGCCATCGTTACGATCTCAACAGTAATGCCCAAGGCATTACGTCGCATGGTGGTCCCGGGGGCTACGGCGCGAGACGGTGGAGCGCGGCGCCGTTCCAATCCTCGGATGTCGCCGGCGTCGTGCTACACGATCTCAGCTTCGCGGGTGAGAACGGCTTTCCTGGCAACGTATCGATGCAAGTCACATTCACGCTGACGGCGGACAACGCGCTGCGCATCGAGTATCGGGGCACGACCGATCAGCCGACGGTGCTCAATCCGAGTCATCACGTTTATTTCAACCTGGCGGGCGGCGGCTCTGTGTTCGAGCATCGTGCGCAGGTGTTCGCCAGTCACTACACACCGATCGATGAGCGCAAACTCCCCATCGGCGCGATCGAAGAGGTGACGGGCACGCCGTTTGATCTGCGCACGCCGGTGCGGCTTGCGGATCGCGTCGACATGGATGATCCGCAGATCCGTCTCGCACACGGGTTCGATCACAACTTCGTGCTCGATAAACCTGAGGTTGGGGCGCTCACATTAGCTGCGCGGATCGAGGAACCCGCGTCGGGTCGCACGCTGGAGGTGCGGACCACCGAGCCGGGGCTGCAGCTGTTCACGGCGAATGGTTTCGACGGCTCGCTCAAAGATGCACTCGGCAGGCCGCTGGAGCGCGGCGCCGGCCTCGCATTAGAAACTCAACATTTTCCAGACAGCCCGAACCAACCGACGTTTCCTTCGACGGTGCTGCGGCCGGGCGAAACATTTCACTCAGTCACGGAATATCGCTTGCGGGTCGGAAACAGTCCGGGCACCTGCACGCACTGAACGAGCTAAGTGCGACTGCGCAGCAGTTCGTGCATCAACGTCAGCAGCTCATCGGCGTCGATGGGTTTGCTGGCCAGTCGCAAACCGGCGTCGCGCGGCAGCTTCTTGACTGCCGTCGAGGTATCTCCGGTGACCAGGATCGCAGGAATATTGCGCGCCAGCGTTTCGCGGACCGCACTAATCACATCCAGGCCGGTCTGGTCTTCCTTCAAGTGATAGTCGCTCACCAGCAGATCGATATCGGGATGCTCACGCGCGCGGTCCAGCGCCTGCTCGCGATTCGCGGTGGGAATCACCTGGTAACCTTCGAGCTCCAGTAACAGGCGCGTCGCGCGAAGCACGGCCGGCTCGTCTTCCGTGACCAGAATTTTTCCCGAGTGCTCATGTTTGCTCGGATGGGTGCCGGCGTCAGGCGCGTCGATCCAGGCGCCTGCGGTGTGCTCGGCGGTTTGCGGCAGCTCGAGCGAGAAAGTCGAGCCTTTGCCGAGCTGCGATTTCACCTCGACGTGCAGCCCGAGCAGTTTTGCGATCCGCTGCACGATCGCAAGTCCCAGTCCGTAGCCTTCGCGCGTTGTGTTCCGGGCGACGCCGACCTGGAAGAACTCATCGAAAATGAGATTCAGCTGATCTTCGGGAATACCCACGCCGGTATCGCGGACTTCCACGTGCACGCCGGCGGGAGTCGCGCGCGCCCGCAATTCAACGATGCCGCTGCGCGTGTACTTGATGGCGTTCGAGACCAGGTTGCGCAACAACTGTTCGACCAACGCGGGATCGGTGCGAGTGAAGATCGCGGTGTCTTCCACTTCGAGCGCGACGCCTTTTACATCCGCGGCGGCGGCGAACTCCGTGCGCAACTGATCGAACAATTTCTTCAGCGGGAACACGCAAGGCTGCGGCTTGACCGCGCCCGATTCGAGCTTGCTGATGTCGAGCAGTGCATTCAGCAGCCGCTTCATTGCATCGATGGCAAGGCCCTGCTGTGACAGCGCCTCGTGCAGCGTCGGCGAGCCCTCCATGCGCCGCAAGGTCCCATGCAACATCGAGAGCGCCTGCAACGGCTGGCGCAGGTCGTGGCTGGCGGTGGCGAGAAAACGGCTCTTGCTGAGGTTGGCGCGATCCGCTTCTTCCCGCGCCTGATCGGCGAGCTCGCGAGCTTTGATCAATTCATGTTCCACACGCTTGCGGTCTGTCACATCGCGGATCGCCGCGGCTGCCAGGCCATCGCGCAGCGGGCTCAAGCTGATTTCGACCGGAAATTCGGTGCCGTCCCAGCGGCGGCCCAACAGATCCAGCCCCACACCCATCGGGCGCGTGCGCCGATCTTCCGAAAAGTGACGCCGGTGGCCGGCGTGGCGGGCGCGAAAGCGCTCCGGCAGCAGCAGGTCGACGCTTTGATTGACGATGTCTTCGCGACGACAGGCGAACAGGTCCGTTACGCGCGAATTCGCATACAGCACCTTGCCGTTGCTATCGACGATCAGCATGGCGTCGGGCGCGAACTCGACCAGGTCGGCCAGCAGCTGCGTGTCCAATGACATGACGAACTCTCCTTCAGCTCACTGCGCGCCAAGTGTGCATGAGCCGACTAGGAACATCCACGCGTCGCTTCGGTACCTCTCCGGATTTGCGCGTCGCACGGAAGGCGGATGCTTGCCGGCGGATGCTAACAAAGCGGCGGGCAAGGCAATGACCAACGAACTGAATCCCCTCCTGAACCAGTGGTACATGCACCACGACAAGGGTGAAATGTTTCGCATCGTGGCCACGGACGCGACCACCGGCAACGTTCAGATCCAATACTTCGATGGCGACGTCGAGGAGATCGAGCGCGACGCGTGGGGCGATCTGGACATCGAAGCGGCTGCGGCGCCGGAAGATTGGACTGGCCCCTACGACGACATCGATCTCGACGACCTGGGCACGACCGAGACCAGCATGCGGCCGCAGGACTGGCGGATCGCACTGGAATTCCACCGGCCGAGCGACGAAGCGTGGCAGGAGTCCCGCGCCGACGTAGAGCAGGACGTGCAGGAGGAAGCACGCTTGGTGTGGCGCGTGATCGAAACCATCGGCAATGTTTCCTGGCCGGCCGGTTTCGGCAGGTTGCATTGACCGGTGAGCTTCATCATCGACCCGAATATGTTTGGCCTTTCGATCGGGCGCCGCTGGCGTTGAACAGCGTCCACGCCAGCCAGCCGAGCGGCAGCAGAATCATCGAGTATGAGAGCCACTGACCGTACACGCCTTCCGGCCCGTACGGCTCGGTCGCGAGATGCCAGTAGGTGTTGTCGATGGGCAGCGTGCCCGACTCGGTCAGCTCGTGAAAACCGTACACGAGCAACTGCACGACGAACACCAGCAGGAACACCGCCGTCACTTGCAGGAAGCGCCCGAGATTGATGCGCTGACCGTACCGGACCCACAACGTCGCCAGCACCGAAGCGGCGAGCAGCCCAAGCACGCCGCCGAAGAAGAACGGCCGAGTCGCAGTCTGTACGAACGTCGCGGACAACAGCAGCGCGGTTTCCATTCCCTCGCGCGAGATCATCAGCACGGTGAAGGCGAACACGCCGATGAAAGCCCACACGCCCTGGCGGGTCGCGGCCTGTTCCAGTTTTCCTTCGATCTCGCGGCGAATGTGCTTCGAGGTGTGGATCACCTGGACGGTGAACGTGCCGACGAGCACGGCGGTGACGAGGGCCAGCACGCCTTCCCAAAGCGATTGGTTGGCCGCCTGCGCAAACAGCAGCGACGCCATGTAGCTCGCCAGCAGCGCGACGCCGATGCCTATATAGACGGCGCGACCGAGCTCCTGCCGCCCGGTTTTGCGCAAGTACGCAAGGGTGATGGCCACGATCAGGAAGGCTTCGATGCCCTCGCGCAGGGTGATCATGAACGCGTTGAACATATCGCCGGCTCCACGCAAATGAAAATCATTATACAGCGCGCGGAGCGATTGCCGACTTGATCCAGATCAGGCCCGGCGGTCGGAGCCGGGGTTCCGATCACTTCGTCGGCTTGGATTGCACCTTGAAAACCAGGAACTTGGCCGGCTCGGTCGTGCTCGCGTTGGCGGATACGAGGTGCACGTCATCCGGTCCTTCATAGAAAGTCTGGCCCCGAGTCAGCGTGACCGACTCGCGGCCTTCGATCTGCATGCGGACGCTCCCTTCCAGCACGTAGACCATGACCTGTGCGTTGTGCCGGTGTTTTGGGGACGACTCGCCCGGCGCGTACTCGACGGTGAGCATCGCGATCTCCTGATTCGGCCCGACGATCAGGTCCTTGGTGAGCAGGGGAGTGACGACCGCGTCGGCATGAGCGCTGAGGCCGGCGAACAATGTCACAACCGCGAACAGGGATTTACGCAAGCGTGAGCCCTCACTCGTTATGCGAGCTGCGAGGCTACCTCTCGCAGGCACGCACGTAAGGAGCCAGATTGCTTCGTTTCAGTGGGACCGGTCGTCACGTTTTGAGCCTGGCGGCCGCGAGCGCGCGCCGAAAGCTTTTGAATGGCGCCGCCATCTCATCCGTTTCGATCACGCCGTAACCGATCGCGAGAGCGGGCTGTCCCAAAGGCGTGGCCGAATATTCGACCGTCGACTGCGACCCCGGCAGATACTGCTTGGCCAGCGCGACAATGGTACTTGCCTGCGCTGGATTGCGAATTCGCGCGGCGAGGTGCAAGCCGGCTTCGCAAGGAATGGGTTGCAACCAGGCGTCGAGGCGCTGCAGCTCTTCGAGCGCCAGCTCCCATCGTGCTCCATACACTCCGACCATGCGACGGACGTAACGTGCGAGATGACCGTCACGAATGAAAGCTGCCAGCATCGATTGCGTGACCACGTCGCTGTGGGCATCGGCGCAATATTTGATGTTGATCAGCGCATTGTGAGCCCACGCCGGCGCGACGATGAAGCCCTTGCGCAGCGATGGAAACAAACTCTTGGAGAACGTGCCGACATAGAACACCGAGCCGTCGCGATCCATCATCTGCAGCGCGTCCAGCGGACGGCCGCCGTAGCGGAATTCGCCGTCGTAATCGTCCTCGATGATCACGGCGCCACGGCGTCGAGCGAAGTCGAGCAGCTCGGTGCGACGCTGTAATGACAACACCACGCCGGTCGGCGATTGATGGGAAGGCGTCACGCTGATGACGCCGACATCGTCGGGAATTTCAGCGACGCGCATGCCTTCGTCATCCAATGGAACCGGCACGATCTGCGCACCCGCCGCGATGAAGGCGGAGCGCAGCGGCGGGTAACCGGGATTTTCGACCGCGACCTTGGTGCGTCCGGGCACGACCAACAATCGCGCCAGCATGTCGAACGCTTGCTGAGCGCCTGACGTGACCATCACATCCTCTGCCGTGCAGGCAACGGCGCGTGCAAAGGCAACGTGATGAGCAATGGCTTCTCGCAACTCTGGAAATCCTTCGGAGGGCGAATAGGTGAACGGCCGCTTCGCCCAACTCCGCAACGCTCGCGCGCACAGGCGCCGCCACGTGTCGTGCGGAAAAAATCGATACTCGGGCGTGCCCATTCGGAAACATCGTTCCGGCAAGGTTCGTCGCTTCTCGCGCTGCAGGTCTGGGATCTGCCACAGCGGATTGGTCGCTCGATTCGCGAGCGCCGCCGGCGGTCGACGCGCTGGTCGCGAGCGGCGTGCAGTGACATCGACGACCACCGCTTTCGCGCCAGGACGCGGAGTGACGTAGCCCTCGGCAATCAGCAAATCATAAGCACCGAGCACCGTGTTGCGCGCGATGCCGAGGCCGGCCGCCACTTGTCGAGTCGCTGGCAGCTTGGTGCCCGGCTTCATGCGGCCGTCCAGGATCGCGCTTCGCAACTGCTCGTACAGCGACTGCTTCACCGTGCCCTGGCCGCGAGACGGCAGCGCTACGTCGAACGAAAATACTGGCTTCATGAAATCCGTCGAAACTGGCTCTATCGTGGGACTAGATTACGACTAGCCTTGGCATCCATTCCAGGGGCGCGCCTCGTCGGAGATGTCATGCCTTGCTATATCTGTGAAACCTGCGGCACCCAGCACGCCGAGTCGGCTGAACCGCGGGGCCATTGTTCGATCTGTGAAGACGAGCGTCAGTACGTCGGCTGGCGCGGGCAGACGTGGCTGACGCATGCCGACCTGGCCGGCTGGTACTCGCTGCGAATCGAAGATGACGATGGCCTGCTCGGCATCGGCATTCGCGGTGAGTTTGCAATTCCTCAGCGCGCGCTGCTGCTGCCAACCAGCGAAGGCAACGTGCTCTGGGAATGCGTCAGCCTCGTCACGGAAGAAGCGGTCGCCGATCTCAAAGCGCGCGGCGGTGTGAGTCGGATCGTGATCTCACATCCGCATTTTTATTCATCGATGGTGGAGTGGAGCGACGCACTTGGCGGCGTACCGATCCTGCTGCACGAGGCGGACCGCGACTGGATCCGTCGCTCGTCGCCTCGTGTGAATTTCTGGAGCGGCGACATTCATCCGCTCTCGAAGGATGTCACGCTGGTCCGCTGCGGCGGCCATTTTCCCGGCAGCACGGCGCTGCTGTGGCAAAGGGCGAATCGTTCCGTGCTGCTCCCCGGCGACGCGTTGCAAGTCGCGACCGACCGCCGGCACGTCGCCTTCATGTACAGCTATCCCAACTATGTGCCCATGAAGACCAGCGATGTGCGCGCCATGCGCGAGCGGCTGGCAGGTTACGAATACGACGACGTGTACGGCTTCACCTGGGGCCGCAACATCATTGGCAATGGACGTGCGGCGGTCGACGCGTCGTTCGATCGTCACTTACGGATGGTGGAGAGCTGATTCATGAAGCGAGCGAATGTAACGAATCTCTCGGGAGCGGCACTCATGCTGTTTGCGCTGCTGTGTGCGGTTCCGTCGATTGCCAGCAGCTCAAAACTGCCTGCGTCGATGCGCAAGGTGGTGCTCGAACAGATCGACACCGGCTTTCGCTGGAAAGTGCTCGATGTGCCGGTGCCGACACCCGGCGATCACGAAGTGCTGGTGCACGTGCATGCGATCAGCTTGAACAACGGCGAGCTGAGCCGGTTGAAGCCCAGCAAAGATCCGGGGCGAGTGGGGCGCGTTCCCGCATCGGACGCGGCGGGTGAAGTCGTCGCTGTCGGCAAGCTGGTGAAGGACGTGCACGTCGGCGATCGCGTCGTCAGCATGTATTTCAGCGATTGGGCCGACGGTCCGTACGCACGTTCGATGTTGACCGGCACGCATGGATGGCAGGCGGACGGCGTGCTCGCAGATTACATCGCGCTCGACACCAAGGCAGTCGCGCCCGTTCCGTCGGGTTGGACCTATGAGCAAGCGGCAACGCTGCCAACAGCGGGCCTGACTGCATGGAATGCGGTGACTCGTCATGGAGGCGTGCGTAAGGGCGACGTGGTCCTGGTGCAAGGTACCGGCGGCGTTTCGACCTTTGCTCTGCAGTTTGCGGTTGCTTCGGGCGCGCGC